>CAMZBS010000037.1 GCA_947304695.1 uncultured Prevotella sp.
CAAGTAATAAACTAACGAGTGGAAATGGACATTACATGGTATTCAAGTTGAACACTATGCCAGATATTAAGTTTGTCAGCATCTGGGGGAATAATTCAAGAAATGACTTCCCCTCAAATAATGACATGGATGAGATATTCAAATCGATATAACTAAATGACCATATAATATAACAAACTAACAACAACGCTTATGAAAAAACTATTATTACTATTTGCGCTTGTGCTCAGTAGCATTGGTGTGAATGCACAAAAGTTCGTGGTAGACGGCATTCAATACAATGTGCTTACGACCTCGCCAGACTACACTGTAGAGGTGACAAAGTATAATGCTAACTATGAGGGAGACCTTATTCTAAATGGAACAGTCAGTTATGAGGGACAGACGTATAAGGTGGTGAGAATTAATGGTGAAATTTTTAAGTCATGTAAAAAGAAGGTGGTTGTTAATGATTTGCCCTATTGCACATCCATTGGCTATCAAGCCTTTTATCGCTGTGATAGCCTGATGAGCGTTGGTGATCTGAATGCCTGTACCTCAATTGGCTATGAAGCCTTTCATCTCTGTACTAACCTGATGAGTATTGGTGATCTGAGTGCCTGCACGGACATTGACTCCCGTGCCTTTTGTCTCTGCACTAGCTTGACGAGTATTGGTGATTTGAGTGCCTGCACCTATATTGGAGCTGATGCCTTTTCGAGTTGTTCATTAGATTATGTAACCTTACCTGCTACCCCTCCAACCTGGGGTGGGAGAATCGGTGGTGATCATATGACATTCTTAGTACCTGAATCGGCTGTGGCCACCTATCGTGCAGCAAAAAACTGGAGCGACATCAAATTGCAGATTCTCTCGAAGGATGCCAAACATACGTGGGATGTGGCTGCCCCCGTGTTAAACAGCATCGGAGCCGACCAGTTTGAGAACGTGATGACGCTGAAAGTGAGTGGTAACATTGATAGTGATGACATCATGTATATGCGCAACAAGATGTTCAATCTGCATCGCCTCGACCTGACAGATGCCATCTTCGTGGCCAGCAATAAGGAATACGCCACAGGCTATAAAACGCATGACAACAGTGTGGGTGGCTTTTTCGATATGCTACGTTTGCACTCGGTAAAACTACCTGCAAGTGCCAAAGTGGTTGAAGGAGATGCATTCAAAAATTGTACTAATATTTTTACGATTCAGCTGCCCGAGGGAATGACAGACATTGGCGAATCGGCTTTCTCGGGTTGTACCAATCTTAAAGCAGTAGCTTTTCCTTCTACGTTAAATACAATTGCGTCAAATGCATTTACAAGCTGTCCCATTGCTTCTGTCAGTTTGCCTGAAAATCTAAAGAAGATTGGAACCTATGCATTTAGAAACAATTCTTACCTTACCGAACTTCGCATTCCCAGTTCGGTAGAGTCTATTGGCGATAATGCTTTTGACAAGTGTAATAATTTGAAGGATATCTACACTTATACGGTGCAGCCCATCAAAATTAGCTCGAATACATTCAGCACTTATACTGTAGCTACGCTCCACCTGCCCACACAGGGCTTCAACGACTATTATGCCAGTCCCACGTGGGGCCAGTTCCCTGAGTTGGTTGCTTTTGACGAGCCTTATAAGTACTTCTACATCACCGACGACTTCGTGCTGCTGTCTGGCAAGCGCTTCGAAAGTCCTGAGGGCGAAGACCTCAATATCAACGCGTATGCCGGCTCGAGCATTACCATCGAGGGTGAAACGAATCAGGAAGTGGGCAACATCGATATTAACTACAATCGCTTAAGGGGAGCTTCTATCATTCCTGACAACAACCTGATGGCCGATACCGTGACCTTCCACATCGATGTGACTGGGCAAAAGTGGCGCTTCCTCTGCTTCCCGTTCCGCGTGAAGCTGAGCAACGTGCAGGCACCTGGCAGCTACGTGTTCCGTCGCTACAATGGCGAGAAACGTGCCAGTGGTAATAGCGGATGGGAGAACCTGTCCGAGGGTATCGAATACTTAGAGCCGGGCGTGGGTTACATTTTCCAGAGCAACAACAGCGGAGCACTGGATATTACAGTGGATCAGCCTGACTTTAGCTGGGCAACATCTACGAAGACGAACGCGCTGAAGACCTATGCCGCTGCCGTCGATGAGGATGCCAGCTGGAATCTTGTAGGCAACCCGCTGACCTGCTACTACGACATCGATGACATGGAGTACGATGCACCGCTGACCATCTGGGACGGCGCAAAGTATGTGGCCTATCGTCCTGGTGACGACAACTACCAGTTAAGCCCCTTCGAAGCGATCTTCGTGCAGAAACCCGACAACAGTAGCGTGCCCACCTACCAGAAGGGTAAACGTATGAGCTACAATGCTGCCCAGAAGAAGCACAACGACAAGATAATCGCTGCCCGCATGATGGCTCCCGGCAAGCGCGACCGCATGCTGCTGAACCTGGTACTGAGCAACGGCGAACAGCAGGACCAGACCCGTGTGGTGTTCAACGAGAAGAAGACCACTGGCTATGAGAAGGAATGCGATGCAGCCAAGTTCATAAGCATGGAGCAGGTGCCCCAGCTCTACACCTTGGAGCAGCAGACGCAGTTTGCCATCAACGAGCGCCAGACGGGCTCGGTGCAGGTGGGCTTCATGGCTCCCAAAGCAGGCAGCTATACGCTGAAGGTTGAACGCATGGATATGCCGGTGGTGCTGAAAGACAACATGACGGGCACAACCTTCGACTTCAACAATGGGGAGTACATCTTCGAGAGCGAGGAAGGTACCTTCGACTCACGCTTCCTCCTCATGCCTGCCGCAGAAACTACGGGCATTGCCACTATGACAACTGCCAACGCCAGCAAGAGCGACATCCCTGCCTACACCCTCGACGGCAAGCAGTTGCCGAAGGGCGAGACCCCAAAGGGCATCGTGGTGAAGAATGGAAAGAAGGTGGTGAAGAATTGAACGTTGAACATTGAACATTAATGCGTATGAAACATACGAAGAATTATGTCCTGACCATGCTGTTCGCCCTGCTGTGCGGGGCGACGGCATGGGCACAGCAGGAGTTCAACCCGTCGAATCCCCCCGACCCGCGGATGCTATATAAAGTGGTGGTATCGGCTACCGACGGCCACTACACCAGTGGCTCCGGCTCTTACGCTAAGGACACAAAGGTAACGATTAACACCAGTGCATCGGGCGCAAATTTCGACTTCAAGTATTGGACGAAGAATGGGGCTTTCTATTCCACGGAACGTCGGTTCACCTATACCGTAGAAGCTATGGATGTCAGGTTCCAGGCCGTCTACGAGTTCAATCCTTCGAGTCCGCAAGATCCTCAGACCCCCAACGAGTATCGTCTTTACTTGGTGCCAGACCCTGAGGATGCATGCTCGTTCAGCCGCACCAGTGGCGCAAAGGTAGAGGCAGGAACAATCCCAACTGTGACGGCATACGCCAGTCAGGGGTTCGTGTTCCAAGGCTGGTATAACGGTGACGAGAAAATTTCAGAGAGCGAAACACTCACAACCTTCACCATGCCTAAAGCCAACACGACGCTCACAGCAAAGTTTGAGTTCAGTCCTACACTGCCCGGCGACCCGGAAAGCAGCCAGACGAATGTGAATCAGGGCAATGTGATAGGCGACCTGACCGGTGACGGCAAAGTGAGCATTACCGACGTGGTCATGATTATCGATGTGATTGCCGGCATCATTACCGATGCCGACCAGAGGGCTGCAGCCGATGTGAACGGCGACGGCAGCGTGACCATCACCGACTGCGTGGCTGCCATCGACCTGATTGCCGCCCAGCAGATTGCCGGAGCACGACGCATGACTAACACGGCCGCAAAGTCTAAACTTGATGGCTTCATCAACACCGCACTGCAGAAAAAGATGCTCATGGTGGATCGAATGAAAAGCAAGAAGCAGAACGTGAAGTAAACTAAAAACGGATTATATGAATAAGCTTAGATTATTATTGACATGGGGGCTGCTGTTGGCAGTCAGCCATGTCATGGGCATCAACATCACGGTTGACCCCGTTGAGATTGAACCCGGAGCGACGGCACAGCTCGTCATCAACCTCAACAACACGGAGAACGACCTGACGGCTTATCAGATGTCGCTCTATCTGCCGGAGGGCGTGACGGTGAAGAAGAAGGCCAATGGCAAGTATGACTTTAAGGCCAATGCCGACCGCCATGACGGCGAGTTCACCGTCTCGGTGAAGGATGCTGCCGACGGCAGCGTGCTCATTGCCTGCTTCTCAGCCGACAAGGATGTGCTCGTAGGCAACAGCGGCGAGCTCATCCGCCTGTCTCTGGAAGTGGCATCGACGGTGACCACATCGCTGCAGGGCAGCCTGAAAAACATGGAGTTCACGGATGTCAGCACCACGGCCTATCATCCTGCCGACGTGACTTTCGACCTGAATCTCAAGGGAGGCAGCGTAACGCCTACTGGCAACGTGACCGTCAGCGCGGCTGACCTGAACGTAACAGCCGGGGACGCGGCAAGCCTTTCGATTAACATGGCAACGGACGTTCCGAACCTGACGGCTTATCAGATGTCGCTCTATCTGCCCGAAGGCGTGACGGTGAAGAAGAAAGCCAATGGCAAGTATGACTTTAAGGCCAATGCCGACCGCCACGACGGCGAGTTCACCGTCTCGGTGAAGGATGCTGCCGACGGCAGCGTACTCATTGCCTGCTTCTCAGCCGACAAGGATGTGCTCGTAGGTACTGACGGTGAGCTGATCCGCCTGTCTCTGGAAGTGACATCGACGGTGACCACATCGCTGCAGGGCAGCCTGAAAAACATGGAGTTCACGGATGTCAGCACCACGGCCTATCATCCTGCCGACGCGACTTTCAACATCGCTGTGACGGTTCCCGTACAGCCTGTAACCATCACGGCTGACAACCTGACAATGGTTTACGGTGACGATGTGCCCACACTGACTTATAAAAGTGAGGGTGCTGAACTGAACGGCACACCAAAGCTGTCAACCACGGCTACGAAGACTTCGCCTGTGGGGACCTATCCCATCACTGTGGAGAAGGGAACAGTGACGAATGAGCAGGTGACCTACGTGGCCGGTACGCTGACCATCACGAAGGCTCCACTGACCATTGCCGCAGAAACGTACACGAAGAAGCAGGGTGAGGCGATGCCTGAGTTCACGCTGACCTACACAGGCTTCAAGAACAATGAGACGAAGGATGTGCTGACGAAGCAGCCCGTTGTGTCATGCACCGCCAACGAGGCCAGTGCCCCGGGTGAATATCCCGTAACCGTATCGGGTGCCGAAGCCAAGAACTATGCCATCAGCTACACCAACGGCAAACTGGTTGTAGCGGCTGCCGATGCTGTAATTATCAAGGCTAAGAACTGCTCCCGTGAGTATGGCGATGCCAACCCGACATTTGAGTACACAGTAGAGGGTGCTACACTTGATGGAGTGCCTGAGATCAGCTGCGAGGCAACGGCCACTTCGCCCGTTGGAACATACGACATTATTGTCAAGAAAGGCTCAGTGAAGAACTACAATGTGACCTATGTGGCCGGTACGCTGACCGTCACGAAGGCTCAGCTGACCATTGCCGCAGGAACGTACACGAAGAAGCAGGGTGAGGCGATGCCTGAGTTCACGCTGACCTACACAGGCTTCAAGAACAATGAGACGAAGGATGTGCTGACGAAGCAGCCCGTTGTGTCATGCACCGCCAACGAGGCCAGTGCCCCGGGTGAATATCCCGTAACCGTATCGGGTGCCGAGGCCAAGAACTATGCCATCAGCTACACCGACGGCAAACTGGTTGTAACGGCTGCTGATGGGGACGTGCTCGTGGTGGTTCCTGCCGGTGTAGAGCAACAAGACTGGTACATGGAAGGCATTTATTATACGCAGAATTCTTCTGAGGAGGTTGTCCCGTCGGTTGTCACCAAGGACACCAAGGTTGCCATCAACGGTAACGACATCTATGTACAGGGCCTGGCCACCTGGTTCCCCGACGCATGGATGAAGGGCGAAATCAACGGAACGACGGCAATCTTTAAGAGCGGTCAGTTTGTGGGAACGGACGAGTATGGCAAGGAGTATATGATTGGATCTGCCGATGGCAAGACCATCAGCGACATTGAGTTCGGCTTCGACACAGAGGCACAGAAGCTCACGCTGAAGACCTTCCTGATTGAGAATGGCGATAGCCGCGACGAGTTCTTATTGTATGGTTACTATGAACCCGACGGCTTGACGATTACCAACAAGGCGACAATGGCCACCTATGAGCCTGTTAAGGTGCCAGCTGGTCTGGTCAGCGAACAGTGGAATCTCCATGCTTACGACATGAATGAAGCCGAGGTGGAATTGCCTGTTGCCGTTGGCATTGACGGTAACAACATATACGTGCAGGGACTGTGCAAATATCTGCCTAAGGCTTGGGTAAAGGGTACTTTAAACGGTACGACGGCAACCTTCGCAGCTGGTCAGTACTACGGAAAATACGCTATCTACGAAATGTTCTTTGGTGGCTACAACCCGAATGGCGACACGATGAAGGATGTGGTGTTCAGCTATGATGCTGAGGCTGGCAGGATGGTAACCAATGACATTATACTGCTGAATAGCAATGTCGACAAGATGTCCTTCTATGACTACATGTACCAGACGGTGATTACAAAGGAAGTTGCCGTGAGCACAGTGGTTCGCGCTGACGACAAGACCATCGTCTACGGTGAAGAGTTGCCGGAATTGACCTATCATGTTGAAGGAGAAGAACTGAATGGCACTCCGAAACTGTCGACGACGGCAACCAGTGCATCGCCCGTGGGAACCTATCCTATCAAGGTGGAGCGTGGAACAGTGACGAACCAAGGCGTGAGCTACGTGGACGGTACGCTGACCATCCTGCAGAACACCAAAGACCTGACTTCGCGCGTGGGAACAACAGCTCAGGATTGGAATGGTACTGGTATGGTGGGACAGTATGCCCCGACCATTATCACCCGAGACGGAAGAAAAACGGCAATGGCAGAGAGATATACTGAACATGCTAATGTTACTGGGAATGTCTTGAGCCAGACTGTCAACGGGCTTGAGAATGGTGAGTATAAGGTGACGCTCTATGCCAACGCCCGCTTCACTCCCGGCCGTGGCTTCTCGTCGAATATAACCGAAGGTCAGCAAAACGTGGTCTACGTATATGCAAACGACACTAAACAGTTCGTTCCCGCATACAGAGATGTAGCTGTGTCTGTAAATGGGGAATATACGCTGATGACCAATGTGACCAATGGAACGTTGCGCCTTGGAATGTATGCTGAGAAGATTGGCACCAACTGGCAAACGATTCAGATTAAGTCACTGGACCGTATCGGCGATGTGAACGGCATTAGTGAGTTGATGGTTGAACGTTCTAATGCTAAACGGATCTACAGCCTCAGCGGCCAGCGTGTGGATGCCAGCTACAGGGGTGTGGTGATCCAGGATGGCAAGAAGCATGTGGTGAAGTAACCACATAGACGCTTGAGAATAAAAACTAATGAAGCAGGAAGAGAACCACTTTATTTTCTTCCTGCTTTTCTTTCTTGATGAAAAAAGGCCGAAAGTTTTGCGCTTTCGGCTTTTTTGTTTATTTTTGCAGCATGATTGTCAGAAAGTTCAGAGTGGTCTGTCGTTCTCCACAATGACCCTGACGACAGAAGAAAGGAAGATAAAAGTAGAAAAAAAATATAATTACGAGTATGTTGGACAAAGAACGGGGGCTGTATGTGGCCCATTGTGAAAAAGGAGCACTTTCGATAGTAGGTAAGATGGCCAACCGGCACGGACTGATTGCCGGTGCCACGGGTACGGGAAAAACGGTGACGCTGCAAGTCATGGCTGAGACTTTCTGCCAGGCTGGCGTGCCTTGTTTCATGGCTGATATGAAGGGCGACCTGAGTGGTATCTCGCAGGTGGGCAAGATGAGCGGCTTTATTGAGAAGCGTCTGCCGGAGTTCGGCATTGAGAATCCGGAGTTTCAGAGTTGTCCAGTGCGTGTCTTCGATGTCTACGGCGAACAGGGTCATCCCATGCGTGCCACCGTCAGTCAGATGGGACCACAGCTGCTGTCGCGTCTCTTGGGACTCAATGAGACGCAGGACGGTGTGCTGAACATCGTGTTCCGCATTGCCGATGAGCGCGGTTTGCTTATCCTTGATATGAAAGACCTGCGCTCGATGCTCGACTATGTGTCGAAGCACGCCAAGGAATATACCACCAAGTATGGCAATATCTCCACGGCATCGGTGGGTGCCATCCAGCGTGCGTTGCTGCAGTTGGAGGCACAGGGTGCCGATAAGTTCTTTGGTGAGCCGTCGTTCGACATTTATGACCTTATGCAGACCGAAGGCGGCAAGGGCGTGATGAGTGTGCTGGCTGCCGACAAGCTGATGATGCAGCCCAAGCTCTATTCTACCTTCCTGCTCTGGCTGCTCAGTGAGCTCTACTCCACCTTGCCTGAAGTGGGCGACCTGCCTTTGCCTAAGCTGGTGTTCTTCTTCGATGAGGCCCACATGCTGTTTGACGGCACCTCGAAGGCGCTTCTGGATAAAATTGAACAGGTCATCCGACTTATCCGCTCGAAAGGCGTGGGCATCTATTTCATTACGCAAAGTCCCACCGATATTCCTGAAAACATCCTCGGTCAGCTGGGCAATCGTGTGCAGCATGCCCTGCGTGCCTATACGCCGAAGGACCAGAAGGCGGTGAAGACGGCTGCCGACACCTTCCGTGCCAATCCTGAGTTTAAGACCGATGAGGCCATCATGAACCTTGAAACGGGCGAGGCCCTTGTGAGTTTCCTCGACGAGAAGGGCGCTCCCAGCGTGGTGGAGAGGGCCAAGATTCTGTTCCCGCTGTCGCAGATTGGTGCCATCACAGAAGGACAACGACTCGACCTGATTAAGCAGAGCCGTATCTATGGCAAGTATGACACACCAGTAGACCGCGAGAGTGCCTACGAGCAGCTCATCCGTGAGGCCGAGACACAGTTGCAGGAGGTGGAAGAAGAGTTGCCTGCAACATCGAAGAGGGCCGAGAAGGAACTGAAGGAAGAGAAAAAGAAGCCGGGCATTATGAGTAAGGTGTGGAAGGCTGTGCTTACGGCTGTCACCTCAACGCTGGCCACCGTGCTGGGCACCTGGGTGAGCAACAAGGTGTCGGGCAAAACGTCGAAGTCGAAGACATCGGCCAAGGAGAAGGTTGTGAAGAATGCAACCAGTGCTGCCACGCGTACAATCACTAAAGAACTGACGCGTGACATACTGGGGAATCTCGTAAAATAGACTAAGAGTTGAGAGTTGAGAACTTGAATTCTCAACTCTCAGTTTTTATTTCGTTGTCTTTGTAGAATAACGGACGGACATGGTGGGGCTGTAGGTGTTGAGCAGCGTCAGGATAACTGTGCCCTTGTAGTTTTCGTAGAAAGCCTCTTTGTGCAGGTCGCCGCTGTGGCGCATGGTGGGCCATCCGAAGTCTTTTTCCAGCTCGTCGTGGCGTGCCTGCCACAGGTTGCTGGTCGAGTCGTTATAAGTGGCAACATACTCTTCCAGAATGTCGCTGATGGTGTCCTTCTGGTGATAGATGGTCACCTTGAGGTTGTTGGCGATGGTATCCACCAGTACATAGTTGGTCTCGCCTGTGTGGAAGGTGTCGAGTGCCAGTCCCTGCTCCTGCAGCGAGTCGCACATGGCTTTGGCCGAAGTACCCATGCTGATGCCACGGAAGTTCAGGTATTCGCGTTCTCCGCTGCATGCCAGCAGCATGGCGGCAACTGCCACAAGGGCAAACATCATTTTCTTCATAGTCGTTGTTGTTTTTTTTAATGTGAATATTTAACTGTGACAAAATTACAACACTTTCCCCATACGCGCGCAAACCATTATATATTATTAACAAAAAAGACTGGCCAAACGTATGAAAAGCAAAAAGCCACGCTTCACAGCGGGGCTTTTCTTGATCATTTAAAAACTAAATTAATCAACCATAAACCTTAACCATTAAAATCTTTTTGCACTGCAAAGATACTAATTATTTTTGTTATCCAAGGTCGAATTAAGATGAATTAAGGTAGAAAAAGCGTGATTTGACGTATTTTCTACCCAAAATAACGTTTTTTCAACCCTTTTGTCTTATTTTTGTTCACGCTTTTTGCAAGATTGGACAAAATGTTGTAATTTCGCATGCTGAAGATGAACGCGTTTTTAATCATACTGACGTTATTGGCTGTAGCAGGGGTTGGCTTCATGGGATGGCAGCTCCACAGGCGCAGTGTGCGTCTGGCGAATCGTCTGCAATTGGAGCGCGCCTTTACCAACATCAGCCATGAGCTGCTCACGCCGCTCACGGTGGTGTCGGCTTCCATTGAACGGATGCGCAGTCAGGAGGCGCGCTTCGCGTCGGACTATGCGTTGATGGAACTGAACATAGACCGCATGGTCAGGCTGCTGCAGGAGATACTGGAGACGAGCAAGTCGCAGGCTGGTCAGCTGAAGCTGCTTGTGTCACAGGGCGATGTGATGCAGTTCATCAGTCAGACGGCCCTTTGTCTGGAACCGCTCATGGCCCGTCACGGCCAGACATTTACCATTCAGTGTACACCGAAGTCGATGATGGGCTGGATAGACACCGACAAGCTAGACAAAATCATCTACAATCTGCTGTCGAATGCTGCTAAATATACACCACAAGGCGGGCGGGTGGCCCTTGATGTGCATACCAACAAGACCTACGACCATGTGATCATCAAGGTCATCGACAACGGAATTGGACTGTCTGAAAAACAGTTGAAGCACCTGTTCCAGCGTTTCTATGACGGCGACTACCGCAAGATGAAGACCATCGGTACGGGACTGGGACTTCCGCTGACGCGTGACCTGGTCTATCTGCACGGTGGAAACATCGAGTGCGAGAGCCGACAGGGCCAGGGCACTATATTCACAGTGACGCTGCCCATCAGCAAAGAGGCCTTCCTGCCTTCGCAAATCGACGACAGTCAACAGTTCGACCTCGCGAAGTCGCGTTCTGCCATCCTCGACATTGCTCATTTGCTGCCTGAGATTGAGGAACCTGAACCCAAGACCTTGCTTGAGACAGCCGACGATGACACCTACCGCATTCTGCTTGTTGAAGACAATATTGAGCTGCTCATGCTTATGCGTACGTTGCTCAGTGGCCGCTATCATGTGAACATTGCACAGAACGGACGTGAGGCTTTGGAGATTGTTGAGCGTGAAGATCTTGACCTAGTAATTAGCGATGTGATGATGCCTGAGATGGACGGTAATGAGCTGACGGCTCAAATCAAGGCCAACCCCAACAGCAGTCATCTGCCAGTTATTCTGCTCACGGCCAAGACACAGGAGGAAGACCGCAAGCAATCGCTGCTCATCGGAGCCGACGACTATATTACCAAACCGTTCCGTATGGGTGATCTGGAGCTGCGCATCAATAATATTATTGAGAACCGCAAGCGTGTGCGCCGTGAGTATAAGTCACAGACCGTGGAGGAAACACGACTGAAGACACAGGTAGCCGCACCAACACCCGACGAGGAGTTTCTGCACCGAGCCATTGACTGTGTCTATGAACATTTGGGCGACAGCGACTTCGACCGCGATGCATTCGCCCGCGAGATGGGGGCTTCGGCTTCTACGCTCTACAACAAGCTGCGCTCCATCACGGGACTCAACGTCTCGGCCTTCATTCGCGACATCCGCATGAAAGAGGCCCGTCGTATGGCTCAGACGCAGCCCGACCTGCGTGTGTCCGACTTGGCCTACAAGGTGGGATTCAAGGATCCGAAGTACTTCTCTACCTGTTTTAAGAAGGAGTTTGGCATGCAACCCAGCGAGTTTATTGAGCAGATGGGAGCGCTGTAGTGTTTTTTTCTCTTTCAAGGTTGAAAAAGGTGTCGGAAAATTTTGCTATGACAGAAAAAAACTATACCTTTGCATAACATATAAACACATATTATCCAACCTTTGCCTTAAATTGATACTACGAAAAGAAACACATGGAAGTGCGGATCGGCAACGAGACGCACTTTTGTTATATTATAATAGTGGTGAGAACAGACGGGTCAGGCTTTCCATGAGACGCACTGTGAAACGGGGTGACATGCGTCCGGGCAGTTCAGTGAAGGACGTGGCGTTTTGCTCATCGGCCAGGAAAAGGTCGCGCATCTTGCAAGCCGTTTCTTCATCATAGAAGAACACGTTTGCCTCAAAATTATTCTCAAAAGAGCGGAAATCAATGTTTGTTGAGCCGCAAGTGGCAATATTGTCGTCGCTCACTAAAAGCTTGGAGTGCAGGAAACCAGCCTCATAGAACGACACATGGATGCCTGCCTCATGGGCTTCGCGCAGATAGGAACGGCTAGCCCAGTCGGTAAAGCGGGCATCGCTGCGTCCTGGTACCAACAGGCGCACGTCGACACCTGTGGCTGCCGCCGTCTTCAGGGCAAACAGTATGACACCGGTGGGCAGAAAGTAGGGCGTTTCCATATAGATGTAACGCTTGGCGGCCAGGATAATGCGCAGATAGCCCTGCATGATGTCAGGATAGGGCGACGTAGGATTGGCTGTGACGGTCTGTAGGAGTGACGGACCGCCCTCTACGGTTGGAACGGGATAGTACTTGCGGTCACTCAGCAGGGTACGGTCTACGAAGTACCAATCTATGAGGAAAGTCCGTTGCAGCGAGTAGACACCACGCCCTTCTATGCGCACCATGGTGTCGCGCCAAGGCTGTCCTTCGAGTGTTCCTTTCACGTAGCGCAGAGCAATGTTCATGCCGCCAATATAGCCGACACGTCCGTCGATGATCACCAGTTTACGGTGGTTGCGGTAGTTGGCCTTGCTCGTAAATTTCGGGAACCTTACGGGCAGGAACGAAACAACCTCGATGCCGGCTTCGCGCATGCGTTCAAAAAAACTGCTCTTCACACTCCAGCAGCCTACGTCATCGTAGATGATGCGTACTTCCACACCCTTGCTGGCTTTTGCGATGAGTGCATCGGCTATCAGACGGCCCAATGGGTCGTCTTCGATGATGTACATGTCGATGTGGATGTGGTTCTGAGCTTCAACAATGTCGTGCAGCAGGGCAGGGAAGAACTGATAGCCGTTAGTGAGCAGCTGCACCTGGTTGTTGTTGAAGGGCAGTGAGAAGTTCTGGTTGATAAACTGGTTGATGATGGTCTGGTGCTGTTCGGGCAGGTGCAGGTCGGTCTGCTCCACAAACTCAAGCATGCTGCGCTTCGTGAGCTGGTCCATGCTGCGTCGGCTCACCATGCGTTCCTTCCGGGTATTTACACCGAAGAACAGGTATGCCACAAAACCTATGATGGGAACAAAATAGATAATCAGTGCCCATGCCATCGTCTTGGCAGGCTGTCGGTTGTCCATGACTACATGAATGACCGCCGTGATGACGATCACCTGATAGAGAATGAATACCAGGCCTCCGACGCTCATGGGCTTATTGAATGTTGATGAGTTTGTGGGTTTGTAGCGACAACTGCCATTTGGGATGTTGCAGAATGTATTCCACGCATCGTTTCATGATGTCGGCATTTCGCTGTGGGTCGCCTGTGTCGCAGGGCTGAAGATAGAGGAAATGAGGAAGTGGCAAATGAGATATGATGGTTTCAGGATTGGTGTCTTCTTCAAATACGATTTTGATTTCATCGGGCTGACGAGTCCATTTCTCATCACCCATTTCTCCTTTCCTATTTTGCTTTGGTGACACCGTCAGCCAGTCCAGGTTCTTTGGAGACGGGCGGGTGCCGTTGCTTTCCATGGCCACTTCATAGCCCTTGCTGTGCAGCAGCTCGACGAAAGCTTCGTCGGCCTGTAGGGTGGGTTCGCCGCCGGTGAGCACCACAAAACGGGCAGGGTAGGGGGCAATGGCTTGAAGAATGTCTTCGTCGCTCATTTCCTGATAGCTGTCAAACTCCGTATCGCAGAACGAACAGCGCAGGTTGCATCCTGCAAAACGGATGAAGATGGCTGCACGTCCTGTGTTGCGGCCTTCGCCCTGTAGTGAATAAAAGATTTCGTTAATCCTCTTCATAGGCAGCCATGTTTCCTTCGCTCTCCTGCACGAAAGCCTTGTAGCATTGTGGAATCTGCTCTACACACCAGCGTGCAATGTTTTCAGCCGTGGGGTTGAAGGGCAGCACATCGTTCAGGTTCTTGTGATCAAGCTTTTCTTTGATTTTGCGTTTCAATTCTGTGAAGTCAACGACCATGCCGTTCTGGTTCAGCTCACGTGCCTTGCAAAACAGGGTGATGACCCAGTTGTGGCCATGCAGTTGTGAGCACTTGCTTTCGTAGTCAAGGACCAGATGGTGGCTGGCCGATACTTCTAATTTCTTTTGGATGTAATACATTTGGTTTACAATTTACATATTTCGTTTTAAACAATGAACTCGCGTCCCAGGCGTTTGGCCAGTTCGTCGCACAGTTCTTTGGTATCCTTATGTTCTTGTAGCAGTTGCTTGATGACCTGCAGGTCGCTGCCTGCAGTTATGAGTTTTTGTTGAATGTCCTTCAGATGATTCTTGAGTAGGTCGAAGCGATAGGTCATGACCAGTTGGAGTACACGCTGGCGCAGACTGTCTTCGCGTGGTGTCATGACAAAGCGGCCGCCTAACTGATAGCGGTCGATGGCCAGGCGGGTGGCCAGTTGGCTGATGTTCATGTCGGGATGGCTGCAGAAATAGCTCTCAGCTTTGAATCCCGGTTCTTGAGCATGGGCCACGGCTTCTTGCAGCATCTGATTGTGCAGAGGTGAAGAGAAACACAGATTGTCCTGTGAGAGGTCAAAGTCTATGTACTGTGCCACTGTAAGCGAGATGTTCTGTCCGTCTTCGGTCTCAATACCTTCATAGATAATCTCATCGCCGTGTCTCACAATCTCACGCATGAGCAGCAATTCCACAGTCGAGGCTTGTTCCTGTGGCGTGTGCAGCGTGAGCGGTGCCGGTGTCTTGGCTGGCGTGTCCTGTGGCGCAGCCTCTTGTCGTCGTTCCTCGCGTTCGCGCTCCTTGTCCTTTTCTTCTAGGTTCTGCCTGATGTACTTGTTCATCTCGGCAATCAGCGTCTGTTCCTTCATGCCGACACGGTGGGCAAAGTCTGTCAGGTAGGTGGAGCGCAGAATCTGGTCGGGAATGACCGAGATGCTCTTCACAATACCGCCCATGGCTTCCGACCGCTTCACCGGGTCGCTCTGATTCTCCACCGTAAGATGGCTTTTGAACGAGATGAAGTCCGTCTGGTTCTCTTCAATGTATTTCTTCAGCTCTTCCGTGCTGTGCTTCCGTGCAAATGAGTCGGGGTCGTCGCCGTCGGGCAGTAGCAGCACTTTGATGTTCATGCCTTCAGCCAGCAGCATGTCAGTGCCCCGCATGGCAGCATGAATGCCGGCCTCGTCACCGTCGTAGAGCAGGGTTATGTTGTTGGTGAAGCGATGAAGCATGCGTATCTGGTGCATGGAAAGTGCTGTTCCGCTGTTGGCCACTACGTTCTCGATGCCTGCCTGATGCATGGCGATGACATCTGTATAGCCTTCGACCATGAATACGCGGTCTTCCTTCACTATGGCTTTCTTGGCCTGATAGATGCCGTAGAGTTCCCGTTCCTTGTGGTATATCTCCGAGTCGGGCGAGTTCACGTACTTCTGTGCCACACCCTTTGTCCTGGAGTCAAGCAGTCGGCCTCCAAAGGCCACGACCTTACCACTTATATTAAACCACGGGAAGATGACACGGCCACTGTATCGGTCGTAAATGCCTTTTTCATTTTCAATACACAGTCCTGTCTTGACAAGAAACTCTTTCTGGTAGCCTTTTGCTATAGCTGCGGTGTTCAGGGCATCGCGCCGTTGCAGGGCATAGCCCAGCTGGAACTTCTCGATGATGTCGTCGCGGATGCCACGGCTGCGGAAATACTGTCGCCCGATGGCAATGCCGTCGGGGTCGTTTTTCAGCATGTCGTGGAAGTAGTCCTTTGCCCATTCGTTGACCACGAACATCGACTCCCGTTCGCTCTGTTCCTTCCGTTCCTCGTCGGTCAGCTCCTTCTCTACAATCTCAATGTTGTATTTCCTGGCCAGCCATTTCAGTGCTTCAGGATAGGTAATCTGCTCGTGTTCCATGAGGAAGCCGGCAGGCGTTCCGCCTTTTCCGCAGACAAAGCAGTGGCAGATGTTCTTGGCAGGCGACACCATGAACGACGGGTTCTTGTCGTCGTGGAACGGGCACAGCCCCTTGTAGTTCACGCCGCTCTTGCGAAGCGTCACAAACTCGCTCACCACGTCGACAATCCTTGCCGCGTCAATGATTTTGTCTACTGTCGCTCTGTCAATCATCTTTTTTCACTTGTCACTTCTTCAGATACTTGGCCAGCGGGTGGTTGCTCTGTCGCAGTCCCTTGGCAAAACTCTGAGCATTCATCTGTGCGCCGTTCTTCGAGGTGTGGGTGTGGTCTTTCTTGAAATAGATGGTCCCCGCCTTCTCTTTCAGTTCGGCAATCTTCTCATGGGCTTTCTCTCTGTCTTCTGGCAGACTCTTCACGGCAAACTTCTTGTCGAGGAAGTCGGCCGATATGTTGTGCAGGTCAATGAAGTCCACGCCTGTTTCATCGACCACCTCACGATACCACTTCCCATAACTGCCGTCGCGTCGTTCCACCTTGCCGCCCGGCCATTCGTTGCGTGGTGTCAGTGAAACGAGAATGGGTGTGGCACCTTTCTCTCTTACGTCGTCAATCATCTTCTTCAGATACCATCCGAAACTATACACCACCTCATAGGTGCCGTTGTCCATGTGACACACTGTAAAGGTATCCCTTGTTCCGGGAATCACGCCACGTGCATTCTTGTCGGTCAGCGGACAAATGTCGTTATGGCCGAATTCAATAGTGACGAAGTCACCGGGTTGCAGCGAGTTGTAGACTCTTTCCCATTTTCCTTCGCGAATAAACGAACGAGTGGAACGTCCGGCACTGGCAGCATTGATAATTGTGATTTTCGTTGAGTCGAACACCGTCTTGGCTTGCGAAGCCCAGCCCCACATGCCGTCATCGTCGTTGTCGTTGTTCTTTACCGTTGAGTCGCCAGTGAAGAAGACCACGGGCTTTTTCCTTGATTTGAGTGGAAACACCTGTGGCTCCACATCCTTCATCATCTGTTGCAGGGGTGTCAGTTGTGGGTTGTGACTTTCCCAAATGCCTTCAGCAGCACTGCGGGCGTTCATCTCGGCACCGAATTTCGACGTATGGATCTTGTCGCCCAGGAAGTGGTACTTTTTCTTCCACGGACTGTACGAGTCCAGTTTCTGCCCTGAGCGCTCATTCAGATCCACGAACGGAACTCCTTCAATGGCAGCCACGTAGGCAGCCCATTCTGTTTGTGGCTTGCGGATGGTCTTTCCCGTTTTCTCGTCGTAGGCATCGCGCGGTGTCAGCGACATTAGAATAGGATTGGCACCGGCTGCCCTTATCTCATTGATATATTTGCGCAGGTAGTTACCATAGCTGTAGACCGTGTCCTGTCGCTGTGTGCGCTGGTTGAACCCCACGTAGCATGTGTCGGGGTCTACACCGGGAATCACAGCACGGGCACGCTTCTGGTCGAAGAACTCACCGTTGTCGTTGTGCCCTATTGAGACGATGACCCAGTCGCCCTTCTTCAGTGCCTGGCGCACAGCAGGCCACAGGTCGGTGTAGAATGTGCGGGTCGACATGCCCCCCAGAGCCTGATTCTCTACTGTGATTTTGCTTTCGTCGAAATATTTGTTGGCATAGTATCCCCAGCCCCACTGGCCGTTCGACCCGTCGCCACGGGTGCCGTTGCGCATGGTTGAGTTGCCGATGAGAAAGAGCACAGGGTTGCTGCCTCTTCTCGTGGTGCCCGGCTTGGGGCGCGACATGAGCGCCTTTGCAATAGAGTCGGGCGTGTTGTCGACCACCTTGTTCACGTCCTCAATCGGATTTGGCAGGTTGTCGAAGTCTTGAGCGCCTGCCGTCAGCAGTATGGCGGCTGCGCAGATGGTCATAAGTAGTCGTTTCATGCTTGTTTTGTTCATCATGTAGTTTTCGGTGCAAAGGTACAACTTTTTTCCCAATTGTCTGCATTCTTGCCGAATATTATATTGCACAAACCATTTAAAATGTGCACGTTTAGCGGCCGAATGTGCACATTTTGTTGTTTTTACTTTGTCACACCAACAATTTGTTGTACCTTTGCACCCGCTTTCTGAATATATAGAAGCTTAATTTTTACACATTTATATATTTTATGGCATTAAAGATTGTTGTGCTGGCCAAGCAAGTGCCAGACACCAGAAACGTGGGAAAGGACGCCATGACCGCCGAAGGTACGGTGAACCGCGCTGCCCTTCCCGCCATCTTCAACCCAGAAGACTTGAACGCTCTAGAGCAGGCACTCCGACTGAAGGAGCAGAATCCTGGCTCAACTGTTGGCATCCTCACGATGGGTCCTCCGCGTGCAGGTGAAATCATCCGCCAGGGACTTTATCGTGGCGCCGATACCGGTTGGTTGCTTACCGATCGTCTCTTCGCTGGTGCTGATACCCTCGCTACCTCTTATGCATTGGCTACTGCCATCAAGAAGATTGGCGACGTGGATATTGTGATTGGCGGTCGCCAGGCTATTGATGGCGATACTGCTCAGGTAGGTCCTCAGGTGGCTCAGAAGTTGGGCTTGAACCAAGTGACATACGCTGAGGAAGTGCTCAGTGTGAAGGATGGTAAGGCTACCATCAAGCGTGTCATCGATGGTGGCGTGGAGACCGTAGAGGCTCCGTTGCCCGTGGTGATTACCGTGAACGGAAGTGCTGCCCCCTGCCGCCCCCGAAACGCCAAGCTGGTGATGAAGTACAAGCGTGCCACCTGTCCCATGGAGCGTCCCGCCGAGGGCACTGCCTATGACCGTCTCTATGAGGAACGTCCCTATCTGACGCTGAACCAGTGGTCGGTAGCCGATGTCAACGGCGATGTGCAGCAGTGTGGACTGGCCGGTTCGCCCACGAAGGTGAAGGCTATCAAGAACATTGTGTTCCAGGCGAAGGAGTCGAAGACTTTGACGGCTTCTGACGCTGATGTCGAGGGAATGATCAAAGAATTGTTGGACGAGAAAATCATTGGATAACGGGATATGGCTAACAACGTATTTGTATATTGCGAAATTGAAGGTACTCAGGTACAGGAAGTATCTCAGGAGCTGCTGACCAAGGGTCGTAAGCTCGCCAATGAACTGGGTGTTGAGCTCCATGCCATTGTGGCTGGTACAGGCATCAAGGGCAAGGTAGAGGATCAGATTCTGCCTTACGGTGTTGACAAGCTGTTTGCTTTTGACGCCCCCGAGCTGTTCCCCTACACCTCAGCTCCCCACACTGACATTCTCGTGAACCTCTTCAAGGAGGAGCAGCCTCAGATCTGTCTGATGGGTGCTACCGTCATCGGCCGTGACCTCGGTCCTCGTGTGTCGTCTTCTCTGACCTCTGGTCTGACGGCTGACTGCACAGAGCTCGAGATTGGTCCCTACGACGATGCCAAGAGCGGCAAGCACTACGACAACCTGCTCTATCAGATTCGTCCTGCCTTTGGTGGTAACATCGTAGCTACCATCGTTAACCCCGACCACCGTCCACAGATGGCTA
>CAMZBS010000038.1 GCA_947304695.1 uncultured Prevotella sp.
CCATGGAACCTGGGACTGGACATGTAAAAGCTTGGGTAGGCGACATCGACTTCACGACGTGGAAGTATGACAAGGTGACGGCCATGCGCCAGCCTGGCTCCACCTTCAAACTCTTCGTCTATACCGAGGCCATGAACCAGGGTCTCACCCCCTGCGACCGCCGTCTGGACAGCTACTTCTCCATGAAGGTTTACGACCCGGCAAAAAAGGAAGAAGTAACATGGGCACCGACGAATGCCAACGGCTACTTCACTGGCAGCAACATGCTGCTAAAGTCAGCATTCGCACAAAGCATCAACTCGGTGGCCGTGAAGCTGGGTCAGGAATTGGGCATCGACAAGATTGCACAGACAGCTCACGACATGGGCATTAAGAGTAAACTTGACGAAACACCGTCGCTGGCCTTAGGCTCAAGTGACGTGACGCTGTTGGAACTAGTCAATGCATACGCAACGGTCATCAACGATGGTAAGGTACACGACAAGCCCATCTTGGTAACAAGCATCCTTGACCGCGACGGTAACGAGATCTACAAGGCACCCACCGATACGAAGATAGCTGTCAGCTACCGTTCGGCCTATCTCATGCAGCAAATGCTTATGGCTGGCATGCGTGAACCAGGTGGCACCAGCATGAACATGTGGCACTTTGTACGCAACTTTGCCGATACCGACTTCGGTGGCAAGACAGGTACGTCGAACAACCACTCCGATGCCTGGTTCGTAGGCATCTCGCCCAAACTTGTCTGCGGTGCATGGGTAGGCGGTGAATACCGCGCTATTCACTTCCGCACCGGACAGCTCGGACAGGGGTCGCGAACGGCTCTTCCCATCTGTGGAGCCTTCTACCAGTCGGTTCTCTCTGACCCGAAGTTCAAGCATTACCGTGGTAAGTTCGCTCCACCCCACGACCTCGACATTAACGCCAGCATGTATCAGTGTACCGGCACATACATCGAACCCGACACGCTGCTGACTGATAGTCTCGACAACTGGGAAACAGAAGAACAGGAGTCCATGAGCGAATACAATGAAAGCAGTCTGGACAGCACAAATACAGAAAAAATGCCCCAATAGACATACATCAAGAAATTGTGTGCCCACACATAAAAATTTATCAAATTTTTTCAAAGAAAAGTTTGCAAGGTTCAAAAACTTTGCCTACCTTTGCATCGTTATCCTGAAAACAATCTTTTTACCTTAAAGGAACTAATACCTATTGAAGATAGAAGCGATCGTCTGTGAAGACCATCGCTTTTGTTATTATATAAAGAATTGTCATCATAAAATAATAAGGAGAATGAAAAGTATTTGTAACTTCATAGCCAGATGGATGGGCGCAATGGTCTTACTCGCAGCTGTGGTGGCCATGGTTATTCCAGAACCATTCATGCAAGTAGGCACGTGGACCATCAACCCAATGCTGGGATTAATTATGTTCGGTATGGGTCTTACGCTCTCTCCGAACGATTTCCGTATTGTATTCAGCCAACCAAAGGATGTGCTGATGGGCTGTCTAGCCCAGTTTACCATCATGCCATTTATGGCGTGGCTGCTCACCAAAGCCTTCTCGCTGCCCGAAGAGCTGGCACTGGGGGTGATTCTGGTGGGCTGCTGTCCTGGTGGCACAGCTTCCAACGTGATTACCTATTTAGCCAAAGGCGACTTGGCACTGAGTGTCGGTATGACCGCGACCTCAACCGTTCTGGCCCCGATGCTTACCCCACTGCTCACCTGGCTTATGGCCGGCACGTTTGTAGAAGTCGATACCTGGGGTATGCTACTCAGCATTGTCTACGTGGTAATTGCCCCCATCGTGGTCGGCTTCCTCATCCAGCACTTCCTGCCTCGTCTCACACAAAAAGCCGTAGCCTATCTGCCGGCCTTTTCATCAATTGCAATTGCAATAGCTGTGGCCATTGTCGTAGGTCATAACGCCTCAAAATTGCTCACAGGCGGTCTGCTGGTCATGGGTGTCGTAGTTCTGCACAACCTTAGCGGACTGGCCCTTGGTTACGGTCTTGGCCGACTGCTCGGACTGAACCATGAGAAGCGGACTGCCATCAGTATTGAAGTGGGCATGCAGAATAGCGGACTAGCCTCATCGTTGGCCACACTGCACTTCACAGCCTTTCCAATGGCTGCTATCCCTGGCGCTATCTTCAGCGTGTGGCACAACATCAGCGGTGCACTCGTAGCTAAGATTTATGCTAACACAAGGAAACGAACAATTTAACAAAAAATAAATGTTTAAGCGATACAACCTATTATTTTTTTTTGTAATTTTGCAGCGAATTTAAAGGTATATACATACATAAGTCTGAAAATCAGACAGTTAGCTAACGATTTAGTAGAAAGGAAGGTATTTTTAGGATGAGACAACTAAAGATTCAGAAGAGCATCACCAACCGTTCGAGTGAGGCTTTGGACAAGTATCTTGTAGAGATTGGACGTGCACCGCTTATCAGTATTGACGAGGAGATTGAGCTGGCGCAGAAAATCCGCAAGGGAGGGCCAGAAGGAGAACGGGCCAAGGACAAGTTGGTGACTGCCAACCTACGCTTCGTGGTCAGTGTGGCCAAGCAGTACCAGCATCAGGGACTCACGCTGACAGACCTCATCGACGAGGGTAACATCGGACTGATTAAGGCTGCCCAGAAATTCGATGAGACACGAGGCTTCAAGTTCATTTCATACGCCGTTTGGTGGATTCGCCAGAGCATTCTGCAGGCCATTGCAGAACAGAGCCGTATTGTGCGTCTGCCACTGAACCAGGTGGGTTCCCTGAACAGAATCAGTCACGAAATCAATAAGTTCGAGCAGGAGCACCAGCGTCACCCATCCGTGAGCGAGCTGGCAGAGATGACCGAAATGGACGAGGAGAAGATTGGACAGTCAATGATGGCCGACGGACACCACGTATCCATTGATGCTCCTTTCCAGGACGGCGAAGACAACTGCATGCTCGACGTGATGGCTTCCGGTGACGACAGCCGCACTGACCGCCATGTAGATCATGAGTCGATGGCCCAAGAACTGAATTCCGTGCTGAGCAAGGTGCTCAAGGAGCGCGAGATTACCATCATCCGCGAGTGCTTCGGTATTGGCTGCCACGAGAAAGGTCTGGAGGAGATTGGCGACCAGCTGGGTCTCACCCGTGAGCGTGTACGCCAGATTCGCGAGAAGAGCATTGCCAAGTTGCGCGACTCTGGCAATGCCAAGATCCTGATGAAATACTTAGGATAAAAGACTCAAGCAATAATATTTCAAGGACAGTTTCCTGACAACACGACAGGAAACTGTCTTTTTTTGCAAAATATTTGGTAGAAAGCAAGAAAATTCGTACTTTTGCCTTGCTGACCAAAACAACACAATGAACAAAGAGGCTTTCAGACAACAGCTTAAAGAAAGTCCACGGCTGAAGAAGTTGCTGGACTGGATGATTATGAACCAGCTGCAGACCCGTCCACGCTGGTATGTAAGACTATTGGCTCCCCTCTATCAGCACCGAGGCAAGCACACGCTGATTTACAGCTCCGTGAGAATGGACACCCCACCCTACAGGGTTTTCTCACTGGGTGACCATAGCGTGATTGAATCATTCTCATGTATCAACAATGCCATGGGCGATGTGACGATAGGACACCACACCCGTATAGGTCTTCACAATACTGTTATAGGCCCAGTAGTCATTGGCAACAACGTTAACCTTGCACAAGGAATTACCATCACCGCACTGAATCACTGTTTCGCTGATCATGAAAAGAGAATTGACGAGCAAGGTGTCACAGTGTCTCAAGTCACAGTCAGCGACGACGTGTGGATAGGAGCCAATGCCGTCGTCCTGCCTGGCGTGACCATCGGCAGTCACTCTGTCGTAGCAGCCGGTGCCGTTGTAACCCACGACGTTCCTGCATATTCACTGGTAGCAGGTGTTCCTGCCAAGGTTATTAAGAACATCTAACTCCCAACAACATGAAAATAGGTATCGAAGCTCAGCGCATCTTCCGCACCAACAAGCACGGAATGGACTATGTAGTGCTGCAGGAAATACTGCAACTGCAGAAAACAGACCGCAAGAACGAATATTTCATCTTCGTGAAGCCCGGTCCCGACCGTTGTGTGACAGACTCACCTAACATGCACATCATCGAAGTAAAGGCTCCCTCCTACCCTATCTGGGAACAGATAGCACTGCCACAAGCTGCCAAAGAGATGAATGTCGACCTACTCCATTGTACCAGCAACACAGCTCCTATATTCTGCGACATTCCGCTTGTACTAACGCTGCACGACATCATCTTCCTGGAACCTCGCGACAAGCGTAACAAGTCGCTCTATCAGAACCTGGGCTGGCTCTACCGCCGCCTCGTTGTTCCAAGGATACTGCCCAAATGCCGACGCATCATAACCGTGAGCGACTTCGAACTGCATAACATCATCGAAAAGCTGCACATTCCCGAAACAAGGATGGCCATGATCTACAATGGCTACAACAGTTGGTTCTGCGAACAAGACGATCCGGAAAACATCTACCAAAAATACATGCCCGAGAAGGGATTCCTTTTCTTCTTAGGAAATACAGACCCCAAGAAGAATACTGAGCGGACACTGGTAGCCTATTCGAAATATCTGGACATGTCCGACGTAAAACGTCCACTGCTCATGGCCGACCTGGACCGTCAGTATCTCGACGACATTATTTCTCGCAACAACATCGGCAACATTCGTGACCACATCATGATGCCCGGCTATATTCCCAACAGCGATCTGCCCTTTATCTATAACGCAGCCTTCGCATTTCTATACACCTCACTGCGTGAGAGTTTCGGCATCCCCCTGCTTGAAGCAATGGCCTGCGGCACACCAGTCATTACCAGCAACACCTCGTCAATGCCCGAGATAGGCGGCCCGAAAGCCATACTTGTCAATCCGGAAGATGCCGACGAAATAGCACAGAAGCTCATCCAGCTGGAGACCAATGCTGACTTTTACCAGCAAAAGAAAGCAGTAGGGCTGGAACGCGCCAAGCTCTTCTCATGGGAGAAAACAAGCCAACAGCTGCTGGAGCTCTACAAAGAAGTGAATTTGGAACGAAACGAAAGACGACGCTAAATGCCAGAAAACAAATCAAGGGAGAAGTCCTGAACGGGCTTCTCTTTTTCTTGCACCTCTTCATCTTCTTCTTCACGGAAATCAAGAAGAAGTTGGCGGGCCATGGGCGAGTTCTGAGTGTTCAGCCTGTAATAGCCTCGTTTTTCGGTGCGCTGAATCAGTGACTGTTCCGATTTTGAGTTACGAAGCAGATACTGCTGCACATACTGATGAATCTCACGGAAGTCTGGTTGTGAGAACAGTGTGCAGTTCTGATTGTAGACGTGCTTGGCCATGAAACTCACGCTGATGCCAGGCTCACCTACTTCGGAAAGGATTCTTAATATCTGTTGGTCGTACCCCATCTTGTTGTTATAGAAAAAAAGGTCGGTAATGACTATTTTACCGACCTTTTCTTATTACTGATTAAGTACTTGTTCAAGTGTTTTTCTTAAGCAAGAACAACCTTGTTTTCATCTGCGCTCAGCAGCTTGCCCTCCTTGAAGAGCCAGCCAAGACCCAAGAGAGTCTCTTCTGTTGAAATGTTTGCAGCCTTTGCAATCTCATCGATGGTGAGAGCCTTCTCGGCTGCTGCCAGTGCCTGATAAACATCTCCAGCCTTAAAACCAATGCTTTCTGCATTTACTGCAACAGTTGCCTTCACGGCAGCCTTCTTGGTTGTGGTTGTCTTCTTAGCTGCTGCGGTCTTTGTCTCAGTAGCAGTAGCCTTCTTCGTGGTTGCTTTCTTTTCTGCCATAATTCTTATGAAAATTAATACTATTGAAGTAATTGTCTTATTTTCGGTGGCAAAATTACAACAATTCGTCTACAAGTCACTGATTCTTAGGGCTTTTTTTTGCAGATATGTCAATTATTCTTGACATATATCAATCTTCAATTGCAACTCTTCTAGCTGTTTCGGGTCTAATTCGCCTGGAGCGTCAAGCATCACATCACGTCCACTGTTGTTCTTGGGGAATGCTATACAGTCACGAATACTGTCGAGACCAGCCATGAGACTGACGAAACGGTCAAGACCGAAGGCCAGGCCAGCATGAGGAGGCGCACCGTATTTGAAGGCGTTGATGAGGAAGCCGAATTGGGCCATGGCACGTTCAGGAGTGAAGCCCAGAATCTGGAACATCTTCTCCTGCAACTTGCCGTCATGGATTCGCAAGGAGCCGCCACCTACTTCCACGCCATTGCATACGAAGTCGTAGGCCACAGCACGCACCTTGGCAGGATCGGTGTCCAGGAGGGGAATATCGTCGGGATTCGGCATGGTGAAAGGATGGTGAGTAGCCATCAGTCGCTGCTCTTCATCGCTCCACTCAAAGAGTGGGAAGTCGACAATCCAGAGACAGACGAACTTGTCCTTGTCGCGCAGTCCCAGACGGTCGCCCATCTCAAGACGAAGCGTACAAAGCTGCACACGGGTCTTGTTGGCATTGTCGCCACTGAGGATCAGCACCAGGTCACCATCCTTGGCTCCCATAGCTTCCTTCACTTTCTGCCATACCTCAGGCTCGTAGAACTTGTCGATGCTCGACTTCACAGTGCCGTCGGCATTGAACTTCACATAGACCAGTCCTTTGGCTCCCACCTGTGGACGCTTCACAAACTCTGTCAACTGATCCAGCTGCTTGCGGGTATAATCGGCACAACCTGGCACACAGATGCCACCTATATAATTAGCTTCATTGAACACGGGGAACGTACCGGTACTCTTCAGCTGATCCATCAGCTCCACGAACTCCATTCCGAAGCGCAGGTCGGGCTTGTCGCTGCCGAAGCGGCGCATGGCCTCATGCCACGTCATGCGCTGCAGCGGGGGCAGCTCAATGCCACGTACCTCTTTGAAGAGATGGCGGGCCAATTCCTCAAAGATGTCGAGTACGTCTTCCTGCTCCACAAACGACATCTCACAGTCAATCTGCGTGAACTCAGGCTGACGGTCGGCACGCAGGTCTTCGTCGCGGAAGCACTTGGCAATTTGGAAATAGCGATCAAAGCCCGACACCATGAGCAGCTGCTTCAGTGTCTGAGGAGACTGGGGCAAGGCATAGAACTGACCGGGATTCATGCGTGAAGGAACCACAAAGTCGCGTGCTCCCTCAGGTGTAGAACCGATAAGGATAGGTGTCTCGACTTCAATGAACTGTCTGGCATCAAGGAAGTTACGAATCAGGATGGTCATGCGGTGGCGCAGCTCCAGGTTCTTGCGCACAGCCGAACGGCGCAGGTCCAGATAGCGATACTTCATGCGTATTTCGTCGCCACCGTCGGTATTGTCCTCGATAGTGAAAGGAGGTGTGAGGCTCTCGCTCAGTATGTTCAGTTCGCTCACGAGAATCTCGATGTCGCCAGTAGGCATTTTAGCATTCTTCGACTCTCGTTCGCTCACCTGTCCTACCACCTGGATGCAATACTCACGGCCCAGTTTGTTGGCTCGTTCGCACAGTTCGGCATCGACGTCTTCAATAAACACCAACTGTGTAATGCCATAACGGTCGCGGAGATCTACAAATGTCATTCCGCCCATTTTCCTGGTGCGCTGCACCCATCCAGCCAGCTTCACCTGCTGGCCTGCATCGGCAAGCCGAAGCTCGCCACATGTTTTACTTCTGTACATATTTATTAATGTTTTTACCAAATTTAGCTGCAAAATTACAGATAATAATCGAAACTGCGGCACATCTGATGAAATTTCTTTCAAAAAGGAAGTGTTGTTTCAAGTTTTTTGTGTAATTTTGGGGCTGTGAAATATGCACGAATCATCATAAGCCTGTTTTTTGTGCTTCATTGGAGCATGACCAGTGCCAAGGAGAACATTGATTCCCTGGTGCTTAGTCGTGTGTTTTCCTACGAAAGATATTTCAATGAGCAGGCCGACGGATTCGCCTCCAACGTCTACACGAAGCATCTTTACCAGATCAAGCAGCGCAATTTCACGCTATGGCTGGTTCCTTCCATGTATTCCGTTGCCAGCGGCAAACGCCAGTTCGTCAGCGAGCAGTACGACCGCATGCACTTCTACGGACTGAATGAATTTGAAAGCGACCGTCAGGTGTTCTACACCACGATACCGCACAATCGCCGCCCCATGTCGGTACTGACGGAGTTTACCACGCCCAGCCTCTACCACACCACACTTTACGGCGACCACATCCTGTCACCGTTCTGCCGGGAGAACCGCAGGTATTATCGCTACACGGCCATCAACATGGGCCGTGGCGAAGCCCATCTGTACTTCCAGCCCCGTTTTGTCAAGAACACCCAGTTGGTCACCGGCATGGCTTCCATCGAATTGAGCACCGGCCGCATCCTGAGCGTCGACATCAAGGGCGAGTATGACATGATTCATTTTCAGACCATCATCACCCAGGGCGACGTTCCTCCACAATCGCGCTCACTGCTGCCCAAGTACTGTCAGACCGACATCTACTTCAAGTTCATGGGAAACAACGTTGCCTCCTCATTTACAGCCGTTTACGACTGCCCTATCCGTCTGGCCGACACGGTTGACGTGAAAGGTGACCGCCATCTGATTGATTCCATCCGCCCCATTGCCCTCTCCGATGAAGAACAACGGGTGTATGACCATTATGACTCCGTCCACGCACCGAAGCCTAAGCCCGACACCGTTCCTGAGATGCCCGACTCCGTGGCCGTCTCCAAACGGCGGCGCAACTATCTCATGGACAGTTTCGACTTCCTGGTGAGCAGCCACAAGGCCACATCCGACAAGTACTACGTCAAGCTGTCGCCCATCCTTGAACCCCAGTACATCAGCTATAGCCGAAGCAAGGGTCTGACCTACAAGATGCGCTTCAGTGCCCAATACTACTTCAATGAAAATTCAGGACTCTACTTCAATCCGCAGGTGAGCTACCATGCCAAGATCCACAGGTTCTACCTCACGGCCCCCTTGAAATACATCTATGACAAAGACCGCAACAACTACGTGGAAATGCGTCTGAACCTGGGCAACCGCATAGGCAATTCGACCGTGCTCGATGAGATAAGGCGCGAACAGGGCGACATCCCGGAACTGGACGACAGCAATCTCGACCAGTTCAACGACAACGAGTTCAAGGTATTCAACAACTCACAGGTTGCCGACTGGCTCACGATAGAGATAGGCACCGTGTTCCACCACAGGAGCGCCCTCAACAAGCAGGCCATGAGCAAATACGGCAAGCCCACTACTTACCGAAGCCTGGCTCCCTCCGTAGGTCTGAAGATACGCCCCTGGCCCAAGGGAGCCCTTTTCTCCATTGACTATGAGCGCGGACTGAAGATCAAGAATGACTATCTGAAATACGAGCGATGGGAGGCCGACGTGTCCTATAAGCACAACATGCCCAGCCTGCAGACGTTCAACATACGTGCTGGAGCCGGTCTTTATACCAACAAGGCTCACAACTACTTCATGGACTTCTCCAACTTCCGTGACAACAACCTTCCCGACGGATGGGACGACGACTGGTCTGGCGAGTTCCAGCTTCTCAGTTCTCGTCTCTACAACGAGTCGAAATACTACCTGCGCAGCAACCTCAGCTACGAGGCACCCCTGCTGTTGGCCTCTTTCATTCCGTTGGTAGGCCGCTATGTGGAGCGTGAGTGCTTCTATTGGAATGCCCTGAACATAGAGCACAGCCCCCTCTACTCCGAACTGGGCTATGGCTTCACGACCCGTTATCTCTCAATCGGTGCCTTTGCCAGTTTCCTCAAGTTCGACTATCAGAGCATGGGCATGAAATTCACCTTCCAATTATTCAGACGATGGTAAAGACCCGAAACAAACCTCTTATTATATATAAGGCAAGTGCTGGAAGCGGAAAGACGTTCACACTGGCAACGGAATACATCAAGCTGTTAGTACACAATCCCCAGTCCTATCGCCAGATTTTGGCCGTGACCTTTACCAACAAGGCCACCGAGGAGATGAAGATGCGCATCCTGAGCCAGCTGTACGGAATCTGGAAAGAACTGCCCTCTTCCAGACGCTATGCCGAGAAGGTACAGTCCGAGCTGGGCCTGCCGCCCAAGGTAGTGGCCAGTCAGGCAGGCATTGCGCTGACCCTTCTGCTCCACAACTACAGCTACTTCCGTGTCGAGACCATCGACTCCTTCTTTCAGAGCGTGCTGCGCAACCTGGCACGCGAGCTTGACCTGACGGCCAATCTTCGCATCGGGCTGAACGACTGGCAGGTGGAAGAGCTGGCCGTCGACAAGCTCATAGACAGCCTCTCGGCCACCGATGCCATGCTGCAATGGCTGCTGAAATACATCATGGACTCCATTGGCGACGACCGCTCCTGGAATGTCATCGGCCCCATCAAGAAGTTTGGTAAGACCATCTTCCGCGACTACTACAAAGCCCACAGCCAGCAGCTCTATCAGGCCATTGGGCAGCCTCACTTCTTTGAGCACTACACCGCCACGCTCCGCGACATTCGCAGCAAGGCCCTTCAGCGCATGAACGACATTGCCGAGTCGTTCTTCTCCGAACTCGAGGCGGCGGGCTTCACCGTCGACGACCTGTCCTACGGCAAGACGGGCGTGGCAGGCTTCTTCCTGAAGCTGCGCAACGGCATCTTCGACGACAGCGTCCTAGGCAAGCGGGTCACCGACTGCATAGGACAGCCGGAGAAGTGGTACAAGAAGACCCATCCCCGAAGCATTGAGCTGCACCAATTGGCCGAAGGCATCTGGGGCGACATCCTGCGCTATGCCATTGCCGAACAGCCCCTCCAATGGAAGCTCTACAAGAGTGCCGACCTCACCCTGCGGCATCTTGACCAGTTGCGACTGCTCGACAGCATTGAGAAGAAGGTGCGCCAGCTCAACGAAGAAGCCAACCGCTTCCTGCTCAGCGACACCCAGCAGCTGCTGCATCAGCTCATCGAGGGGAGCGACACCCCGTTCATCTTCGAGAAGATGGGCACCCAGCTGGAGCACATCATGATCGACGAGTTCCAGGACACCTCGACCGTGCAGTGGCAGAACTTCAAGGTGCTCCTTGAAGAGACCATGAGCCACGAGGGCACTGAGAACCTGATTGTGGGCGACGTGAAGCAGAGCATCTACCGCTGGCGCAGCGGCGACTGGCGGCTGCTGGCCAATATTGGCAGCCAGTTTCCCGATGCCAACCGTCAGCTGGACGTCCGCGCCCTCGACACCAACTACCGCTCTTCGCGCTCGGTCATCACTTTCAACAACGTCTTCTTCACCCAGGCTGCTCAGAACGAAGCAGTCACGGCCTACGACGACGTGACCCAGAAGGTGCCTGACGGCTGCGAGGAGGAAGGCCACGTCAGCATCCGGCTCCTGCCGCAGGAAGACTACCGGCAATGCACGCTCCAGGCCATCGCCGAGACCATCCTTCAGCTCAAGGGGCAGCAGGTGGCCGATGCCTCGATAGCCATCCTGGTGCGAGTAAACAGTCAGATTCCGCTCATTGCCAACTATCTCACGGCCCGTCTGCCCGAAGTCCGCGTGGTGAGCGACGAAGCCTTCCGGCTCGACGCCTCGCCTGCCGTCATGACCATTGTCCAGGCCATGCGCCTGCTTGTCAGCCCCGACGATCTCATTGCCCGTGCCGCTTTGGCCAAGGCTTACAGCCACCAGCCCCTGCATGCCGCCCCGCTCGACGACATGCTGCCCGAAGCCTTCGTCAACCACACCGATGAACTGCTTCGCCTGCCGCCCTACGAGCTGGCCGAGAAGCTCTACAGCCTGTTCCAGCTCGACCAGCAAGAGGGCCAGAGCGCCTATCTCTGCGCCTTCTACGACCAGCTTTCCGCCTGTGTCAGCGAGCAGCCCACCGACCTCGCCTCCTTCCTCCGCGAATGGGACGAGTCGCTTTGCAGCAAGACCATTCAAAGCCCTGAGATTGACGGCATCCGGCTGGTCAGCATCCACAAGTCGAAGGGCCTTGAGTTCCCTCACGTGATTGTTCCTTTCTGCGACTGGCGGCTGGAGCATGCCGACGTGCTGTGGTGCCAGCCTTCCGAGGAGCCGTTCAGCCAGCTGCCCTTCGTTCCCATCGACTATAGTCAGAAAGGCATGATGGGCACCATCTATGAGCGCGACTATCTGGAAGAGCGCCAGCAGAACGTGGTCGACAACCTCAACCTTCTCTACGTGGCCTTCACCCGTGCCTCCGTCAGCCTCCACGTCATAGGCCGCCGTGGCGCAAAGAGCAGCCGTTCGGCCCTCATCGAGCAGACCCTGCCCCAGATTGCCCCCCAGCTGAAAGGTGCCGTCCTCAGCGGCGAGGCCGATGCCCAGGCTCCCCTGCTGTTCAGCTATACTGCAAGTGGAAAGGATGGAGAGCGCACAACCGGGCAGGCCGACTCCCCATCCGGCTACAACGTGTTCCTTCAGGAAAGCACGCCCTTGAAAGTGGCCGTCGAGGTGTTCAGCCAGAAGGCCGACTTCCGCCAGAGCAACAAGAGCAGGCTCTTTGCCACATCGCCCGACGACGACGAGCAGATGGAGCAGAACCGCTACATCCAGATAGGCACCGTGCTTCACCAGCTCTTTTCCACCATCCGCACCCAGGCCGACATACCCGAGGCCCTGCGGCGAATGGAGTTCGAAGGCATTATCTACGACAGCACGCTGACCCGTGAGCGCATTGAGCGCATGATTCGCCTGCGGCTGGCCACCCCCCAAGTGGCCGACTGGTTCTCCAGCCGCTGGACGCTGTTCAACGAGTGTACCATCCTGAGCCTCGACCCGCAGTCGGGCAAGGTGTGCCAGCGGCGGCCCGACCGTGTGATGACCGACGGCCGTCAGACCGTCGTGGTCGACTTCAAGTTCGGCCGTCCCCAACAAGACCACCGCAGCCAGGTAATCCAGTACATGGAGCTGCTCAGCCAGATGGGCCACCCCAGCGTGAGCGGCTACCTTTGGTATTTCTATTCCAACCAGATCATCGAAGTAAAATGAAGAGCTTCCTACAATATGTTGCCGAAGACCTGATCAGCAAGTTCGGCACCGACCTTTCCCACGTTGCCGTCGTGTTTCCCAACAAGCGTGCATCGCTGTTCCTTTCCGACCATCTGGCCCAGCTGGCAGGAAAGCCCCTGTGGAGCCCCGCCTACATCACCATCAGCGACCTCTTCCGCCAGCTCAGCAGCCGCACCGTGGCCGACCCCATCAAGCTGGTGTGCGACCTCCACAAGAGCTTCGTCCGCCAGACCGGCACCGACGAGACCCTCGACCACTTCTACGGCTGGGGCCAACTGCTGCTGGCCGACTTCGACGACCTCGACAAAAACATGGCCGATGCCGACCGCGTGCTGGCCAACCTGAGCGACCTCCACCAGCTCGACGACGTGAGCTATCTGAGCGAAGCCCAGAAAGCAGCCATCAGGCAGTTCTTCAGCCATTTCACCGACGACCACGACACCGAGCTCAAGCAGCGATTCCTACGCCTCTGGTCGAAGATGGCCGACATCTACCACGACTTCAACCACCTGCTGCAGCAGCAGGGGCTGGCCTACGAGGGAGCACTCTACAGGGAAGTGGCCGAGCAGGCCGCCCACTCCTGGCCCTCGGCCGCTGGCCAGCAGCCCACCCACTACGCCTTCGTGGGCTTCAACATGGTGCAGCAGGCCGAGCAGCGCCTCTTCACCATCCTCCAGCAGCAGGGCCGCGCCCTCTTCTACTGGGACTACGACGAATACTACAAGGAAGGCAAAGAGGCAGGCCACTTCATCGGCCAGTACCTGAGCCGCTTCCCCAACGAGCTGAAGCCCGGCCTCGACGACGTGTTCAGCCATTTCCTGAAGCCCAAGCAGATCACCTTCGTCTCAGCCCCCACCGAAAACATCCAGGCCCGCTACGTCAGCCAATGGCTCAGAGAGAACCACCGCATGAGCCACGGACGCCGCACAGCCATCGTGCTCTGCGACGAACGGCTGCTGCCCACCGTCATCCACTGTCTGCCCCCCGAGGCCGGAGCCGTCAACATCACCACCGGCTATCCGCTCATCCAGACCCCCGCCGCCACACTTGCCGCCCGGGAGCTCTCCACACCTGCCACCGACAACATCCAGCTGCTCACGCGGCTCACCGACACCCTGCAGCACGAGGCCCGCCAGCATCCCGACGGCGACCCCCTCTTCCAGGAGTCCGTCTTCCGCACCTACACCCTCGCCAACCGCCTGCTGGGGCTCTGCCGCAGCGGCGACCTCAGCGTCGATGCCACCACCCTCTCACGCCTGGCCACCCAGCTCATAGCCTCGGCCAGCGTGCCCTTCCACGGCGAGCCCGCCGAAGGTCTCCAGGTCATGGGCGTGCTCGAGACCCGCAACCTCGACTTCGACCACGTGCTGCTCCTGTCCTGCAACGAGGGCAACATGCCACGGGGCGTCAGCGACACCTCGTTCATACCCTACAGCCTGCGCAAAGCCCACGGTCTCACCACCATCGACCACAAGGTGGCCATCTACGCCTACTACTTCTTCCGCCTCATCAGCCGTGCCAGCGACGTGACCATTGCCTACAACAACTCCACCACCGACGGCAAGACGGGCGAGATGTCGCGCTTCATGCTCCAGCTCATGGCCGAGAGCCCCCACCCCATCCGCTTCCTCACCCTCCAGGCAGGCCAGCACGCTACCCCCTTTGCACCGCCCGTCATCGACAAAAGCTCCGACGTCATGCAGCGGCTGCTGCAGCGGTTCAGCACAGCCCACAACCCACAGCGACCCGATGCCCCGCCGCTCCTGACCCCCACCGCCGTCAACCGCTACATGCGCTGCCCCCTGCTGTTCTACTACAACTACGCATGCGGGCTCACCCAGCCCGACGCTACCTGCGACGACACCATCGACAACCGCCTCTTCGGCAACATCTTCCACGACGCAGCCCAGACCGTCTACGAGAAGCTCACGGCCCAAAGCCCCCTTGTCCGTGCCGCCGCCATCGAGTCGCTGCTCAGGTCGCGCGTCGACATCGAACGAGCCGTAGACCAAGCCTTCAGCAAGAACCTGCCCGCCACCGCACTCGGCCCCCGGTTCAACGCGAGCGGCCTGCTGCTCATCAATCGCGAAGTCATTATCCACTACGTCCGCCAGCTGCTCCACACCGACAGCCGCCTGGCCCCCTTCACCATCATAGGCACCGAATGCCTCATAGCCGCCACCCTTGCCACCCCCCACATCACCACCACCATAGGCGGCCGCATCGACCGTCTGGACCGTGTGACCGAGGCCGACGGCGAGCGTCTGCGCGTCATCGACTATAAGACGGGCAGCTCGCGCCTGCGCCCGCTGGCCAGCCTCGATGCCGTGTTCAGCCAGGAGAGCCTTTCCAGCCATAGCGACTACTACCTCCAGGCCCTGCTCTACAGCAGCCTCGTCAGCCCGTCGGCGGCCTACAATCCCGACCGCCTGCCCGTCAGCCCCGCGCTGCTCTTCATCCAGCATGCCAGTCAGGAATCCTACGACCCCGTCCTCTCCTTTGGCCAGCAGCGCATTGGCGACGTTGCCCCCTTCAGCAGCGAGTTCACCGCCCAGCTCAGCCGTGTGGTCGACGACATCTTCAACCCCGACCTGCCCTTCACTCCCACAGCCGACGACACACGATGCACCACCTGCCCCTATCGACAGCTGTGCCGTAGTTAGAAAACCTAAAATAGGAAAATAGGAAAATAGGGGAACTTTACTGCAAAGTTACTCAAAAAGCCGCACGCCCGCAAGCGCGTATACATATTTTAACACCGAAACGCCACCTTTTTCTCCCGCCACTTTCTTTAAGCGCGCTTAGCGCGCGCGTATGCGAGACTGCGGTGCGCGTAAGCGCTGTTTCCTATTTTCCTATTTTCCTATTTTCCTATTATACCAAAATCGGGGTTTAAGTTTATAATAATATATTATTATAATAATATATTATTATAAAAATACTTTTCCCTGAAAGTATAGCTCAAAAAAACTAAAATAGGAAAATAGGAAAATAGGAATTTTTTTGCTGTAAAATCTTCGGAAACCTGCATAAAACTGCGTAAAAGGCGAAGATTTCCATTTCCACTTTTCCATTTTTAGCTTTTTCTGTTTGCGTTCATACGGCCATGATGCCTATAAAAGCCATGGAGAGGCCGTGCTACGACAGCCCCTCTATCTGGCCGTTGACGACGGTGATGCGCTCGGCCTGGGGACTGCGGGGCAGGCCTGGCATGCGCAGCATGTCGCCTGCAATGGCCACAATCATCTCGCTGCCACAGTTGAGGATGAGGTCGCGGATGCGGATGGTGAAGCCCTCGGGAGAACCGTAGCGAGTGGAGTCGGCGGTGAAAGAGAACTGGGTCTTGGCTATGCAGACGGGATAGCGATGGATGCTCTCGTCGTCGGCAAAGGTCTCGCGGATGGCCTCCAGCTTCTTCCTGCCGGTCTTGGTGAACTCTACGGCGGCGGCTCCGTAGATGCGCTTGCACACCTTCTCTATCTTGTCTTCTATGCTGTCGCTCTCGGGATAGACGTAGTGGATGGGCAGGGGCTGTATGCGGTCGATGGTGTCGACAACGGTGCGCGCCAGCTCGACGGCTCCTTCACCACCCCGGAGGAAGGCTTCGTTGACGGCAAAGCCAACGCCCTGGGCCTCGCAGTTGCGGCGCACAAGGTCGATCTCGTCGTCGAGGTCGGTGTCGTGGCGGTTGAGCGTAACCACTACGGGCTGGCCGAAGCCCTGCATGTTGTTGATGTGGCGGTTGAGGTTCTTCAGGCCTTCCTTCAGGCCCTGCATGTTGGGCTCCCTGATGGCCTCGAGGGCTACGCCGCCGTGCATCTTGAGTCCCTGGGTGGTGGCCACGATGACGACGAGGCGGGGCTGCAGACCGGCCTTGCGGCACTTGATGTCGAAAAACTTCTCGGCTCCGAGGTCGGCACCGAAGCCTGCCTCGGTCACCACGTAGTCGCCATAGCTCATAGCCATCTTCGTGGCCAGCACGCTGCTGCAGCCGTGGGCTATGTTGGCGAAGGGGCCGCCGTGGATGAAGGCGGGGGTATGCTCGGTGGTCTGAACGAGGTTGGGGCTGAGGGCGTCGCGCAGCAGGACGGTGACGGCCCCGCCCACGCCGAGGTCACGCACGCGGAAGGGTCTGCCGTCGGAGGTGATGCCCAGGAGAATGTTGTCAATGCGCCGCTGAAGGTCGTCCTCGCTGGTGGCCAGGCAGAGGATGGCCATGAGCTCGGAGGCGGGGGTGATGTCGAAGCCGGTCTCCTGAACCACGCCGTCGCCCCGCAGGCCGGTGACGATGTTGCGCAGCGAGCGGTCGTTGACGTCGAGCACGCGCTTCCAGTAGACCTCTCGCAGCGAGAAGCCGTCCTTGCGGTGCTGGTACATGTAGTTGTCGAGCAGGGCGCTGATGGTGTTGTGGGCCGAGGTGACGGCATGGAAGTCGCCGGTGAAGTGCAGGTTGATCTTCTCCATGGGCAGCACCTGGGCATAGCCGCCGCCTGCCGCTCCGCCCTTGATGCCGAAGCAGGGGCCCAGGGAGGGCTCGCGAAGGGCCACGACGGCCTTCTTGCCTATCTGGTTGAGACCCAGGGCAAGGCCGATGCTGACGGTGGTCTTGCCGATACCGGCCTTGGTGGGGCTGATGGCGGTGACAAGGATGAGGCGGCTCTTACTGACATGCTCCTCGTTGAGCAGCGATATGGGCACTTTGGCCATGTAGCGGCCGTAGGGTTCAAGCTCTTCGGGAGCGATGCCCAGACGGGTGGCAATGTCGTTGATGTGCTCCAGCTGGCACTCTCTGGCAATCTGAAGGTCGGTCTTCATGCTTCTTGTTCTATTTATAGTTTTTAATAATTCGGTGTGCAAAAATAACACATTATCTGCTGTCGTGCAAGAAAAACGTTAAAAAAAAGGCTCAGGGTGTTGCACTTACGGGCTTTTTGCGTACCTTTGCAAGCAAAAAATAGCTGCCCCGCATGAACAAGGAAGAGAAATATCTGCTGCTGGCCAAGCAGGTGGAGGCCCTCATAGAGGGCGAGAAGGACGGCATTGCCGTCATGGCCAATGTGTGTGCCGCCATTCACGAGGCAATGGGATTCCTGTGGACGGGGTTCTACCGGGTCGTTGACAGTGCCGTCGGGGCTGAGGGCACGCAGGAAAGAGAACTGTGCCTGGGGCCTTTTCAGGGGCCGGTGGCCTGCATGCACATTCCCTTCGGACGGGGGGTGTGCGGGGCTGCATGGCAACAGCGGAAGACGATTGTTGTGCCCGACGTGGAGCCGTTTCCGGGCCACATAGCCTGCAGCAGCCTCTCACGCTCGGAGATTGTCGTGCCACTGTTCTCGGCCGACGGTGCCGACGTGGTGGCCGTACTCGACATCGATAGCCGCGAGCTGGCCACCTTCGACGACACTGACCGCCTGCACCTGGAACGCATCTGCCGGATGATAAGGCTCTGACAGACGAAAACGCAAACGTTTTAGCATTATTTTGCTAACTACGCTTTGCATTTCGCAGAATTATTACTACCTTTGCCGACGTTTATAAACAAATCACCATTTTTAGGTATCATTTCAATTTGACAAATGAAACGGACATGGATTGAAAAACTGCTGCTACTCATAGCCTGGGCAGGCTTGATTGGCGGCATACTCTTCACTTTTCTCGTGAGCAAGGGAATCTGGGAGTCACACATGGACATGGCATTCCCACAAGCCGTTGCAACATTTGTGGGAGGTGTGGGGGCTTCAGTCGTCGGTTGGGCAGTTTTGATGCAGATTGTCAGCATTTCCGACAGAATCCGAAAAATTGAGAATCGTCTGAAAGAATCGAAAAAATAACATTTATTCATTTAATACATTTATCTAAACAAATGGCTAAAGAAAAGAAATTTATCACCTGTGATGGTAACGAGGCTGCGGCTCATGTGAGCTATATGTTCTCGGAGGTAGCTGCTATCTACCCCATCACCCCGTCTTCGCCCATGGCGGAGCATGTTGACGAGTGGGCCGCCCGTGGTCGTAAGAACCTCTGGGGCC
>CAMZBS010000039.1 GCA_947304695.1 uncultured Prevotella sp.
ACTTAAACCCCGATTTTGGTATAATAGGAAAATAGGAAAATAGGAAAATAGGAAAATAGGAAATGGGCAAGCGCGCTTACGTGCGTCGTAATCAGGCTTACGCACACGCAAGCGCGCTTAAATTATTTGATTGCTAATGTATGTACCTTTTGGATGCAATCTTCATTAGTTGATCAGGAATGTCTTGGTTTTGCCCTTATAGGTGGCCTTGACGGTGGCACGGCCAGCGGTGACGGGGCTGACCTGGAACGTGACATCGGGCACGTTGGACTGGGCCTCGACCTTGGTTCCTGCTTTCAGCGGGCCATAGAGCTGATAGGTGGTGGCATCCATCAGACCGTTCTGGTTGGTGCTGCGGATGGGGGTCTGCGGAATGTTGAGCTTCTGACCGTCGGCAGTGATGGTGACCGTAGGCACCACGGGAGCCTTGGGCTCGGCACCCTTTGAGAAACCGATGCCGTGGAGGTCGAACAGGCCCTGCGGGCGCTGGGGTTCCTGCGGACGACGACCGAACTGCGGACCGCGCTGCTGCTGGTCGGGCTGCTGCACCTCGGGACCTTCGGCCACAAGATAGATGGCATGCTTGCCGGTAAGGCCCTCGACAGCGGGAACGGCTGCGCCATAGATGGCAGAGGGTCTGTCGTCATTGGCAGGTACAAAGATATTGGCAATCTCCTGACCTTTCCAAGGGTCGTCGAGACGAACGTGGATGGTGAATGCGCCATGCTTTCCGTGTGTGAGATTGAGGTAGATGTTGGCGTTGTCACCCTTCTGTATGCCCTCGAAGGGTTTGCAGCCCTTGGTGTCCTGAGCCAGACCGCCGAAGCCGAAGTACTTGAAGCCGACGATGCCGCCGTTCTGGATGCCGGCAAGGTCCATCGAGTTGTCCCACACGTCGTGGTTGTCCTGCATCCAGTTGTTGGCGTTGGGGCCATACATGAAGCAGGCAATACCGGCTGAGTAGTAGGCGTATGGGGGCAGACCGAAGATCTGGAAGCCCTCGCTGGTGACCTCGGCACCGGTGTAGTGATTGCCGTCGGCAGCCTTGGCCGTCCACTCGTTGTCCTTGGCGAAGGGATCGTAGCCGGTGATCTTCACCACGCCGCCCTTGGCCACTGGCTTCTTGTCCCAAGTGATCTTCACGGGAGCGACCATGGCCTGACGGGCATTGCCGAAGCCACGGGGCGGACGGTGATAGAACACATACCACTGGCCGTTGATTTCCTGGAGCGAACCGTGGGTGTTGTGACCGGCATTGGTGGTAATGAGCTTGGAGCCGTCCTCACCCAGTACCACGCCGCGAGAGTCGACAAGCACACCACCGGAGCGCCAGGGGCCGAGGGGCGAGTCGCCGAAGGCATAGCGCAGGGCACTGTTGGTGGCACCAAGGCCGTACTCCTGACCGCTGTAGCCGGAGAACACCATCACATACTTGTTGCCCACCTTGCGGATGCTGCTGGCCTCGAAGAAGTTGAAGTCGAGGGGGTTCTGGCCTTTATAAAGGGCCTTATACTCCGAGCCTGCCTTGTCGAGCAGCTTGCCGTCGCGGCTGCTGGCCGGGATGAAAGGGTCGATGAGCTCGGTGCCGGGACGCTTTGAGTACATGGTGTTCTGGTCGAGCTCGCAGGCCGTAGAGTGCTGGAAGCCGTAGAACACGTAGGCACGGTAGCCCTTCTGGTAGTCGGGGTCTTTCTTGTCAGTGATGTTCTCGATAAACACGGAGGGGTCGAAGTCAATGAGCGAGCCTTCGACACACTGGGTGCCGTCGGGGGTGAGGTTCACAGGGGTGAAGGGGCCGTTGGGGCGGTCGCCCTTGCAGACCATAGCGATGCGGCGCCAGCCACGGCTGTGGGGATAGAGCCAGTAGGTCTTCTTGCCCGTCTGGCGGTCGACGGTCTCAACGAGGTCGGGGGCAAACATGGTGTCCCACTGGCCATTGACGAACCATGAGAAGATGGGGCCTTCGTCGCGCCACTGGCTGAGGTCTTCCACGGGTGCCGACCACATGCGGATGTCGGGGCCGCAATAGGCCGAGTAGGTCACGTCGTGGGAGCCGATGATATAGGCACGGTACTTGCCGGGCTGGTCCGGGTCTTCGAACACGCGAGGCTCACCGTCGGGCAGGTGTTCCCACAGAGGCAGATAGGGGTTCTGCGCTACGCTTGCCACCGCACCGGCGGCAAAGAGCAAGAGGGTGGATAGGATTTTTTTCATTGTGGTTGTTTTAGTTATTTAATAATGATTTTCTTTCCGTTATGCACATAGATACCGGGCTTTGTAGGACGGTCTACACGGACGCCTCCCAGGGTGTAGAAGGGGTGTTGGGCGTCGGGTGACGAGTGTCGGACAAGGGCGATGCCTGTGTCTTCGGGCTTCGGAGTGAGGTAGATGCCCTTCACGGTGGCATTGTTGCCGCCGTCGACCTTGATGGCATTGAGGTGGAGGAAGGTCTCTACGAGGTTCTCACCCTTGTTGGTGGCCATAGTCTTGAAGTCGTCAAGGGGCACGGCTACTGCCTCCAGCTCGGGATCCCAGTAGGGGTCGTCGGGACTGAGCGAGACAATGATGATCTTATAGGAACCGTGGTCGACGAGACGGTTGGTCAGGATGCGCAGTCCGCTGCCAGTGCCTCGGATGACGAGCTTGTCGTAGTCGGAGAGGTCGGCATAGAGGTTGTAGCTCACGGAGCTGAATCCAGCCACGACACCGCCACCACCTACGTTCTGCCCAAGGTTCATCTCAGCATTCACGACATTGTCCAGGGGCTGGGCATCGGCACCCGTGCCGTTCCACTGGTGGAACATGGAGGCAGTGAGCTGCGTCCAGTCGGCTGGCATCTCGAAGTCGTCGAAGTCGTCAACGCCCACATAGTCGAAGATCTTGCCCAGCACAAACTCAGAACGGTAAGGGAAGTAGCTGGTGAGCAGGCGCTGGCGCTCTTTCTGGTAGGTGTCGTCCACGGTGTAGAGCTTGCCTGCCGACTTCCAGCGGTGGACATCACGGCGGTAGTCACCCCAGCGGGCGGCTTCGTCGTAGAGGGCCTTGTCAATGGTGTAGTAGAGGCTGTCCCAGACGGCCACCACGGAGTCCTGTCCCAGATAGCCGTCGTCGGCCAGCAGCTTCTTGGCACGCTTCAGATAGCGGTGGGTGAAGTTCTCGTTGCGCAGCAGGTTGTTGAAGATGCCGGTGGGGAAGCTGTTGCCATTGTTGGTCTTCATCACATTCTCATTCGCACCCACGAAGATAAGCTCGGAGTCCCAGCAGAGGAAACGGAAGCCCTGGCTGTCGGCACCGCGCTTGCGGATGGCATACCAGTTGTGGTGATCCCAGTCGGTGTTGCCGGCATACTGGTTGATGAGCATGTAGTCAATGAAGTTGTCAATGTCGAGCAGGGTGTCGAGCTTCTGATAATAGGTATCATCATAGGCGCGCTGGGCGGTCTGCACCAGCTCATTCCAGGCATCGAGGGTGCCTTCGGAGGCTTCGATGTGGTTGCCACCGTCTTCCTCAATCTTAATCACGTCGATGTCGTCCTTCGAACCGCCCAGATGGTCTTTGCCATACTGGTCGTCGACACGCTCGGCAATGTTGTAGAGACCCCAGTACATGCCGTTGAGGAACAGATGGACATAGAGGGCGTTGACGGCGGTGTGACCCATCTTGCGCTGCATGCGGCGGGCCCACACGTCACGGGTGTACTGGGCTTTCTCACGGTTGCCCTCGTCCCAGTGCTGCCAGGCATTGCCGAAGTGGCAGCGCAGCACCAGCTGGTCGAACTTCTTTGGTTCGTTCTCGCCGAAAAGGGGGTACTTCAGCGACTTGGGACCGTACTGCTCCTTGAACACCAGGCGGAAGGAGTGCTTGGGGTTCTTGTCGGCCAGACGGCCATGACCGCCATGCAGGCGAAGGCCGCAGGCAACGCTGAAATCGTGCTGCTGGGGGCCGCCCATCAGCTCAACGCTGGCAGGGCGCGTCCAGCCGTGACCGGTGTTGTCGCCAACGGGAGGACCAGTGTAGATGTAGATACCACCACGGTCGGGGTCGTTCTCATGACTGAAGAGGTTGTCCTTGTCGGTAACGATGGAAAGGATGGGCAGCTGCTTCAGGCCCTCGATAATCTTGGGACGCAGGGTGGCATCGCCGGTCATCTCAGGATCCATCTCGTAGTCGGCTGTGGCCACACCCCAAGTCTCGGTGTAGTTGCCCCACTGCTGGGGATAGCCTTCGGGCGTGTTGGACTGGTTGAGCACGGAGTTGACAAAGATGTAGCTGGCCGTGGAGATGGGCGAACAGAGGGTGTCGCCCTTCACCTCGGCAGCCCTGAGGATGGTGGTCTTGGTGATGGTCAGCGACTTGGTGTAGAGATTGCTCTTGGCCGTGGGTTCACTGCCATCGGTGGTATAGCGAATCTTGGCCTCAGCATCGTTGCCTTCGATAGAAACAACCAGCGCACCCCCATCGTAGAGACCGTGGGCCTTGCTGAAACGAGGCTGTGCCGCAGCCTGAAAGACTGTAGCACAAGCCAAAAGAAGGTAAATAATTGATTTATACATACTTTCCTATTATTTTCTCATGAAGAACTTTTGTCCGTTTAGAATGACAATGCCATGATGGTGCTGCCCTACGCGCTGACCCATCAGGTTGTAGATGGAGTGTTGGTTGGTTGGGGTTGAGTGCTGGATATCGGCAATGCCTGCCGCAGTGATGCCCAAGGGGATGAAGGCTTCGGTAGAGGACGGACGGGCATAGACACCGAAGGGCTGGAGTGACGAGGCCGAAGTGAGACGGCGCAGACCCCACTGGCCGTCCTGCTGGTCAAGCACGTAGTCACCGGCATAGAGGGGCACGGTGGTATAGGTGCCACGAACCACCGATGTGACAGGCGAGACAGCATAGTTCACCGAGCCACTGCCCTTCAGCGTAAGACTGCCGTTGGCCTCAAGGAGCACTGGCTGATGGGCGGGTATCGTCTGTACGGGCTGTGGTGAAAGATCATCGGCCAAGGTATATGCCTGGGCTCCCTGCGGCACAGCGGCTTCGAAGGGAAGGACAAGTAGGCGCAGACCGTTGACATCGCAGGTAAACGAAGCGTCTTGAGCCGTGAAGCCCGTAGCAGAACGGAAGTCACCACCAGCCGACGTGAGCGACAACTGCTGGCAGACATCACCCACCACGACGTTGCTGGCCGTCAGCGGACTGCCCTCAGCCACATAGACCACACGGTTGGTACCGTCAAGCCACGGCAGCACTGACGGCAACTCGGTCACAGTCGTCATGTCGAGGCTGGTGCAGGTGGCATCGGCCGAGAAGTCGAGCACGTTGCTGTCGTCGGCCACATACGGGCCACTCAACGTGGCTTTCGACTGGGCAACGCCGTTGGAAAGATAGACATCGCCGAAGGTAATAGTGAGATGGGAGGAACTGTTGTCACAGGTGAACGACAGCAGGCCGATACAGCCGTCGGTGAGCGTATTGGGCGAAAGGTCGAGCACCATGTCGAAGTTCTGCTGGCGGCTCAGGTCAATGCGGTCATAGCTGTGACTGACAGCCTTGCCCTTGGCGTTGACATAATAAAGCAGGGGGCTGCCCACGGTCAGGGCATTGGTTGTGGTCACCCGGTCGATGTGCATGACCAGTTGAGAGTAGCGGTCGGGCAGCTCGATGTAGCCTAAGCCGACGGCCTTGCGGGTGGAGATGAGTGGGTTGCTGGCATCGAAGGTCTTGGTCTGCCCCGACAGCTTATAGGTCTCGCCAAACTTTTCATTGGTGGTCTTCATGTCGTCGAGACGGTCGAAATGGGTCTTCGAGCCTTTCATGAAAGAGACCTGACGGTCGGCAGAACGGACAAAGAGCACGGTGGCCACGCACTTGGCTGGTATGTCTGCCACAGGACGGCAAAGCTGCTCGTCGTAGCTCAGCGTCTTCTTCTGGAAGCTTGTGGTCTGGGTGGTGGTGTAGAGGAAGCCCTTCTGGGTGTAGAAAGGCAAGTCAAGCGTCAGCTGGCATACCTTGTCGGAGGTGTTGGCAATGACGGCCACGATGCTGTCGCCAGTCTGTGACAGATAGGCAGAGCCTTCAAGCTGCTGGGCAGCAATATCGTTCCAAATGGCATCAATGCGGGTCATGCCAGTGACAAAGCGAGCATAGTGGGCCATGATGTAGCCACGCTTGGTCACAACACCCGTCGTGGTGCCGAAGGTGCCGTCGCCCAGCATGCCATAGTAGCGCTTGGCGGCATAGTGAATCCAGGCGTTGAAGTCGCCCAGCATGCAGGTGTTGATGGCACGGAAGAAGTCGAAGAAGTCCGAGGAGAAGCTGTAGTTGCGCTTCTCACTGTCTGCCTTGTTCTCATTCCAATTGATGAGGTATTCGGTCATCCACAGCTCCTTGCCTTTCTGGCCCAACTGCTTGTAGCCCGGCTGGATGCCGCCATACTGATGGCCGCCGTAGATGTCGAAGCTATTGAGCACATTGTCATTATTGAGGGCATTGACATAATCATCGCTGACGCCAATTGTCTCGGGAGTGATGATCTTGCAGCTGATGGTGCGACCATAGGTCTTCACAAACTCGGCCATCTCGCTGGCTGACCACAGACAACCGTCATAGGTGCAAGGCCAGTTGGGCTCATTCTGAATGCTGATGGCATCAAGCTCAACACCGTTATTACGCAGATACTTCACATAGTCATCCAGATACTTGGCATAGTCGGGCCAGTTCTCACGTTTCAGTTTGCCCTCTTTGCCATCACTTGTCTTTGCAACGCTCGAATTGTTGGTCTTCCAGTTGGCAGGCTGTCCCCAGGGCGAGGCAAAGAGGGTAAGCCCCAACTGCTTGGCGAGTTTGGCCGTCTGCAACGATGAACCCCATGAGCCACTGCCCACGGGAATGATGAGGCGCATGATGTTGCACCCCACGGTACTGCCTGTACCCCACACCTTCTTGATATCATTTGTCGACATGTGGTTATAGGCAAACTGGGGCGAGCAGACAAAGCCGCCGAAGCCAGTGATGTGCTGATGAGGGTTCTGGGCATCGAGCTTCACGCTGGCCACCTGGGCCGGTACTGCCAGGCTCATCAAGGCCAAGAACATTGAAAGAAAGACAGTTTTTTTCATTTGTTTCTGATTTTCCGGCAAAATTACTATATAAATACGGTACGTGGAAATCGGTTCGTTTCTTATGCTTTAGAATTTGTCACAGAAGCAAGAAAGAGCGCGCAAAACAATGCCTACTGCATGTTTTGCGCGCCGTCGAATGGTTAAAGTCTATGGAGATTATCAGTTTTTGTTCTTTATCTGAAGAGCAGCGGAGCCATCTCCTTCAGACTGCGACGCCAGGTGAGGAACTCGTGGCCAGTGCCGGGCGACACATAGCCCACAGCATTGTGACCAGCTGCCTTCAAGGCATCGACGCTGTTCTTGATGCCATCGGGATTCTCCTTACCACCACAGCTCTCAAAGATAAGGTTCACCTGGCTCTTGTCCTTGATGTCCTCGGGAGCGTAGGTGCCGCCACTGAGCAGACCGTAGGCACTGAACACCTCGGGACGACGCAGGGTGATAAGCTTCGTCTCAATGCCACCCATAGAGAGTCCGGCCATAGCACGGCCTTCTTTCTTGGCAATGGTCTGGAAGTTAGCATCGATGAAGGGCACCAGCTCGTCGACCAGTACAGTCTCAAACTCCTTGGCCGTGAACTGGCCAATGCCACCGAAGCGCACGTCGTTGGTCATACCGTAGGTCATCACAATGATGAAAGGCTTGGCCTTACCCTCAGCAATGAGGTTATCCATAATCAGGTTGGCATGTCCCTGGTTGCTCCAGGCATACTCGTTCTCACCCCAGCCATGCTGCAGGTAGAGCACGGGGAAGCGCTCCTTCTTGTTCTTTCCATATGTGGGCGGCGTGTAGACAAAGGCACGCTTCACGCTGTTGGTGCTCTTTGAGGGGAACAGCACCTGCTGCACATTGCCATGGGGCACATCCATGCGGCAAGCATAGAAATCCTGATCCTTGGCAGGAATCTCGATACCACTCTCCCAACGGTTGGAGCCAAAATAGTTCTGGGCCCCCGGGTCGTTGAGCGTTCCACCGTCGACGGTCAGGTGGTAGTAGTGGAAGCCCTCGTCCATCGGGCCTGCTGTCTGACCTACCCAAGAGTTGTCGTAGGCACGGTGCAGTTTGGTGCCACCCTGTCCACCCAGTCCGAGGCTCACAGTCACTTCCTGGGCATCGGGAATCTCGATGCGGAAACGGACAATACCCTGAGAGTTGACCTGCGGATACTGCTGTCCAGGCTGGTTCATCACAGAGGGCTTGAAATCCTCCTTCACGTTCGGGTCTTCGGGGAAGGCCATATCGGGATTGAACGGCGGGCGCTGGTTAGCCTGCGGGCCGCGCCGACGTCCCTGACGCTGCTGGCGGGGCTGACGGGCTGGACGGTCGGGCAGTCCCCACTTCGGGTCTTTCATGTCGCGAATGTACTCATAGGCCAGCTTGGGCTTGTACTCCGTGTCGAAGGGCAGCGGGTAGTTGGCGGCACCAAGCCAAGAGTCGCGGTCGCCCAGATTCCAGAAAGTTACGCAGTCGATGACATCCTTGTGCTTGCGGAACACGCGGAACACACGGGCATACTGGTCAGCCAGGTGCTGCTTCACGGAATCGGTCACGTTGGCACCCTCACGACTGAACTGCAGACCGCCGCCCATCTCCTCGTTGGTACGGATGTCAAGCTCGGTGATGTGGATGTGCTTCACAATCTCCTTGAAACGGGTGATGGCCTCGTCGAGCTGAGCCTCGGTGGGGAAGTAGATGTTGTAGTGGCCCTGCATGCCGATGCCGTCGATGGGCACACCGGCATCCTTCATCTTCTTCACCATATTATAAATGCGCTCACGCTTATGGGCATCGACGCAGCTATAATCGTTGTAGAAAAGCAGGGCATTGGGGTCGGCCTCACGGGCATACTGGAATGCCTTGGCAATGAACTCGTCGCCGCACAGCTTGTACATCACCGACTGGCGGTAGGGATCAGTGGCATTGGGGTCGTCGCTGATGGCCTCGTTCACCACGTCCCAGCAGTAAATCACATCCTTGTAGCGACTCACGATGGCCTGGATGTGGTTCTTCATGCGGGCATAGAAGACCTCCTTGGTGGGGTTGTCCTGCGTCATCCAACGGCCAATCTGGCTGTGCCACATCAGACAGTGACCACGCAGCTTGATGCCGTTGGCACGGCAGAAGTTGGCAATGCGGTCGGCATTCTCCCAGTTGAACTGACCCTCACGGGGTTCAGTGGGTTCGGGCTTCATGTCGTTCTCACAGGTCAAACTGTTGAACTCGCTCTTGACAAGTGCCTGCTGGTCGGCATTGGACACATTACGCTGGTTCACCGCCACACCAATCATGAAATAGTCCTTGTAGGCATCTTTCAGACCTTGGGCACGGGCGGTCATTCCATTGCCCGACAAGAGTGTCAGTACAACAGAAACACTAAGAATTTGCTTTGTTAAGTTCATATTTGGTCTTTAGTTTAAAAAAGATGTGCAAAGATAGCATTTTTCCGCCCCACCCTATTTTCTAATATGTCACGAAATGTTTTCAACACGTCACAGGATGGTGTCAAAGTTACACATCAAAAGGAAAGTGAAACGTCAGAGAGCATCACCACATATTATTTATAGTATTTTTGCAAGCAGAACCTAAAAACAAACGATGACAATTATGATTCAACGACCTTTCACTCTTCGGGCAATGGCCTCAGTACTGGTCATGGGCAGTAGCCTGATGGCCATGGGGCAGAACCCCATCATCCGCGACCAATACACGGCCGACCCAACAGCCCGTGTTTTCGGTGACAAAGTCTATCTCTATCCCTCTCACGACATTATCCCGCCTGCCGGGCAACGCCAGGACTGGTTCTGCATGGAAGACTATCACGTTTTCTCATCGGAGAACCTGACCGACTGGACAGACCACGGCATGATTGTCACCCAGAACAAAGTGCCCTGGGTGAAGCCGGACTCCTACTCCATGTGGGCTCCCGACTGCATTGAGAGGAACGGAAAATACTATTTCTATTTCCCGTCTACTCCTACGGGAGGAAGGGGGTTCGGAGTCGGTGTGGCCATTGCCGACAGTCCCGTGGGACCGTTCATCCCTGAGCCGGAGCCCATCAAGGGCATCAACGGCATTGATCCTTGCGTGCTACAGGCTTCCGACGGCAACGCCTATATTTTCTGGGGAGCAGGGCGATGCGCCAAACTCAAGCCCAACATGAAGGAACTGGCCGACGACACGCCGACAGAAACCGTCAAGTGGGGCGAACGTGAGTTTGAAATGAAGGGTGTCAACTGCCTCAAAGGACTTCCCAGCCGTCAGGCTGAGGGGCCGTTTGCCTTTGAGTACAACGGCAACTACTACCTGACCTACCCTTACGTGAGGGAAAAGACCGAAGTCTTAGGCTATGCCATGAGTAAGAACCCGATGGGACCCTATGAATACAAGGGCATCATTATGGCCGAGCACCCCAACGGTTGCTGGACGAACCATCACAGCATCATCAACTACAAGGGTCAGTGGTATCTGTTCTATCACCGTAATGCTTTCTCGCCCAGCGACGACAAGCGCCGCTCTGTACAGATCGAGAAACTGTTCTTCAATGCCGACGGCACCATTCAGGAGGTGAAAGAGACCATGCGTGGCGTGGGTATCAACAAGGCTACGGAGAAAATAGAGATTGACCGTTACAGCAGTGCTTCCGCAGATGTGACGACGCAGCTCATCGACACGGTGAACACCTTCCGCAGCTATGAGGCCACCCTGCCCACGAAAGGCAGTTGGCTGAAGTACAACGACGTGGATTTCAGCTGCATCCGTGACGGTTATCTGAGCATCGGCGTGAAGGCAACGGACAACACCGAACTGTGCATTCGCGAAAAAAGTGCCAAGGGCAAGGTCATCGCCCGCATCAAACTCACGGTAAAGCCCGATGAACCAGCTGGAGCACAGCCCAACCGTTTCCGTCGCGATTTGCGCGGCCAGTGGCTCACACAGACCACTACGCTTGACTTCACCCCGACGGGTGTCACCGACCTGGTCATCACCAACGAAGGCGAAGGTGCCCTTTCCGTAGATTGGCTGCAGTTCAAGAACCGTCCAAAGTATTTCTCACCTGTAACTACCCCGTCTGCCAAGCCCGATGACGAGGGCTTCATCCGCCGTTGGATGCTTCTCGACCCTATCGACAAGCCCAACAGCGGCAATACTGTCTTCACCGATAGCTACCTGCGTGAGCACTTCTACCGCAGCTACTTCAAAGACCAGCAGACCATCCTTCCGAAGGACGGCCAGAAGGTCACGGCTGTATTCCGCCAGGAACAAGCTCCCGCTGGCTTCGGACGCGGTCAGCAGGCACCTGCCCAGCCCGAGGTGAAGACCGTTAAGCAGACGCTGACCTGGCATGCCCTCGACAGCGAGAACATGAACGTGAAGCTGTTCCGTTTCGCCGAGAAATGGGGAACAAAGGTCTACGGTGTGCTCTTCTGGGCCGTTACTGTCATTGACTGCCCAGAGGAAATTCGTGACGTGCGCCTTGCCGTAGGTTCCAACTCAGCCTCCATGTGGTGGCTCAACGGCAATGAGGTGCTGCTACTCTCCGGCGACCGCCGCATGGTCAAGGACGATGCCATGTCACCACGTCTCACTCTGAAGAAAGGGCGTAACATCCTGCGTGGTGCCATCATCAATGGCCCTGGCATGAGCGACTTCTGCGTACGCTTCATTGACGAGAAAGGTAATCCTGTAACTAACTTTGAAATCAAATAAACGATGAGACATATAGCTTTTGTACTTGGATTGCTGGCCATCGGGGCCACAACCAAAGCCCAAGTGGGACAACCTTACATCCATGATCCTTCGACCATCGCCGAATGCGACGGAAAGTACTATACCTTCGGCACGGGAGGGGGCGGACTGATCAGCGACGACGGATGGTCGTGGCACAGCGGTGCCGAACGCCCTGGAGGAGGTGCCGCACCTGACGCAATGAAGATTGGCGACCGCTACCTTATTATATATGGTGCCACTGGCGGTGGCTTGGGAGGAGGCCACAGTGGCCGCATCCTCACGATGTGGAATAAGACGCTCGACCCGAAGTCGCCCGATTTCAAGTTCACCGAAGCCGTTGAGGTGTGCGCCAGCGACGGCATGGAAGACCAGGATGCCATCGACCCCGGTCTGCTGCTCGATCCCACCACAGGACGTCTGTGGGCCAGCTACGGCACCTACTTCGGCACCATCCGCCTCATCGAGCTCGACCCCAAGACGGGTTTTCGCGTAAAGGGCAACAAGGAGAAAGACATCGCCATCGACTGTGAAGCCACTGACCTCATCTACCGCAACGGCTGGTACTACCTCTTAGGCACCCATGGCACCTGCTGCGACGGTGTGAACTCCACCTACAACATTGTGGTGGGACGCTCACGCTCCGTAGAAGGCCCCTACCTCGACAATGTGGGCCGTGACATGTATCATGGCGGCGGCAAGATGGTCGTTGCTGCAGGCAATCGCAAGACGGGTGCCGGACATTTCGGACGCACCATCATTGACGAGGGCGTAGAGATCACATCGTTCCACTGGGAGGCCGACTTCGACATGGGTGGACGTTCCACACTGGCCATCCACCCCCTACTCTGGAAGAACGACTGGCCCTACGCCGGAGAGCAGTTCAAGGGCGGTGTCTTCGAGATTGAGAGCGAACGCCGTGGCTATGCCCTCGAACTGGCCGTCGACTTCGTCCGCATGAAGCAGGAGCGCCAAGGCTGGTTCAACCGCGAACAGATGCAACAGCCTGTGAAACCCGTGGTCAACCAGACACTGGGTGAAGTTATCAGCACCTGGCCTGATGCCGATGTCCCCGTTGGTGTGCGCTGTGGTGATTATATGTTCCGTCCCCACCAGCGCTGGAACGTGCAGCCCGTCGAAGAAGCAGGCGGCTACCTCTCTGCTCCCTACTTCAAGATTACCATCGACGGCACCGACCTCGCCCTGACAGCTACTGCCGACAAAGAACTCACCGCCAAGTCCTTTACCGGGGGCGACGAACAGCTTTGGCGCATCGAACAGCTCACCGACGGCACGTTCCGCATCATGCCGAAGAGGATTCCCGGACAGGAAGGGCTCAACAAGCACCTTTGTCTCTATTCCATCGCTGACAGTACGCCCACGCTGGCTGAGTACGACTTTAATAGCGATAACTCAAAATGGAACTTCCGCAACCACTGATTGGATTGCGCTGAGAATTGAGAAATGAGGGTTGGGAACTGAGCGTTCTCAACCCTCTATAAAATTATACATAGGTCTCAAGGAAACGGATATTTCCTTCGACTTCCACAACGGAAGTAGAGGCTGGTATCAGCACACTCTCGCCAGCATCAAGACTCAGTTCCTGGCCATCGGCCTTCAGTACGCCCCTACCCTTCACACCAACAAGAATAACGAAGGAGTCAAGGTCGCTGTAGTCGAGCTGCATGGGTTCGTCAATGTCGTAGAGGGCGGTAGTGAAATAAGGACAACTGACCAACTCTACGGCCTGGTTCTTCACGAGGGTGTACTGCGTCTTATGGTTGTCGTGTACGGTGTAGTCAATGGCCTCTTTGGCCTCCTCCGTATGCAACTGACGATAGTTGCCGTCGTGGTCACGCCGCTTATAATCGTAGATGCGGTAGGTGGTGTCACTGGTCTGCTGTATCTCTGCCAGGAAGCAGCCTGCTCCAATACTGTGGATGCGTCCTGCAGGCAGGAAGAACACGTCGCCTTCGCTCACCTCGTAGCTGGCAATGGCTTCGCAGATAGTATCATCGGCCACCATCTGGGCATACTGCTCAGGGGTGATCTGCCGCTTCAAGCCTGACAGCAGATGGGCCCCTGGGGCTGAGTCCATGAGATACCACATCTCAGTCTTGCCGTGCGGCAGTCCCTTACGACGAGCCATGACATCATCAGGATGCACCTGAATAGAGAGATCCTGGCAGGCATCGATGAACTTCACCAACAGCGGGAACTCGTTACCGAAGCGCTGGTAGTTTTCTGCGCCCACCAATTGTTCCTTCAGCTCACTGACCAGCTCATTCAAGCTTTTGCCCACATAGGGACCAGTGACGGCTACGCTCTCGTTCCCCTTCACACCAGATATTTCCCAACTCTCGCCCACATGGTCCAGACTTGTCTCCATGTGCTTGAAGGGTGCTATGCGGTTGCCACCCCAAAGGGTCTGCTTCAGTATAGGTTTAAACTTTATCATATTGACATTCTTAATTTTCTTTCCAAAAACTCTTTGTAAACAAGACCAGCACCGCCATGATCTCCAGACGTCCTACCAGCATGAGGAAGGAGCAGAGCCACTTCATAGAGTCTGACAGGCTGGCCCACGACATGACAGGGCCGATGTTTGTATCAAGTCCTGCGCCCACATTGCTCAACAGGCTCAGTGCAATGGTCAGTGCGTTAGTGATATGGATTCCCGACAGATACATAACAGCCGTGGTCATGAAAAACAACAGCACATAAAGCAACAGAAAGGCCAGCAGTGACAGGAGCTTGCTCTGTGCAACGCTCTGGCCGTTGAGTTTCACGGGTAGCACGGCATTGGGGTGCAGGATGTGAAGGAACTCATTGCGCAGCACCTTGAAGAGCATCGACACACGCACACATTTGAAACCGCCCGTGGTGGAACCGGCACAAGCACCAGTAAACATAAGCAGTCCAAGTATCATCCACGTGGCATGAGGCCACATGCCGGCATCGTCGTTGCTCAGGCCCGTGGTGGTAATAAACGACACCACCTGGAACAGGGCAGAACGGAAGGCTGGCTCGTAGCCGTAGCCCAACCGCGTGACAAGCAGGTACATGATGACCAGCGTAGCTACGCAGACAATGGAGAAATACAGTCTGAACTCAGCATTACGTACCACAGAACCAATACGCAGTTTGAAAATGCTCAGATATAACAAGGTGAAATTGATGCCTGCCAGGAACTGAAACAGGATGGACAGGTACTCAATCGTCTTGGAATGGAAGAACACGGTGGAGCCATTGTGCGTGGAGAAGCCACCAGTGGCAGTGGTGGTCATGGCATAGTTGGTAGCATCGAACCACTCCATGCCGGCAGCCCAGAAAGACAAGCCACAGGCAATGGTAAGCAGCATGTAGATGCTCCAAATCCACTTGGCTGAGGTGGACAACCGAGGGTGCATCTTCGAGCGCATGGGACCAGTGGCCTCAGCAGCGAACACCTTGACACTTCCGCCCACCAGCGACGGCAACAAGGCAATGGTGAAGAACACAATACCCAGACCGCCTATCCACTGCATGAGTGAACGCCAGAACAACATGCCATGAGGCAAACGCTCTACGTCATCAATAACGGTGACACCGGTAGTGGTAAAGCCAGACATGGTCTCAAAATAGGCATCGGCCAGATTGGTCAATGAACCGTGAACCAGGAAAGGCACCATGCCGAAGAGACTGAACACCACCCATGTGGCAGTCACCACCACGTAAGCATCTCGACGACTCAGGGCATTCTCGGCTTTCCTTCCATAATAGAGGAACAGGAAAGCACAGCCGAAGGTAAGCATGGCCGACATCATAAAAGCCATCACGTCGTCTTCATGGAACGACAGTGCCATGGCCAGACACCATGACATGAAGAACGCCTCAATAAAGAGAAGCGAGCCGATGATCTTCGATATGATATGCCAGTTTACCATTGAGAGAGTTAGGAATTAATTCTAGAGGCCGAAGACCGAACTCTTCTTGAAGTATTTCTCGACCTTGCCCAGCTGGTGCTCATGGCAGAACACCATGACGGAGTCGCCTGCCTCAATCTGGGTGTTACCGTTGACCAGGATTCCCTCACCGTTACGCACCAGTCCACCGATGGCCACGCCAAACGGAAGTCCCAGTGCCTTGACGGGTTTCTTGGTCACCCGTGAGCCTTCGGCGGCCACAAACTCGGCCACGTCACTGTCGACCATCATCAGGGAGCGCATGTTGCGCACGTCGGCATGAAGCATCATTTGGAAGATGTGTCCGGCTGCTATGGTCTTTTTATTGATAATGGTACCGATGTCAAGACTCTCGGCCATCGACACGTAGTCCAGGTTCTCGACCATGGCCACGGTCTTACGCACCCCCAGTTTCTTGGCTGTCAGACAGGCCAGAATGTTGGTCTCGGCATTGCCTGTAAGGGCCACGAAGGCCTGTGTGTTCTTGATATTCTCTTCCTGTAGCAGCCCCAGGTCACGCCCATCACCATGAATGACCATGGTGTCGGTCTCTGACAGCAGTTGGTTCAGCCGCTCACAACGCTCAGCCGACCGTTCAATGATTTTCAGGTTCATGTAGTCGGGCATCGTCAGGGCAGCACGCACGGCAGTCTTTCCACCACCCATGATAATCACGTTCTGCACGTCGGCGTAATGCTCTTTGCCTACTATCTTACGGATGTAGGGAATATATTCACGCGTAGTCATGAAATAGACCAAGTCGAGCACATGCAACTCGTCCATACCGCCTGGGATGATGGTCTCGTCGCCACGCTTGATGGCCACCACAAGATAAGGGTCGTCAGGACCGCAGAGGTCTTTCAACGGCTGATTGAGAATCTCCGCCGTCTCACGCAACTTGATGCCCAGAAGCACCAATGCTCCGTCGTGGACATCCCATCGCTGGCGCACCCACGACAACTTCAAGCCGTTAATGATATCGGTAGCGGCCAGCACCTCAGGATAGATAAGTGAGTCGATACCCAGATTCTTGAAGAATGCCTGATTGGCCGCCGACAGGTATTCATAGTTGTCAATGCGGGCCACGGTCTTCTTGGCTCCGAGGGCATGGGCCAATATGCAAGCCGTGATGTTGCGGCTCTCCTCGGTGGTGACACCCACAAACAGGTCGGCATCTCCCGTTCCGGCATCCTTTAGGGCCTTGATGCTGGTGGGGGAGGCGTTGACGGCCATAATGTCATATTTGCCGTCGATACCAGCCAGGCGCTCATCGTTATCGTCAATGAGCACGCAGTCATGATTTTCCGTAGACAGCAGGCTCGACAGGTGAGTTCCCACGGCGCCTGCACCGACAATGACTATCTTCATGAGTTGAGAGTTGAGAATTGAGGGTTGAGAGTTTCTTTCAGAATCTCTTTTCTTATTGAATCCACGTCCATGCCCACGATCTTCTGTAATTCAGGCACAGAGCCGTGCTCCACAAAGGCATCGGGCAGTCCCATGCGCACCACCTGGGGCGCATAGCCATGCTCTGACATCCACTCCAGCACGGCTGTTCCCAGACCTCCGTTGCGCACACCGTTCTCCACGGTGATGACTTTGCGGAACTTGCGGCCCACCTCATGCAGCAGTTCATCGTCGAGCGGTTTCAGGAAGCGCATGTCGTAATGGGCGGCACACGTGCCTTCCACGGCCCGGGCCACATCGTTGCCGTAAGGGCCAATGCTGAGCACAGCCACATCGGTGCCAGCCTTCAGCCGTCGGCCTGTACCCACCTTGATTTCCTCCAAAGGGCAACGCCAGTCTACCTGCACACCACAGCCTCGTGGATAGCGGATGACGAACGGCCCCTTGCCAGGCAACTGGGCGGTGTACATCAGCCGTCGCAACTCATGCTCGTCCATGGGCGAACAGATAGTCAGGTTGGGAATGGGGCGCAGATAGGCCAGGTCGAAGGCTCCGTGATGGGTGGGACCGTCCTCGCCTACCAGACCGGCACGGTCCAGACAGAGCACAACGGGTAACCGAAGTATGGCCATGTCGTGGATGATATTATCGTAGGCCCGCTGGGCAAAGGCACTGTAGATGTTGCAGAAGGGAATGAGTCCGTCCTTGGCCATACCGGCCGAGAAGGTCACGGCATGTCCTTCGGCAATGCCTACGTCGAAGGTGCGGTCGGGCATTTCTTGCATCATGATATTCATGGAGCAACCTGTGGGCATAGCAGGCGTGATACCAACAATCTTAGGATTCTCTCGTGCCAATTCAAGCAGTGTCTCGCCAAATACTTCTTGGAATTTCGGTGGTTTGTTCGGTTCCTCCTTTACCTGTCGTTCACCGGTTTCGACATTGAACTTGCCCGGAGCGTGCCAAATGGTGACATCTTTTTCGGCAGGAGCATAGCCGTGGCCTTTCTGGGTGTGCAGGTGGAGCAGTTTGGGCCCCTTCATATCCTTGATTTGCCGTAGGATACGCACCAGTTCCTTCACATCATGTCCATTGAAGGGACCAAAATAACGGATGTCCATACCCTCGAAAACGTTCTGCTGATGTGAGATGGCCGACTTCAGTGCATTGGTCAGACGAATCATTCCGCGACGGCGGTCATCTTCGAAGAGTCCTTTTCTGTGA
>CAMZBS010000040.1 GCA_947304695.1 uncultured Prevotella sp.
GTCTTACGCTGCTGGGGATCATCGCTGGTAGTCACATAGTCCTTCGGCTTGTTCAGAAGGACATAGACCTTCTTCTCCAGTGAGACAGGATTCTCATGGAAACGGATGACATCAGTGCGCATCACCTTGGTGCCCAGTTCAGTAACCACCTGACCATTGACCGTCACGACACCAGCCTGAATAAACTCGTCAGCCTCACGACGGCTGCAAACGCCAGCATTAGCCAGGAACTTGTTCAGACGAATAGGCTCATTGGGATCATAGTTTACCTCTTTATATTCTATGCGTTTCTTCAGTGAATACTTAGCATTGGGATCATAATCAGGTGTACGCTGACGATAGCCACCCTGAGGACGCTGGCCATAGCCGCCACGCTGCTGGTTATACCCACCCTGAGGACGCTGACCATAGCCGCCACGCTGCTGGTTGTAGCCACCACCTTGAGAACGCTGGCTATAACCGCCACGCTGCTGGTTGTAGCCACCCTGAGGACGCTGGCCATAGCCGCCACGCTGCTGGCCATAGCCGCCACCATACTGCTGGCGAGGCTGATAACCCTGCTGCTGCTCGTCACCTTCCTGATTGTTGTTATAACGCGGACGGTAGCCACCCTGTGGGCGAGACTGGTAGCCACCCTGAGGACGCTGACCGCCATAGCCACCTCCATAATTATTGTTTTGACGCGGACGATAGCTTCCACGCTGGGGAGCCTGGCCTTGCAGACCGGCACCAAAGCCTTCGGGGCGGAAGCCACCTTCATCGTTATTACGCTTGTTGTAAGCCGGACGCTCATAGCCACCTGTGCCAGAATGCTGCTGTCCGGTGTGGATGCGTGGACGGGGTGAGCGTCCTACGGGTCTGTACTCTCGCTGGTAGCCCTCTCGGCTGCTCTGCTGTTCTTGCTGAGTCTGTTCTTCCTGTTTCTTCTCGTTTTCAAATTCCATAATACTTAATTCTTTTTTTGATAATTGTGTTGATTAATCCTCAGAACCTCACGGTTCCTGTTTTATAAATTGAAGAATAAAAATTATATTCCAGTATAGTTCCACGGAGTGATAGCCATGAGTTCCTCCTTCACGGCATCGCTCACCTCCAGTGTCCCAATGAAATCATGGATGGTCTGATCTGTCATCGTCTGATTGGTACGGGTCAGTGCCTTCAGTGCCTCATAAGGATGCGGATAGGCCTCACGACGCAGGATAGTCTGGATGGCCTCGGCAACCACCGCCCATGTCTGTTGCAGGTCTTCGTGAAGTTTTTCTTCGTTCAGAATCAACTTGCGCAAGCCTTTCAGCGTACTCTCGAAAGCAATCAGACTGTGTCCCATAGGCACACCTACATTGCGCAACACCGTTGAGTCGGTGAGATCGCGTTGCAAACGACTAACAGGCAATTTCTGTGCCAAAAATACTAATATGGCATTCGACAGCCCCAGATTGCCCTCAGAGTTCTCATAGTCAATGGGATTTACTTTGTGTGGCATGGCACTGCTTCCCACCTCACCTGCCTTGATCTTCTGCTTGAAGTAATCCATGGAGATATACATCCAGAAGTCACGGTCTAAGTCGATGATGATGGTGTTGATACGACGCATTGCATCAAACATAGCCCCCAACCAGTCGTAGTTAGAAATCTGGGTGGTAAACTGCTCACGCTCCAAACCAAGTTTCTCGCTTACGAACTGATTGCCAAACTCCTGCCAGTCGTACTGCGGATAAGCCACATGATGGGCATTATAATTGCCCGTAGCTCCTCCGAACTTAGCGGTGATTGGCAGCTCTTTCATGGCACGCAACTGCTCTTCCAGACGATAGACGTAGACCTTTATCTCCTTACCCAGACGTGTGGGCGAAGCAGGCTGTCCGTGAGTACGAGCCAACATAGGTACATTCTTCCACTCTTCGGCATAGTCATTCAACTGCTCAATGAGTTCCTCAAGGAGCGGATAATAGACCTGCTCCAGTGCCTCCTTAATAGAAAGGGGTACACTGGTATTATTAATGTCTTGCGAAGTAAGGCCAAAGTGAATGAATTCCTTATAGGCATCGAACCCACCGATTTTGTCAAGTTCTTCCTTGATATAATATTCCACAGCCTTCACGTCGTGATTAGTGACTTTCTCAATGTCCTTCACACGTTGAGCATCATCAGGCGTGAAATTACGATATATATTGCGCAGTTGCTCAAACAGAGCATGGTCAAAATCCTGAAGCTGCGGTAGCGGCAACTCACACAGTGTAATAAAATACTCAATCTCAACACGCAACCGGTAACGCACCAGCGCATACTCCGAAAAATACTCTCCCAGTTTCTCGGTTTTTCCGCGATAGCGGCCATCAATAGGCGAGATGGCAGTCAATTTGCTTAGTTCCATTCTTGATTTCAAATGATCTTTATCTTTTGCGACCGCAAAGGTACTACTTTTTCATTGAAAACTAAGCAGGTTACAGTAAGATTTTTTCGAATCCAACACTTTTTATGACATTCAGACAAAAGAAAAACTGCATTTCCCATCAGGAATGCAGTTTCTAATGTGTGGGCGTTGACGGATTCGAACCGCCGACCCTCTGCTTGTAAGGCAGATGCTCTGAACCAACTGAGCTAAACGCCCCTACTTTTTGTAAGCGGGTGCAAAGGTACAATGTTTTTTTGAAACAACCAAATTTTTTACGCACTTTTTATTCCTTACCCTATAAATAGTAAAAAAAGGCTGCCATGCAGGATTGTCCCACATGGCAGCACCTTTGTTTTCTTATGATTTATCGCAGAAATAATCTGCAACTCGCTTAATCGTTCGAACCACCCGAATGAGTTTTGGTTTCAGGGGATACCTCATGAGTAAGCTCTACCGAGGGTGTTGTCTTGCTGTAGACCACCACCTTGAAATCGGTGTACTTCGTAGGATCATCCTCACGTTGCGACCTGAAATTGAAGGTTCTGACAGTCTGCTTCAACGTCACATGAGCCTTACCCGGAGCAGGAGCATTAAAAGTATAGTGGTTTTCCTGTACAAACATGGGAACGCCGAATGTATTGTCCAAGAACTTACCGATGAGAGTCTTTGCTGTATAGTCGGCAACATAGCCCAACTTACGGCTGTAGTCCACCTGATGTGGGCCTGCAGCCACATCAAAGGTGTTGTCATATATTACCTCATCATTATTTTCAACACTCACCACTTCGGCAATCATCATGATGTCATAGATAGAAAAGTGCTTCAGGAAGATTGACACATTGTTTCCGCCAATACGCTCAAAAGTAATTTTCTCATTTTTGTTGTCATGATTAATAATCCTGATGTTCAGATTGTCGGATCCCGGGATATACAGGTTAACCTTTACCGGATTGGTAAACACAGCACCGTCAGGACGGCAGTCAAGACCCAACACAGCGTCCTCAATAGGCTGGTTCAATGAAACAGCCTTATTCTCAGCAGATGAAGGAGTGAACACCGTAATAGAATAAGGATCGGCAGTATTACCTGTGTTACCAGCATCGGCAGGCACAACCAGCTCGGCAGTAACAGCAGCAGGAGCACCGCTTTCATCATCGGCCAACAGGTTCTCGTCCTGATTTTCCTGATCATTGGTCACTTTCAGTTCCTCACCTGGAGTCTGATAAGAAGCATTCTTCGACACCTTGTAGAGGATCACGTCAACCTGCTTCCAGTCATCATCACCAAATGCCACATCCACCGTGCGGGGTAAATAGGCATTGTCCACAGGCGTGACAACCAATTTGCCAGTTGCCTTGGTATTCTCAAACGCACCTTCAGTAGCAGGGCCTTTGGTAACACCAGCATAGACAAATTTAGCAGGCACATTCGACTTGACCACAAGCGTCTTACTGAGAGAGGTCGGAGCGTCTTTCTCACTCAGCTTCTCGGTCACTGTGGCTTCCTGGTCGCTGTCACCCTTATGACACGAAGCAAGTGCCATGGTCAGGGTTGCACCGAACAGCAACATAGCAGCTCCTCTGAAAATCTTTTTCATCATCAATATTCTTTAATTTTTAGTTATTTACTTAATCGCTACAGTTGCGCGACGGTTATAAGCCTGGGGATTCAAAACATCCACGCCACCGGCAGCAACCACCTCAATGTTATCACGGTTTACGCCCATCTTCACCAGTTCGTTAGCCACAACATCAGCACGTTTCTGACTCAGCTGCTGGTTGAAGGTAGCACTGCCTGTCTGGCTGTCGGCATAACCTGTAACCACAATCTTAGAACCGTTCTGCTTGGCAATATTTGCAAGATCCTTCACGTTCTGCAGATCCTTACGCGAAGCAATGTTGCTCTTTCCGATGTTGAAGAACACCGACACAGGAGCAGCCATGACCTCTTTCACCGTCACGGTCTTGGTCTCGGTCACAACAGGCTTCTGGTTCTTGAGCAACTGCTGTAGACGAGCATTCTCTGACTGTTCATCAGCAAGCTGAGCATTCAAAGCATCAATCTGACTCTGCGAAAGAGCCTTCAAGGCATCCACATCGGGAACCTTGTCCCAAGTCGACTTACCAATATTAAATAAAAGTCCGATTTCAGCTGCGAAATAGTGATCGGTCTTGGCTACTGTGTTGCCATAATCAGCAGCATGGGCAAAGACCTCATAATCAGCAAGATTATATGAAAGGTCGAGTTGAATACCGATATTTTTATTCAGACGGAAAGTGTTCAACAAACCAAAACTTGTAGCTACACTATTTTCGTTTTCAGTAAAGTTACGCAGCAAACCTGCACCAAAATAAGGAATGAAATTCCAGAATCGATTGGCATTATAACCGCAAATCAGGTTGTGCAGGTTGAAAAGGGCCTGTTCCTGAATGTTCATGAATTTGATTTCTCCATCCTTGGCTTCTTCGGTCGTAGCGTTATGACCCTTGAAGAAATAGGTGCCCTTCGTACGCAGTCCAATACCAGGAGTGAACCATTTGCCAATAGAGACCGAAGCGCCCAAATCCTGACGGAAATCCTTGAAAGGACTGTTAGCAAGACGAGGATTCAGCGAGCGTTCAAAAGCAGAATAAGATGCTCCATACTGGAAGCCAGCAGTCACAAACCAGTTACTCCAGAACGAGTTTGTTGCAACGCTATACTTCTGTTCTGGCAGTTCTTCCTGAGCCATGCCAGTCACCGACACACTTGCCAGAGCCAGCATCATCAAATACTTTTTCATGTCTGTTTGTTTTTTATTTGTTTTTTTAATAATCGACATTACCATGCAAAAGTATATAATTTCTTTTAAACCACCAACTAAAATGGAGTTTTATTTATTTTTTTACAACAAAAAGACGAAAAGAAGATGTTTTTCCGTCATTTATCCCTAGACCTCTCTCTTTTAGCCAAGCAACTGTTCTATATCATGTTGTGGCAAAATGCATAGGATAGCTCGTCCGTCAGGGGTGTAGTTTACATTGGAACAGGCGAAAAGCCGGTTAATAAGATGTTCCATCTCATCATTCGACAACACCTGCCCTTCTGGGATGGCCGTCTCACGGGCCAGGCTCTGGGCCAGCGTGGCATGCAACTGGCTCACATCGACCGTTCCCTGCTCTACAGCATCTGCTACTATACTGGTCACCAAGACCACAGGATCCACTCCGTCAAGACCTGCAGGGACACCCGCCACGGCATAGCTACCACCCCCCAGGTCACTGAGATCAAATCCCAGGTCAGTAAGCTCTGACATTACTCGCTGCAACGTCACAGCTTCCGAGGGTGCGAACTGCAACACCTCGGGAAAAAGCAATCGCTGGCTATTTCCCTGATGCTGAGACATCTGTTCCAGATAGGCTTCATAGCGAACACGGACATCGGCCCTGTGCTGGTCTACAATCATCAGTCCCGAGCGGACAGCCGTCATAATATAGCGGCCTTTATACTGGTAATGCACTGGTGATTTGTCGGCCAACAGGTGTTCTGACGTCTCGAAGGCATCCTCAGGAAACAGTTGTTCCTGCTGTTCTTCGTCCGCATCCGTCTTACGAGCACCTTCATAAAGCTGCTGCCAGTCGGGAACGACAGTTCGCGAGGGCCGAATATCGCTCTTTGACGATCCTGTAGAGAAAGGATTATAGTCAGGGTTGTACGTCACCCGTGGCATTTCAATGCTGTCGTGCTGGGGATCAAAAAGTGGGATGTCAGGACGTCCTTCCGTGTCGAAGTCAATGGTGGGCACATCACAGAACTTTCCAATGGCGTCTTTCACAGCAGCAGACAGAATCTGCCAGATACTCTGCTCGTTCTCAAACTTGATCTCCGTTTTAGTGGGATGAATATTTACGTCTATATCGGCAGGCGCCACATCGAAATATACGAAATAGGGCACCATCATGCCTTGAGGCACCAGCCGTTCAAAAGCTCCGGCAATGGCTTTATGGAAATAAGCATGCTTCATGTATCGCCCATTGACGAAGAAGAAATTGTGTGCTCCCTTTTTTCGGGCAGACTCTGGTTTTCCCACAAAGCCAGTTATCTTGCACAACGCTGTTTCAACATCCAACGGAAGCAGTTCCTGATTAAGTTTCTTTCCAAACACATCGACGATGCGCTGTCGAAGCGATGCTGCACGCAGATTCAGCAGTTCCTGCCCATTGCTCTGCAAGGTAAACGTAATATCAGGATAGACCAGGACAATGCGCTCAAATGCCGTCATGATATTGCTCAGCTCCGTCGCATTCGTCTTCAGGAATCTTCGACGTGCCGGCACATTGAAGAAGAGGTTCTCAACCCTGAAGTTGGAACCCACAGGACAAGCCACTGGTTCCTGACTAACCACACGTGACCCCTGAAGCATCAATCGTGTGCCAATGTCCTCATCCTGCATGCGGGTGGTCAGTTCCACCTGTGCGACAGCGGCCACCGACGGCAGCGCCTCGCCACGAAAGCCCATAGTGTGCAGGTCGAACAGGTCGTCTGCCTTGCGTATCTTAGATGTGGCATGACGTTCAAAAGCCAGACGGGCATCGGTCTCCGACATGCCTTTCCCATCGTCAACAACTTGAATCAAAGTGCGTCCGGCATCAACAACCACGACGTGGATGTTCTTTGCACCCGCATCAACCGAGTTTTCCACCAGTTCCTTGATGACCGAAGCAGGCCGCTGAATGACCTCACCGGCAGCAATCTGATTGGCCACGGAATCGGGTAAAAGTTGTATAACATCGCTCATAACAGGAATTTCCAAATAACAACTAAAACAACTATCAACAGCATCATCATCGGAAGCAGCATCCAGTTGCCGGTTCCATAGGCGGTTTTCTGTCTCCTCCGACCAGCAAAAGACATATACGAGTGCTGCGGCTGGAGCTGAGACGGATCATCAGAACCAAGTTCCCGACGGGCCCGCTGCTCAATCTCGTCAAGCAGTTCACGCCGTTCGTCAATGAAGATGGGCCTATGGCTGAATGGACGCGGCTTCCTCATGGTTCTCTTCTTGATGATTGTTTGCAGCATTCAACTGCGTACGCCGCACTTTCTGTGAAGGAGCCTGACGACGTTTCTGTACCTTTAGTTCCGTACCAGCCTTTTTTCCTCGCCATACAAAAATATCATCCTTTGAGAGCGGACGCACATAGTCAAACCATGCGAACCCCTCCAAGTAGCGCTTGTCGCGTGGTATCTGCGTCATAGGATACATGGTTCCGGTGCTTTTCGGTGCCCAGATACGCTGCAGTTTGCGCTGTTCCATAAACATGCGCAGCAGACTGGTTTCCATTGACACCATGCCCACGAAACTGCTATCGGATTCGTCCACAGGATAATAGACCACCAGCACATTGTCTTTCGCCTGTGCTTCATGAATCTCACCTTTTATAAAAAAAGCGAACATCTCATGCGACGACACCTGATTATATATATCAGGCTTATGCATGTCCTCAATCGAGAAGGCCTGGTTTATCACGTGGGCATGATCCACAACCGAATCCTTCATGTAGACCCGTATCTCTTCGCCCAGCAGTTGCTGGTTCTGATTCCACACAATGGGATCCTTATAGAGCACCATGCAGGAGTCTCTCTGATCGTAGACCAACGAGTCGCACACAGCCTGAATATCTATTCGGTACGCGCGAACCTTATTATACGCGTGTATAACACGGTAGACTGAATCCGTTTCCTTGTTGTAGGTAAATACCTTGAATGTGTCGGCATGCATGAAGAGCGAATCACGTTGTGAGAAATCCACCACCATGGCGCTGTCCGTACATTCGGCATAACCCGTATTCTCATTATAGTAGCCATAGTTGCCCCTCAGCTGGTTCTTATTGACGGTGTCAGTATAGACGATGTTTCGGAATGCCTCATTAATGCCCGTTTTGCCGTCATACCACAGGCTGTCGCCCGTGAGCACTCGGCCTTCGTTATCAAGCACAGAGCGATTCAGCAGTTCGCCCTGTTCGGTCTCAGTGTTGTAATAGCCCAATTCCGAATAGATATGACTCTTTCTGCTGTTGATGTCCGACGGCCCCACGATATGCGCCAGTTTCTTGCTGGTGTCATAATACAGCGAATCGGTGGTCAGCAAGAAGCTCTTGTCCCGCATGGTAACGTCATAGTAAAAGATGGCCATCTTCGTATCCGTGTGATACTCGCCCCAGTCGCTCACCAGCGTAGTGGTCTTGTCAACCATCTTACCGCCCTCTTGGAAATAGCCCATATTCCACAACCGGTCATAATAAAGCGAATCGGTGTAAAGCGTCGTACTGCGATGTTTCAGTACCACGTTCTGCAAAGCCTGCATCAGCTGGTCGTTGCCGTCGTAGTAACCGTAGTCACTGACAAGCGAGAGCGTGTCGCCCTGATACATACGCACATGGCCGAAAGCCTCAAACGAGTTGCTTTCCTCAAAGAAGTTAGCACTGTCACACAAGAGCCGTGCCCCGGCATGTTCAAACTCCACCTTGCCACGCAGCACCTGTGCGTCATTATTGCGCCACTTCTCATAAAAGAGTTCGTCGGCATGAACCAGGTAGACGCGCTTGTCGTCTACCTTCTTTCTTTTCTTCTGCTTAGTAGTACGTGGCTTTTTCGTCTGAGCGCGTTGCGCACTAACGAATAGTGAACAGTGAACAGTGAATAGTGCCATTAGCACTATCCACAAGAATCGCGCGTTTCCTATTCCACGTCTCTTCACTTTTTACTCTTCACTTATCACCCATCACTGTCTTCGTGCAGCGAAGCACTTCAGCGCATCACCTCACCCATCCTTCGTACTCGAAGTCACAGTCGCGATACTCGTCGTTAATGCGCACGTAGGTACTCTTGATTTTCTCTGTCACCCACTTGCGGAGTGCTTCTTCACGACGTTTCTCGAGTACCACTTCCTGCATTACCTGAAAGTCTTCCGTGATAGTAGCCTTATGACCTTCAATGCGGTTCTTCAGCTTGGCAATCACACACACCGTTTTGCCTCGGGCATTGATCATGGTGAACGGAGCCGATATCTGCCCCACCTTCATTGTATCGACCACACGGGCCACCTCCGAAGGCAGGTCCTTCAACTGGAACCTCGAGGTCTGTCCACGCTCCGAGCGGTTGGCCATCAGGCCACGGTTGTTACGAGTATCCTTGTCGTCGGAGAAGAAGCTCACGGCATCTTCAAACGTGTACTTATCAGCGGTAAGCACTCCCTGCAGCACGGGGGGAACCACACCTGCACGAATCTCGTTGGCAATAGTGTCAAGCAAGTTCAGCGACGCTGTGACAGCCGAGTCGCTTACCTCAGGCTTCAGTAGGATATGGCGCACCTTGATCTTGTCACCACGCTTGTCAACCAACTGGATGATATGGAAGCCGAACTCCGACTCCACAATCTTCGAAATCTTCTTCGGGTCGGTTAGGTTAAAGGCCACGGCAGCAAAGGCTGGGTCAAGCGTTCCACGCCCCGTATAGTCAAGTTCACCTCCCAGACGGGCTGAACCGGGGTCTTGGGAATAAAGACGTGCCAGTGTCTGAAACGATGTCTCTCCTCGCGTCACACGGTCTGTGTAGTCGCGCAACTGGTCTTTCACACGATTGAGTTCCTCCGGCGTTATACGCGGCGTATGCGTGATAATCTGCACCTCAACCTCCGTGGGCACGTATGGGATGCTGTCCTGCGGCAGGTCCTTGAAGAAGCGGCGCACCTCGGCAGGCGTTGCCGTGACTTTCTCCGACAGTTTCTGCTTCATGCGCTGAATCATAATCTGGTCGCGCAGCTCGTCGTGCATCGATGCCCTGATCTGACTTATGCTCTGTTTGCGGTATTCCTCAAGTTTCTCACGCGAGCCAATCTGCGAGATCATATACTCCAAGCGTGCTTCCACCTGCGACGATATTTCCGCCTCAGTGGCCTGCACACTGTCAATGGCAGCCTGATGCAGGAACAGTTTCTGCACAGCAATCTGTTCGGGAATGGCGCAGTCAGGGTTACGATCCCAGCGCATGCCTTCCATGGCTGCCTGTATGCGTGTCACCTCAACATCACTCTTCAGAATGGGTTCGTCGCCCACCACCCAGATAACCTCGTCGACAGCGTTTTGCGCAAAAGAAGTGACAACTGACAAGTGGTAGGTGATAAGCGACAAGACTATCACCATCATCCATCTACGTCTCATCATATTAGTGCTTGTTTACGGTTTCCAACACATCCTTGTTTACGGTAAAGGTGTACTTCTTGCGCAACTCAGCCACCCATTCCTTCTCCAACTGCTCCTGATAGTCGGCCACCACCAGTCCGCGCACGTCGGTATAGTCTTCGGGACCTTTCTTCAGCATCCATCCGTAGACATCGTCAATGGGATAGTCCTTCAACTTGTTCACAGTGGTGTCCTTCTTGAACACGACGCTGTCCACCAAGGCATTGTCGCCCTGACGGAAGATGCCCTTTTCCACACGGATGCGTATAACGCTGTCAGCATTGAACGTGGTGCGCAACTTCTCGGCCCACTGGTCAAACGGCAGTTTCTTCACGCAGTCCTTCACCGCCTGACGGTCGGCCTGGTTCTTCACATGGAAGGCCATGCCCTTGAAGCGGGGCTTGTCCCAACTGTACTTTTTCTTGTTTTTCTTGAAGAACTGTGCCAACCCGGCCTCATCCTTGGCACCCTTGTCCCACACCAGGCGGTTGCTCACCTCATAGAGCAGCAGACCGTCGTGATACTCACGAATCAGGTTTTTCAGCTCGGGATCCTTGGCAGCATATTCATCGGCCTTCTGATCCATCAGCTCAGCCTTGGTCACGGCACCGTCGGCAGCCTTCACCAGCGAGTCGACCACCTGTTCGGCAATACGCTCACGCAGATTGCGCTGCTCAATGAACCGGATGATGTTGTCGTGGTGGAACTCGAAAGGCTCCAGCATCTTGCGTCCGCGCAGCTGGATGATATGATATCCGTAGGGCGACTGCACGATGGGCGACACCTCGCCGGAGTCTTTCAGGGCGTAAGCAGCATCCTCAAACTCCTTCACCAGCTGACCGCGCTGCACGAAGGGCAGCAGTCCGCCCTGACGGGCAGAGCCGGGGTCTTGCGACAACTTTGCGGCCAGTTCCGAGAAATCGGCACCAGCTTTCAGGGCCTTGTAGATGGAGTCTATGCGCACCTTAGCGGCCTCCTGTTCGGCCTGCGATGCCTGCTGGTCAAGACGCAGCAGGATGTGGGCTGTCTGAATCAGGCCGTCAGGGCCTATCTGCTGCACCGTCTGGTCATAGATGCGGTGGGCTTCCTTCTCAATGTCGGCATCAGTCACCATCAACGGACGCACCTGCTGGTCGCGGTACTGGGCAAACTCTTCCTTGAACGACTGCAGCGTGTCATAGCGTGCATCGAGGGCGGCACACACCTTCAACTTATAATTAATAAATAGGTCTACATACTCCTCAACGGTCTTCTTGTCAATCACGCCGTCAGAGTTGTTCTTGTTGTAGCTATATTCAAACTCTGAACGCGACACAGGCTCTCCGTTGATGGTCATAATCACCGGATCGGCTGTCTGTGCCATGATAGGCAAAAAGGAAAAAAGGCAAAAGGGTAAAACGAACTTTACCCTGCCTTTTAACCTCAATACCATTTTTCTTGTCAGTTCCTTCATTGCTTATTTCAACTTTTTTACCCTTTTACTTTTTTACCTTTTTACCCTTCCTCAATCGTTGGGACGGCTGTAGTTAGGAGCCTCACTGGTAATCGTGATGTCGTGGGGGTGACTCTCCATCACACCGGCATTGGTGATGCGGGTGAACTTAGCCTCGTGCAATTTCTCGATGGAAGCAGCACCACAGTAGCCCATGCCTGAGCGCAGACCGCCCGTGAGCTGATAGATTACCTCCTGCACCGTTCCCTTGTAGGGCACACGGCCAGCGATACCTTCGGGCACCAGTTTCTTCACGTCCTTCGTGTCGGCCTGGAAATAGCGGTCTTTCGAACCGTGCTCCATGGCCTCGAGCGAACCCATGCCGCGATAGCTCTTGAACTTACGTCCATTGAAGATAATCGTCTCACCCGGACTTTCCTCCGTACCTGCCACCAGCGATCCGATCATCACGCTTGAACCACCGGCTGCCAGTGCCTTCACGATGTCGCCAGAGTAGCGCAGTCCGCCGTCGGCAATGAGGGGAACGCCTGTTCCCTGCAGGGCACTGTACACATCATAGACGGCACTCAGCTGGGGCACACCCACACCGGCCACCACACGTGTGGTGCAGATACTGCCTGGGCCGATGCCCACCTTCACGGCATCTGCGCCGTTTTCCACGAGCATCCTGGCAGCGTCGCCTGTAGCGATGTTACCCACCACGATGTCAATGTCCTTGAAGGCATTCTTCGCCTCGCGCAGTTTGTCGACCACGCCCTTCGAATGGCCGTGGGCCGTATCGATGACAATGGCATCTGCACCGGCGTTGACCAGTGCCTGCATGCGGTCGAGCGTATCGAACGTCACGCCTACACCGGCTGCCACACGCAGACGGCCCTTCTCGTCCTTGCAGGCCATGGGCTTGTCCTTGGCCTTGGTGATATCCTTATAGGTAATGAGGCCCACCAAGTGGTTGTCCTTGTCAACCACGGGCAGCTTCTCAATCTTGTTCTCCTGCAGGATCTGGGCAGCAGCCGTCAGGTCGGTCTGCTGATGGGTGGTCACCAGATTCTCCTTCGACATCACGTCATCCACCGGGCGGTCCAGTCGGCGCTCGAAGCGCAGGTCACGGTTGGTCACGATGCCCACCAGGTGGTTCTCATCGTCAACCACGGGAATGCCACCGATATGATACTCGGCCATGATGTCCAGAGCCTGGGCCACGGTAGAGCCGCGACGGATGGTCACGGGATCGTAGATCATGCCATTCTCGGCACGCTTCACGATGGCCACCTCACGGGCCTGATTCTCTATCGACATGTTTTTGTGAATCACGCCGATGCCGCCTTCACGGGCAATGGCAATAGCCATCTGGCTCTCGGTCACCGTGTCCATGGCTGCCGTGACAAAGGGCACGTTCAGCTCAATGTGGCGCGAGAAGCGCGTTTTCAACTCTACCGTTTTCGGCAGTACCTCAGAATAAGCGGGAATAAGCAGGACGTCGTCGAAAGTCAGGCCGTCCATCACGATTTTGTCTGCAATAAATGATGACATAAAAATATACCTTTCTTTTTTATTGCGTGCAAAGGTACATCTTTTTCCGAACAAAATGCACACCTTTCGTCCTTTTTCGCATAATATTAATACGATTTAACCCACCATGCAACGGTTTCCGGCAGTCCCGCCTGCTGACACTTACTTCATCTTGATGCACAACTTGGTGAGGTCGTCGCTGGGATCGGCATCGCCCACAAACTCCTCAACGGCCCTGTGGATGGTCTCCGATGTCTCACGAGCATTGCCCAGGTCTTGCTGCAACAATGCCTGCAGGCGCTCGTCGCCAAACTGCTCCTTGTTGATGTTCTCAGCCTCGTTGATGCCGTCGGTGTAGACAAAGAGGGTCTTCCCGCGCATGCTTTCGAGTTCTTCGCCTTCAAAATGCATCTCCGGCCACAGGCCGATGGGCGCGTTAGACTCTATCTTCATGTATTCACCGTCGAGCAGGGGCGGGTTGTGACCGGCATTGCAGAACTCCATGTGGCCCGTCTTCAGGTTGATGAGTCCGATGAACATGGTGACGAACATGCCCTGCTCGTTGTCCTCAGAGAGCACATTGTTCAAGCGCGTCGCAATGGTGTCGGGCATGAGCTTGCCGTCAACCAGCGTGCGGAACATGCGGGTTACCTCAGCCATGTAGAGGGCCGCCGGAATGCCCTTGCCGCTGACGTCGCCCACACAGAAGTACAGCAGGTCGTCGATGAGGGCGTAGCCGTAGAGGTCGCCGCCCACTTCGCGGGCCGGTGTCATCATGGCATAGATGTCCACATCCTTACGCTTGGGGAAGACATGGGGAAGCATGCGCTTCTGTATCTCACGGGCAATGCGCAGCTCACTCGCAATGCGCTCCTTGGCCTTGGTGGTCTTTTCGAGCACGTCGTATGCCTGCTGCAGTTTCTGGTTGATGCTTTGCAGGTGTTTCGCCTGCTTCTTGCGACGATAGGCAAAGATGGAGAGGAAGGTGATGACTATGGCAGCAATGATGCCACCACCCATCAGCATCAGGCGGTCGTTGGCCAGCTGCTGCTCCTTCACCTCGTTCTCAGCGTAGGTGATGGACAGCTCGCTGTCGAACTCGTTCATCTGCGAACGTGCCTCCGACGACTGGATGGAGTCAATCACCGCACGGGTGCGCTTCTGCCAGTAGAGAGCCTGCTTCCAGTCGCCCATGTGCTCGTATATCGACGCCTTCTGGGCATACTTGTTCTGCATGTGGATGAGCTTTTCACTACGCTTTAGGGCAAGCTGCCACTGCTTGCGGTTCTTGGCCTGATAGACGCTGAGCAGCTCGCCGAAGAGTCCGCCCTGACCGCCATGCTCCGCAATCAGCTGTGCCCGTTCCTTGTAAGCCTCTTCAAAGCCGAGGCTGTCGCCCTGGTTATAGCGTGCCAGACATTTATAGCTCCAGGCCGTAATCTGGTTCATCGGTATGATGCCGGGTTCCCCAAGTGCCTTGCAGGCGTTCTCCTGCACCTCGCCGTAGTCTTTTCGGTGGAGTGCCACCTCACAAAGTCCCAGATAGCAGGGAGCTGCACTCTCGCCGGGCAGGTATTTCTCCTTGAGCTTCAGCGCCTGGGTGAAACTCTTCTCTGCCAGTCCCATGTTGCCCGACTCCTGGCGTATGGTGCCCAGGGTGAAGGTGGCGAAATACATGCCGATGTTGCTCTTGTGCTCCTTGGCATGATGGTAGATGGCATGAGCCAGCCTGACACCCTCCTTTCGGTCGACATACTCAAACATGTAGAGTGCCTCATAGCTGCACATCCTGTAGTAGATGTCCTCATAGCCCGTCTTCTCGGTAGCTTTCTTCACCTGGCTGACGGTGGCAAAATACTTGTCCGTCTGTCGGGAACTGTAATAGTGGAAAGCCTGGTCTGTCAGCTGCTGTATCTCGGCTGTTGGCTGCTTGTCGTCGCGAGCATTTGCCGCAACAATCTGAAGCAGGAGCAATAAAAAACATGCTACTTTCTTCATAATCTTCTGCAATTTTCTGCAAAGGTAAAGAAAATCAGCAAAAAAAGACAAAATGTTATCATTTTTTTGTAACTTTGGCCCCCATAATGGCATATTTTTGTCGTGTGAGCATGATCAAGGAAATAACTATAGGCAATAAGCCCAGTGAACTGAAGCGGGTGGCTGGCTTCGTCGACGAGATTGGCAAAGAGCTGGGTCTCGACGGCGAGTTGCTCATGAACCTGAACCTGGTACTGGAGGAGATAGTGTCGAACATCATCTTCTATGCCCATCCCCAGCAAACGGACGATTACATCGGACTGAAAGCGGAAAGCGACGGAAAGGAAATCACCCTGACGCTGGCCGACCACGGCATTGAATTTGACCCGACGAAGAAGGGCAACCTCAACACCGACGTGAACCCCGCAGAACGGGAAATCGGCGGGATGGGCATCTTCATCGTCAAGAACATCATGAATCAGGTAGCCTACCAGCGTTTGAACGACCAGAACCTAGTCATCATGAAAAAGAAAATCAAATAGCTATGACACAAATACTGAAAGAAGGTGGCAAGACCATCATCAAGACCGGCAGCCGTATTGACACAGTGAATGCCGACGAATTTGAGCAAGACATCCAGCCAGCACTGCAAGAGACAGGCGTCGACCTGGAAATGGACTGCACAGACCTGACCTACATGGCCAGCTCAGGACTGCGAATCATACAGAAGACCATGCGCACGGTCATGAAGGGAAAGGGCCAGTTCAAGATTGTCAATGTGAACCCGGCCATCTACAAAGTGCTTCAGATGACGGGATTCACCAAGTTCATGACCGTCGAGCAGAAACCCTGACACCATGGCAAGCCAACAACAACTGCAGGAAGAGCTGGAACGCTTGCGTGAGGACTACAACCAGCTGGAACGCAACTTCGACAGCATGTCGGAGGGCTATCAGGAGTCGCTGCTCCTGTACGACAGGCTGGAAGAGACGTGCCGGGAACTGGAAGAGACCAACCGCAAGCTCGACATTGCCCGTCAGAAAGCCGAAGAGTCGTCGAGGATGAAGTCACACTTCATCCAGCAGATCTCACATGAGATACGCACACCGCTCAACATCCTCTCAGGCTTCACGCAAGTGGTCACCTCGCCTGACATGGAACTCGACGAAGACACAAAAGCCAGCATCAACCAGCAGATCCTGGAAAACACAGACCGCATAACACGCCTGGTCAACAAGATGCTTGAACTGAGCGATGCCAGCAGCAAGACCGTCATTGAGCGCAACGACCAGACAATGGCCCTGCAGATAGCAGCCGAGGCCGTCGAAGCCAGCGACATTGCCACCGCCCCGCACCTCAACTTCAACATGCACATAGCGAAGGAGGCCGAGAACATCGTGATCACCACCGACCGCCAGTCGGCAGTACGTGCCCTCACGCTCATTCTCGGCAATGCCCGCAAATTCACGAAAGAGGCCGAAGCCCATGCACGTCATGACATCACGGAGGAAAAGAAACAGGCCACATTGCTCATCGACACCACCGACCACGCAGTACGCTTCATCATAGAAGACAACGGCATCGGAATACCCGCACACGAGGCCGACCACATCTTTGAAGAGTTCGTACAGCTCAACCCTTACTACGACGGCACCGGCATCGGGCTCACCGTAGCCCGCTCGCTGGCCCGGCGACTGGGAGGCGACATCGTGCTCGACACCACCTACACCCCCGCCACCCGTTTCGTCATGACCCTGCCCATATAGTCTGAAATCAAAAACAGAGTCAACTACTGATTGTATTCAGGCTGTATACAACTTGTATTCACCGTAAATACAGTTTGTATACAGCCTGAATACAATCAGTAGAATACGTTTATCTAAAGACAAGTTGACTGTTGCAATGACAAAGAAACGACGAAAAAAGAAGGCAAAAACACAAAAGGAGTAGTTGGCGCAGTTATGGGTGTAGTTTAACAGCACTCGCAACAATCTGACAAACAGCTATTTATAAAAATGTAGTTGTGCGTTTTTTAAATCAATGCAAAAACATTTTTTTGTCTTTTACAAACACCCCGCGCTTCGGCTCCGTTGTCAGGCGGGCTAGGTGTCGGTTACCTCTTTGGCCGACACCTAACCCATTCAAGAATCCTCTCCACAAAGGCATTTCAGGCCTGTTGGGTTAGGAGGTTAGGAGTGAATCAGTAGTAACCGTTGCGGTGTCATCGCTCACCGAAGGACTGCCACCACTGTCTTCATCAGGATTACCAGGCCTTTCTTTCAAATCATTGTCGGTTATGACAACTTTGAAAT
>CAMZBS010000041.1 GCA_947304695.1 uncultured Prevotella sp.
CCGATGGTGAGATACTGGCGGTTGATGTTGATGTAGCCGGCATCGAACAGTGGCAGCATGCCGTGGGCCTGCAGTTCCTTCAGGTTCTCGTTGTAGGCCAGCTGTACCTTGTGGCACAGGTCGATCACTTCGCCCAGATATTCCAGATAGTTCAGGTTGTGGTTCACGGCATACTGGATGCAGCGGTTCAGGTTGATGGTCAGCACCGACTTTGAACCCGTCGAGACACCGCCTGCTCCCAGCGTGTAGCTGAAGCCGTTGTCGGTAATCTCGTTGCGCAGTCGGCAGCACGAGCTGAGCGAGTCGGCGTTGTCGCTCATGTAGGTGAAGAACGAGTGGCCTTCGGCATACATCTCAGCCGTGAACTCGCCCCATTCCTTGTCCTTGCACTCTCCGTTCTCGTCGACCAGCAGTGCCATGGTCTCTACGGGAAAGGTGAGCAACGTCTTCGTGCGCTCCTTGTTGAACCACTTCATGAAGCGTTTCTGCAGCCAGCTGAGTCCGTCCCAGTCTGGCTTCGAGCCGTCGGGGAAGTAGAACTCGCCGAAGATGCTCTCGAAGTAGAAGCGGTCGTAGTAGGCCACGTTCCAGAACACGGCCTGGTAGTTGCGTGCGCCGGTGGGCTGGTTCAGCGTGTAGACAATCTGCTCGAAGTAGTCGGTGATGATCTTGTCGATGGTGCGCTTCTTGAGCGACAGGTCGGCCTGCTCGTCGGCCCGTTTCCAGTAGTCCAGGCCGTACTCCTTGCCGATGAAGTAGTTCATGTACATCAGGAACTCCGGCGTGGCGCAGGCACCGCTGAGCATCGACGAGACCATGAACACCATGTTGACGAAGCCGCCTGCAAACGATTTCAGGTTCGTCGGGGCCGTTGAGTTGCCGCCGATGGCTAGTGTGCCGCCGATGAGCCAGGGGTACATCGTGATGGAGGCGCAGTAGTTGGCCAGCGAAGTCTCGTCGTTCTTATATATAAAATGGTGTGTCAGTTTGTCGATGTATTCATCGGCCAGCTGCTTGCCGTACATCTTCTTGATGCGGTCGGTGAGCAGGCGGCGGTTCAGGCGGATGAAGTTCGACTTCGGCAACTCGCCTATCAGCGTGGCAATGTTCTTGTGCTCCACGTTGGCATTGGCGTCGTACTTCGATCCTGTGGCGGCGTTCACCGATTCCATGTATTCCGACAGGAACGTCATCTTCTCCAGTGTCTCGCGGTCTTCGGTGTGCTGTTGGCGATAGAGGATGAACGACTTGGCCACCCGGTAGAATCCCTCTCTCATCAGGGCCTCTTCCACCTGGTTCTGGATGTCCTCCACCTTGATGTCGTCGTGCATGTTCAGGTGGCTCAGAATCTTCGAGATGGTGCCAAGGTCTGTGGGTTCGTCCACGCTTTCAAATGCCTTGACGATGGCATTCATAATCTTGTCTAATGAGAAGCGGTCTTTCGATCCGTCTCTTTGTGTGATGGTAAAATTTTTGATTTCCATTTCGGTTATTGTTGTTCTTTTCGTTTGCTTCGTTGCTTTGTCGGGTTTCCTGTTTTGGAAAACTTTTTAGGTTTCTGTTTTTGGAAAGTTATCCGTTTCGGAAAATCGAAATCGATTGCAAAGATACAATAATTTGCTGAACCGTCCTACTTTTTATCTGTTTTTAACACATGATTTTCCCGACTTTTTTCATCTGCCTCTTTTCGCTTGTCTTCTCTCTTGCTTTATTCTTTGTTTTGTAATCGTTTGATTTCCAGTTGGTTGCAACTGAGGCTCAGACGCACTGCAACTGAGGCTTAGTTTTGGTGCAACCGAGGCTCAGTTCTGTCACAACCGAGGCTCAGTTGCCGTGCAATGAAAATTGTGGTCGGAAAATGATGGGATTTCGGCAGGAAATTAGTAACTTTGCGCTCACAAAAAATATAATTTCTAACAGACAGACAACATGAAATTCATTGCAATCATTCCTGCGCGCTATGCATCGACGCGCTTTCCTGGCAAGCCGCTGGCCGTGCTGGGCGGTAAGACCGTCATTCAGAGAGTCTACGAACAGGCACGCATTGCCGTGGGCGAGGCCTGGGTGGCCACCGACGACGAGCGCATCTTCATGGCCGTTGAGCAGTTTGGCGGACGTGCTGTGATGACTGGCGACCAGCACCGCAGCGGTACTGACCGTATTGCCGAAGCAGCCCGAAAGCTGGGCACCACGGCCGACGTGATTATCAATATCCAGGGCGATGAGCCTTTCATCCAGAAGAGTCAGTTGCAGACGGTCATGGGGCTTTTCGACGATGCGAAGACCCAGATAGCCACCTTGGGCAAGCCCTTTGAGAGCATGGAGGCTGTAGAGAACCCCAACTCGCCCAAGATTGTGTGCGATGTCAACGGCTACGCCATGTACTTCAGCCGTTCCGTCATTCCCTTTGTGCGTGGCAAAGAGCGGCAGCAGTGGCTCGGCGAGTTCCCCTTCCTGAAGCACATCGGCCTCTATGCCTACCGTCGTGAGGTGTTGGCAGAAATCACAAAACTGCCCCAGAGCCCTCTCGAACTGGCCGAGAGCCTGGAGCAGTTGCGCTGGTTGCAGAACGGCTATCGCATCAAGGTGGGCCTCACCGATGTAGAGACCGTGGGCATCGATACGCCCGATGACCTCCAGCGAGCCGAGGAATTCTTAGTTCAAAACGCTTAACTTCGTCTCATTTCCTCCAACAGCTGTCGCTGACGGTCTGACAGAGTGGCAGGCAGCGTCACGTTGTAGGTAATGATCAGGTCGGTGCCTCCGTGGCCTTTGCCGCGCAGACGCACCTTTGTGCCGGGCTGTGTGCCCGGCTTTACTTTGAGTTTCAGTTTCTGACCGTCGCGCAGCGTGATCATCACGTCGCCGCCCAGCAGTGCCGTGTACATGTCAATGCTTACCGAAGCCTGCGTGTCCTGAGGGGCCTGCTGCTGACGGCCGAAGCCGCTGAAGCCCCCTGCACCGCCGTGGCCGAACAGGTTCTCGAAGAACGAGCTGAAGCCGCCTCCGCCCTTGAACGAACTGAAGTCGAAGCCCTCAAACGGCGAACCGCCGCCTGCATAGCCTCCGCCCTGGCCGCCAAAGGCTTCTGCCTGCTGCCACTGCTCTCCGTACTGGTCATACTTGCGGCGCTTCTCCGGGTCGCCAATCACGTCGTAGGCTTCGTTCAGAGCCTGGAACTTCGCCTTTGCCTTCGGGTCGTCAGGGTGCAGGTCGGGATGGAATTGCTTTGCCCTTTTCAGGTAAGCCTTCTTCACGTCCTTCTGCGGAATGTCCTTGCTGACACCCAGAATCTTGTAGTAGTCAATGAATGCCATAATCTTGCCTCCTTTTCTTTTTTGAGTGTTACAGCAATTTTTATGCCGAAATGATGGCTGCAACGAAAAAAATGTGTATTTTTGCAGACGATTAACAAAATCATTACTGAAATGAAACACCTACTGACCACCGTCCTGACAGCCTTCTGTCTGGCGCTTTCGCATCCTGTTATGGCCCAAACCAAAACCGTCCGGCTGAAGGTCGTCGAGACCAGCGACGTCCACGGTCGTTTCTTTCCATACGACTTCATTGAGCGTACTCCCCTGAAGGGCACCCTGGCCCGTGTCAACACCTACGTGGAGCGTCAGCGCCGTGAGTGGGGCGACCGCCTGCTGCTCATCGACAATGGCGACATCCTGCAGGGGCAGCCCTGCGTCTACTGGAGCAACTACGTCATGCCCGAAGACCCCAACCTGGGAGCCTCCATCGTCAACTACATGCGCTACGATGCCGAGACCGTGGGCAACCACGACATAGAGACCGGCCATCCCGTCTACGACAAATGGATTCGCGAGGTGCGCTGTCCGCTGCTGGGTGCCAACATCGTCGACAAGCAGAGCCGCAAGCCCTACGTGGAACCTTACGCCACCTTCGTGCGCGACGGCGTGAAGATAGCCGTGCTGGGCATGATCACCCCCACCATCTCCAGCTGGCTCACCGAGGAAGTCTATAAGGGCATGGAGTTCACCGAGATGGTCCAGTGTGCCAAGTACTGGGTCAGCTATATTAAAAAGGTGGAGCGTCCCGACCTCATCTTCGGCCTGTTCCACAGCGGTCTCGACGGTGGCATCACGATGGATAGCGGACTGGAGGAGAACGCCACCCAGCGCGTGGCTCAGGAGGTTGATGGCTTCGATGTCATCTTCTTCGGCCACGACCATCAGGTTCACAACATCCGTCTGAAGAACCCCAAAGGCCGTGAAGTGCTGTGCATCGATCCTTCGTGCTATGCCAGGAACGTGGCCGAGGCCAACATCGAGCTCATCTTCCGCGACGGCAAACTGGTGAAGAAAGACATTCAGGGACAGATTGTTGATGTGAGCGACGAGCCTGTCGACCAGCGTCTGGTGGCCCACTTCCAGCCGCAGATAGACCAGATCACGGCCTACGTCGACCGCCGCATCGGCAGCTTTGCTACTGAGGCATCCACGCGCGACAGCTATTTCGGCCCTTCCGCCTTCACCGACTTCATCCACCATCTGCAGCTCAGCATCTCCGGTGCCGACGTGTCGTTCAACGCCCCCTTGTCGTTCGACAGCCGCATCCCGGCAGGACCCGTCACCGTGGCCGACATGTTCAAGCTCTACCGCTTCGAGAACCGCCTCTTTGTCCTCCGCATGACGGGCCGTGAGATACGCGGCCACCTTGAGATGAGCTATGACCTGTGGGCCAACACCATGACCTCGCCCGACGACCACCTGCTGCTCATCAGCCCCAGTGCCCGTGGCGACCAGCAGCGCATGGGCTTCAAGAACTACACCTTCAATTTCGACTCTGCCTCCGGCATTGACTATGAGGTCGACGTTACCAAGCCCGCTGGTCAGAAGGTGCGCATCCTCCGCATGTCAAACGGCGAGCCTTTCGACGAGCATAAGACCTACCGTGTCGTCATGAACAGCTATCGCGGCAATGGCGGTGGCGAACTTCTCACCCGTGGTGCCGGCATCCACAAGGACTCCATCACCTCCCGCATCATCTACCAGTCGCCCCTCGACCTCCGTTACTATCTCATGCAGGAAATTGAGCGTCGTGGCACCGTCACTCCCACGGCCGCAAGCAACTGGAAGTTCGTGCCCGAAGAGTGGACCAGGCCCGCTGCCCTACGCGACCGCAAACTCGTGTTTGGCGACTAACCTTTTGGTCGTTATTCAGCAAGATTATATGTGAGTACACTTGAGCCTTGGGCAGATGGTAGGTAATTGATGCCAACCAGCACCCAATTTTATAACTATTTGGAAATAAATAATGATGCACAAAATAGAAGAACATGAAGGAAATCATTTTATCAATCATCCTCGCCCTCGCAGCGCTAACAGCCGAGGCGCAAGTAGACCTCATCGGCTCTTGGACGGGCAAGCTTGACTTGGGCGTTGCAAAACTGACGATAGTACTCCATCTGAAGCAGGCAAACGGCCGTGTGAATGTGACGATGGACAGTCCCGACCAGAGCGCTAACGGAATACCGTGCGAGAAAGATTTCCTGTCATACGACTCGTTGGCGGTAAGCGTCAAAAGCATTAACGCTTCTTATAGTGGACGGCTGAAGGACGGCAAGATTGTTGGCACGTTCAAGCAGCGCGGCTTTTCGTTTCCGTTAGTGTTGACGAAGGGTGTGGAAGAACTAAAGCGACCGCAGAACCCGCAGTCGCCGTTCCCCTATGAGACTGAGGAAGTGACGTTCCGTAACGAGCGGGACAGTGCCATGCTGGCGGGAACACTTACATGGCCAGTAGGTTACAATCCTAAGTCGAGAAAGAAACCTCTCGTTGTCCTATTTGTTACGGGCAGCGGTCAGGAGAACCGCGACGAGGAAATATACGACCACAAACCTTTCCTCGTCATTGCCGACTATTTGGCACGCCAAGGCATCGCCTCATTGCGCTACGACGACCGCGCTACGGGAGCCTCCAAGGGCGGCGACGTGAGGAACGCCACGAGCGAGGACTTCGCCCGCGATGCCGCCGCCGGACTGGAATACCTGCGTAGCCGCAAAGCCTTTTCCATGGTCGGCATTATTGGCCACAGCGAGGGTGGTCTCATCGGTTTCCTGCTTGGTGCACAGGGAAAGACAGACTTCCTTGTCTCGCTGGCAGGCCCTGGTGTAAAGGGCGACACGCTTGCCGCATCACAGCAAAACCGCTTGTTAAAGATGTCAGAGTTGCCAGACACCGTAACGGCAGAACAAATTCGTCAAGATCCAAGAATCCAGAAGATTCGTTGGTATCAGTGGCTCTACAACTATGACCCGTCTGCCGACATCGCCGCCACGCGCTGCCCCGTCTTCGCCCTCAACGGCGACCGCGACTGGCAGGTCATTTCCTCGCTCAATCTTACTGCTATTGAACGCCTGTTGCCTAAGTCGAAGAATAACCTCACGAAAGAATATTCTGGGTTGAACCACCTCTTCCAGCACAGCACCACGGGGCAGCCCAATGAGTACCGACAGATAGAGGAAACCATATCGCCCGAAGTGCTCAGCGACATCGCGGAGTGGATAAATGGGCTGAAATAATAGGTTGAACTACATCCCTTTTTTCTTCCTCGCCGTTGTCAATGCCCGTCACGCACGACCAGTCGCTCTTCAGCTTATAGGTTCCATTCTATTTTTTCTGCGGCCCAAACTCTTTCTTCACGAAGTCGGTGGGCTTGACACCGAACTGTTTCTGGAAGCACTTGGTGAAGTAGGAGGGGCTGGAGAAGCCTACCATATAGCCTACCTCGCTCACCAGATACTTGCCTTCGAGCAGCAGCTGGGCAGCTCGTTTCAACCGTACCACCTGAATCATTTCGTTGGGCGTGACGTCGGCCAGCGACTTCAGCTTGGCGAAGAGTCCGCTGCGGCTGATGTTGAGCTGCTCGGCCAGGAAGTTGACACTCAGCGACGTGTTGGCCACGTTTTCCTCAATCAGGGTGTTCATCTTGGTGAGGAACTCGTTGTCGGTGGGGTTGCTGGCCATCTCTGCCATCTGTTCCCAGGGCTGCGTGGAGAACTTCTGCATGAGCAGGCGCCGCATCTGGAGGATGTTCTGGATGCAGGCGGTGACGTAGGTCACGGAGAAGGGCTTTTCGATATAGGCATCGGCTCCCACGTTCATGCCCTCGGTCTTGGCTCCTTCGTCGGTCTTGGCCGTGAGCATAACGAAGGGTATGTGGCTGGTGTGGGCATTCTTGCGCACCCGACGGCACAGCTCGCCACCGTCCATGCGCGGCATCATCCAGTCGCTGATAATGATGTTGACCTCATGATGAGCCAGCAGGTCGAGTGCTTCGATGCCGTCGTGGGCGGTGAGCACGCGGTAGTCCTTGCTGAAATGGGCCGACAGGAACGACAGCATGTCGTCGCTGTCGTCGACGATGAGCAGCAGGTCGGAGGGAGCAGCGGGAGTCGGGGAGCTGTCGGGATTGGGGGAGTCAGGAGTGACTGGCGACTGTTCGGCCGGTGCTTCTGTACTCCTGGGTTCCTGCCAGTCCTGCTGGCTTTCTTCCTGCACCACTGGCAGCACCACGGTGAACGTGGCACCGTGGCCCACTTCGCTCTTGACGCTGATGGTGCCGTGGTGCTGGTCTACGATGTTTTGCACGATGTTCAGTCCGATGCCTGTGCCGGGCTTGTTCTCCTGGGCCTGGAAGAAGGGCTCGAAGATGTGTTGGATGTCTTCCTCGCGTATGCCCACGCCGTCGTCGGCCACGATAATTGAGAAATGGTCGTCGCCAGGGCCTGCCACGCACCTCAGTTCCACTTGTGACTTGGCATATTTGTTGGCGTTGGTAAGCAGGTTGCTCACCACCTTCGTCACGCCTTCACGGTCGATGATGGCGGTGAGCGTACTGTCGGGCTCGACGATGGTGAAGCGTTTCCCGCCTTGCTCGAAGGTGGGACGGAAACGCTCGCCAATCGAGCGGATGAGATCGTTGATGTTGTGTGGCGCGAAGTGCATGACCAGCCGTTGCTGCTCCACCTTGCGGAAGTCGAGCAGTTGGTTGACAAGCTCCAGTAGGCGGTGGGCATTGCGGTCGATGATGTCTAAATCGTCAATTTTCAGGTTCTTCAGTTTCTCCAGCGGTCCGATGATGAGCGAGACGGGTGTGCGGATTTCGTGGGCAATCATGGTGAAGAAGTTCAGGCGGGCCTCGCGTACCTCTTTCTCTTTCTGTTCCTGCATGCGCTGCAATTCCTGCTGATGGCGCTGCTCGGCCTGCTTCAGGCGGAATCTGACGTAGTACCACAGCACGGCCACGGCCAACAACAGATAGAACAGCCTGGCCCACCAGCTCCACCAGAAGGGCGGATGGACGGTGATGCGCAGTGTGGCTTCGTTTTCCGACCAGATGCCGTCGTTGTTGGTGGCCTTCACCCGGAAGGTGTAGATGCCGGCCGGCAGGTTGGTGTAGGTGGCCTTCTGCTGTCCCACGACATAGTTCCAGTCGCGGTCGAACCCTTCGAGCTTGTAGGCGTACTGGTTCTTCTCGGGCGAACAATAGCTGAGCGAGGCAAACGACAGGCTCAGCATGCGGGCTTCGTCGTGGGTGAAGCTGTATTCAGCGGTCAGCGAGAGGTCGAGCGGCAGTCCGCCCTCAGTCCTGGCCTGCTGGCCTGCCACCTCAAGCGAGGTGATGAAGACGGGCGGCATGACGCTGTTGGCCTTGATTTGATAGGGCAGGAAAGAGTTGAAGCCGCTGGTGGTGCCCAGATAGATGCGGCCGTCGCTGGTCTTGAGACAGGAGTTGGGCTGGAACTGCTCGCTTACGAGACCGTCCTGCCGGGTGAACCGCTGGCCTGTCCCTTCCTGCCCAGTGGGTTCATAGCGCACCACGCCCTGGTCTGTCGACAGCCACAGTGCCCCTTGGTCTTCCACAATGCCCATGACGTTGCCCACGGGTTCGGTCACGGCAACGCTCGTGAAGCGGCCAGTGGCCTTGTCGAAATGGCACAGCCCGGACAGCGTGCCGACCCACAGGCGGCCCGTGGCATCGGTGTGAACGCAGTTCACCTGGTTGTCGGGCAGTGTGCCTGCCTTGTTTTCGTCATGCAGGTGCTGTTTCATCTGGCGGGTCTTCGGGTCTACCTGCCATAGACCGCCGCCCTGGGTGGAGAGCCACAGGTGGCCTTCACGGTCTTCGTCGATGTCGATGATCAGGGCATGCGTCTTCCCGATGCGTGAGAAATCGTCGGTGGCGGGATTGTAGAGGTTCAGTCCGTCCATCGTGCCCACCCAGGTGCGTCCCTGACTGTCGTGAAGAATGGCGTAGGCACTGTTGTCGTCGAGGCTGGAGGCGCTGGCCGTGCGGGTGTACTGGCGCAGCTGGCCGTTGTCAAGGTTCAGCCGGAAGACGCCGTTGGTGTAGGTGCCAATCCATAGCTGGTTGTTCAGCAGAGCCAGCGCGTGAACGTTCAGACGGCTTAGCTCGGCCTGATGCGGATAGGTTGCAAAGTGGCGCTGCTGTGGCAGGAAGCAGAGCAGTCCGCCGTCGTCGCTGGCCACCCACACGCGTCCTTGCTGGTCTTCGCAGAAGCGGGAAACGACATTGCCCGTCAGACCGTCGTCGGCAGTGAAGGCATCGAAGCGCTTGCCCACAGGCGAGACATAGACGACACCACCGTAGAATGTTCCCATCCACAGTCCTCCCTCGGTGTCGCCAATGATGGAGTAGACGAAACGGTCGCTCAGTCCCTGCTGGCCTATGATGCGGCTCCATGTGCGCGTCCTGGGGTTGAAGCTGATGATGCCGTCGTCGCAGCCAATGCAGATGCTCTCGTCTGTCTGTTCGTAGAGCGTATGGATGTGGGAGCCGACCTTGGCTGTGGCAGGGCTGAGCACCTGTTCCAACCGACCGTCGCTGTGCATGAGCAGCAGCCCGTTTTCCCAACTGCCAATCCACAGGCGTCCGTCGCGGGTCTGGAGCATTCGCAGCGCACTGTAGTTGTCGGGGAAACTCAGTGCTACGGGTTCGAAGCGGTCGTGCAGGCGGTTCAGCCTGCTTACGCACTGTCCGCCCGTGTTGCTGACCGTCCATACCTGGTTAGCGTTGTCAATGAACACCTGTGCCACCTGTTCGCCGCACTGTGGCAGACTGTAGTGGTGCTGCTGGCCGGTCTTCAGAGAATAGCACCATGCCCCCTGACCAGATGTAGAAGCCCAGAGCTGACCTTCCTTGTCAATGGACAGGTGGGTCACGATGGAGGTAATGTCGAGTGGCAGGCGGTCGAAGCGTGACCCAACGGGGTCGAAGCGGAAGACGCCCCGTTCGGTGCCTAAGAAGATGTTGTCGTCGAAAGCCAGCAGGGCCGATACATACTGGCTCATGCCGTTCTCAGCAATGCGGTAGGGCAGGACGCGTGTGCCGTCGTATCGGCACAGACCGTTGTCGGTGCCGAACCACAGGAAGCCCCGCCGGTCTTGTACAATATTCCGCACTGCGTTAGAGGTCAGTCCATCGTCGACCGTAATGTTGCGGTAGCGGTAGCTGTCCTTGGCTTCGGCATGGAGCATGCCGGTAAGACCGAGCATGAGCAGTAGCAGGAATCGTCTCATGGGCTTGTCTGACACAGAACGGGTTGTGAGGAGTGGGCTTAGTCGTCAAGTTTCATGTACCAGTTGGCCGTGTTCATCAGCTTGCTTTGCAGGGTTGCATCGGGCGTACCGTTGCGCAGGGCCACCTTTCTGGCCAGCCAGGATGGGTCGCCACGGCGCAGGGCCACACGCATGAGGTCATAGAAGCGATAGCCTTCGAAAGCTAGTTCCAGGGCTTCTTCGTCCATGATGAGGTTCTCAACCTGTTCCATCTGGTACTGCTGGCGGGTCAGCGAGTCGGTAATGGTGGAATCGTCGGGGAAGACGTAATAGGCATTGCCAGCCGTGTAGCCGCTGCCGTGTGAGTGCAGTCCCATTGTGTTCTCGCTTGGCTGGTTGGCCGAAGTCTGGAGCACGTAGTCGTTGTTGGGGAAATTGAACGAGCGCAGGAAGGCTTCCTCGGCAGGCGGATAGTTGGGGATGATGTCGTTCTCAATGACCCTGTTGTTGACACCCGTCTTCAGAATCTGGAAGGCAAAGCGCGGATAACCGGCACGGTTCAGTGCTTCAGCCAGTCGCAGATAGACCATGGATCGGCGCAGGATGTGGACGTTGCGGGAAGAGTGCTTCTGAATGCTGCTGTAGTTCTCAATGCGCTTTCCGTTGTAAATGAAGTTGGAGTTCTCAAGCGTATTGTAGACAGCCTGCAGGCGCAGGTCACCCTTCTTGTTGCCGGAGAGGTTGGCCGGGGCGTAGACACAGTCGCCGGAAGACATTAGCTGGCAGTATTTCTGCGAAGCCGACAGGGCCATGAGAGCCTGCGAAGGACGTATGGACTCCTTGAAGTCGTTGTTCTCGGTGGTGCTGAACAGGTCGCGCAACTGGCTGTAGTTGCCCTCGGAAGGCAGACTGTCGCCGGGAATGATGGTGATGAGCTCGGTGGCAGTGCTGCTTTCGGCAGATTCGCCAAAGGAGGTCGATGACCAGCTGTCGGATATGCTGAGCCAACGTGTGTCAAAGAAGCTGACTGCATTGGTGGTGATGGGGTAGGCCGAATTGCGTCCGTTGCGGGTACTGATGTATTTGTAGTAATTCTCGGCTGCTGCCTTGTAGTTGCCTGCCCAGAGGTGCATGTCGCCCAAGAGCACGTAGATGGGATAATAGAACAGTTTGGAGCGCGTGTTGCGGATGGTGCCGTAGCCCGGTGTCTCGGTGTCGGCGTATGGGGCAATGTCGGCAATGAAGTACTGGCACACCTGCTGCAGGTCGTACAAGGGGAAGTCCTGCTCAGACTCCTCCTGGGTCAGGACGGGAGTCGTGATGAAGGGCACCTTCTGATAGTTGAGCACCAGTTGCAGGTAGGTCCAGGCGCGGATGGCCTTCACAGCGGCATACTCCTTGATGAAGATGAGCTCGTTGCGGTTGTTGCGCAGCGCGGTGTCGGCTTTGGCCAGGTAGAAGTTGCAGTTGTTGATGACGGCATAGTAGTCGCGTGCGCGGTTGTACTCGTTGTCGGAACCAATGCTGAAGGAGGCCAGTTCGCTCAGGTCGGACGAGGCATTGGGGGTCACTGTGGAGAGGTCGCCGCGCAACTCGCCCAACAGGATGGTGCGGTCGGCAATGACCTGCAGCTTGTTCAGAATGCCCGTCATCGTCCATAGGGTGTCAGCATCGCTGTCGAGCTCATGGTCTTCGGCATAGATCACCTGGTCGGACTCGTCGTAGAGGAAGTCGGAGCAACTGGTCGTGAACAGTAAGAGATGAAAAAATGATAATATTAAAATGCTCGAACGCTTCATAACTTCAGTAGTTTTTAATTCTTTAATAACTTGATGTCGTCATTTCCATTAGAGGTTGATCTTTATGCCTGCTACGAACGAACGGCTCAGCGGCAGACGGCCCAGGTCGATGCCCTGCCCGATGATGCTGCCAGTCATAGCCGATTCGGGGTCGGAACCCAGATAGCGTGAGAACGTCAGCAGGTCGTTGGCCTGAATCCAGAACTGCAGACCTTGCAGATAGGTGGTGTTCAGGGGCAGCGTGTAGGAAAGGGTGACGGTCTTCAGCTTCAGATAGCTTCCGTCCTCAATCCAGCGGTCGCTGAAGCGGCTGTTGCCCATCGGGTCTTGGAAGGCGGCACGGGGCATGTCGGTCTGTTGGCCTTCGGTCTGCCAGCGACGGGTCATGGCCGTGGTCTGGTTCATGAAGCGCGAACCGCTCTCCAGCTGTTGGCGCATATAGTTATAGACGTCGTTGCCCAGAGAGTAGTTCATGTTGACATCGAGCTTGAACCGCTTGTAGGCCAACGAGGTGAAGATGTTTCCGTAGATGTCGGGATTGGGATCGCCAATGATCACGCGGTCATCGGCATGTCCGTCGCTTCCATCGCTGATAAAGCCGTCGCCGTCGCGGTCATAGAAGTAAATGTCGCCTGCACCGAAAGCCGTTGGCGTCACTCCGTTGTCCAGCATCTGGAGGCCGGCCTGGGCAGCATCCTCCGATGTGGAGAAGACACCCTGCGTCCTGAAGCCATAGAAGAGGTTGGCCGGTTGGCCCACTTCAGTACGGATGTTGGCTCCATAGACGGTGGTGGTGATGGGGGCATCGTTGTTGGCCAGTTTGGTCATCTTGTTCTTGTAGTGTCCCATGCTGGCACCCATCTCCCATTGCAGGTCTTTCAGGGCGAGCAGCTTGGTCACGATGGTGACGTCGAAGCCCTCGTTGCGCATGGAACCGCTGTTAGACCAGTTGTGTTCCATGCCCGTGGTATAGCGTAGGGGCTGAAGCATCAGGAGGTGGTCAGTGGTGCTGCGGAAGTAGTTCAGCCGCACGTTCAAACGGTTGTTCAGGAAGTTTCCTTCCAGTCCGGCATTGAAGCGGGTAGTCGTTTCCCATTGCAGCTTTGTGTTGCCGATGTTGCTCAGCGATAGGCTCGACAGATCCTGCAGGAAGTTGTGGGATACGAAATAGCTGCGGGCGGCGTGATAGTCAAGGTCGTCGTTGCCGCTTACGTCGTAGCCTACATTCAGGCGCAGGTAGTCAATGCAGGGCACCTGTGAGAACCAAGGCTCATTGGTGACAACCCACGATGCCTGTACGCCGTGGAAGATGCCCCAGGGCACCTCGAAGAGCTTGATGGAATGGGTTGCATCCTTGCCGAAGCGTGAAGAGGTCTCGGCCGTGATGCTGGCCTGCAGGTAGTAGCGTTGTAGGTAGTTGTAACTGGCCTGGGCATACCATGCAATCGACTTCCAGTCGTCGGAAGAACCGAAGGGCTGGGCGTGGTCGAGCGTGGAGCTCACGGCAGGCATCTTGTCGCTGGTGGTGTTATAGCCTAATTGTGAAGAGAGCGTATAGGTTTCCCAGTTGAAGCGGGCTCCACCGTAGATGCTCAGGTCGTGGGCATCATAGCGGTTCTTCCATTCCAACCGCGTGTCGCTCATGACGGAGTTCTGTTTCCCTGCCATGGAGCGAACTTCGTTCTCACAGTAGGCATTGACACTCGAAACGTAGTAGGAGGGCACACCGTTCAGGGGAATGTAGAACTTCTCGTTGGTGTTCACCAGATTGTAGCTGAAATGCTCGCTAAGCGCGAGGTGACGGTTGAAGCTGTACTTCGGTGTCACGGCAATGTTGATCATCGAGTTCTCGAAGTGGTTCTTGTTCTCAGCATCGCCATATTCATTGATGGCCAGGGGATTAGCCAGTTTGTAGTTGTAGTTGGCATAGCCGGAAAGGGCTTCGTCGAGATAGCTCTCGTCACTCACGTCGGTATAGCCGTTGCGAACCTGTCCGTTGGCAAAGGTCCAGGGACTGAGCATCGGACTCTTGGCATAGGCCAGGAAGGCTGCCGATGTGGGAGTGCCTTCGTCGTAGTTGGCCGGTGCCCCGTCGTTGCGCAGATTGCGGGTCTGGTTGGCAAAGCTGGCATCGAAGCGCATGCTGAAAGACTTGGTGAGACGGATGTCGGAATTGAAACGGATGTTCAGACGGTTCATCGTGTTGTATTTCAGCGTGCTCTGGTTGGAGATGTAGCCCAGTGAAAGGTTGTAGTCGGCCACGTTGTCACCGCCTTCCACGTTGATGCTGTAGTTCTGGGTGATGGCCGTGCGATAGACGTAGTCCTTCCAGTCGGTGTTGTTGTGGTATTGCGGATAATAATAATAGGTGGGCGACTCGTTGAGGAACTTGAAGTCTTTGATGGTGGTCTGCGTGGTCTGCAGCAGGTCGCTCGCATAGCTGCGGTATTGCGAGGCGTTCATCATGTCGATATAGTCGGGTTCAAGCGTCACACCGCCAGAGATGCTGGCCGTGATGCGGGTGGCCATAGAGTGGTTGCGGCGTGTGTTGATAAGGATTACACCGCCAGCACCTTTTGCACCGTAGAGGGCAGTACCATTGCGCAACACCTCAACACTCTCGATGTCAGTAGGGCTGATGTTGCTCAGGATGTTGTTGTAGAATCCTTCGTGAAGGGTTGTCCGGGAATATTGCTGGTCGAAAATCACCCCGTCGACCACGATGAGCGGTTGGGCATTGGCATTGAGCGAACTGAGGCCGTTCATGAACATGACACTGCCAATGCCTGGCGTACCGTTGCGGGTGATGGTGTGTACCTGTGCGCCCAGATGCTTCTGAATCTCATCCTCAATGCTGACTGCTGAAGAGAAACGGAAGTCGGAAGCCTGGTCAGAGGCCGTGACATTGGTCGTGGCCTGATAGTCGGTGCTGAAGGTCGATGGGTAAAGCCGCACCTCGCGTTGGAGTTCGGCCGACGAAAGACCTATGCGGGCCAGATTGTAATCGGGAGCCTTGATTGACAGAGATGTGACAAACAGCGGCACGCGGAGCTCGTAGGAACCGTCTTCATGTGACAGCACGCTGAAGCCTTCAACTTCGGCAGCTGTAATCATGGCACCCGCCACAGGCTTCTGGGTGGTGGCATCAATGACGCGGCCATTTACTTCGCGAGTGGGGAACTGCTTTTGGGGCTTCTTGACGTAATCCGCCTGAGTGGTGCCGACTTCTTCGGATTCTTCTTCCTGAGCAGCCAGAGGCAAGGTGCTCAACGCGAATAGCGACAGACAGAAGACAATATATTTTTTCATATCAGACTTGTTTTTCGATTTGTGGGTTGTCGGATTCAATTCTCTGCTTCTTCCAGTTCGCTGGGCTTTACAATGATGCAGTCAAGACGGAGGGTGGCACCGTTGGTGCCCGACTGGATTTCAATCTTGACCTTGGCATTGCTCAGACCGTAGGTACAGGTGGGAATACTTCCGGCCGACACCAGCTTCACGGTGTCGACAACAGTGGTGTTCACGTTCTTGTTGCCTGCAATGCGACGGGTAGCCTCATGACCGTTCTGGTCGGGATAGCGTAAAACGCTGCGCACGCGATAGCTCTTCTGGGTCTCGGCAACAGCCAGTGTGTCATAGGCCGTGGCAGGCACAAAGACACCGTAAATGTCGTAGTTAAGCGCAGAAAGCATATTGGGCAGTTCGAATATGACCTGTACGCTGGCGTCTGGTGTTTCCGGGATGACTTCAACGAACGTATTGCCTGATACCTTTCTGTAGTAGGGATTGCCCGACGGCACCTCAAGTACGGTCAGCGGTTCAACAGCCTTGATGATGGAGTCCTGGTACTGTGTGTTCTCGGCTTCAACCTTGATGGTCTGTACAAAGGTCTTTAGCTTCGGGATGTTGAACTGGGATGCTTTCCTTACATGGCCATTGCTGCATTCTATGTCTTCAGTTCCATGGAATACGCCGCCTTCGTCGAAGGGCTTATAATAAATATAATAGGTGTCGTCCTGTTCCAATAAGGTGCGTACCTGCGACGAGACGGCCTGCGTTGACACCGCAGAGTCGCGGAATGCCTCGTCTGGGTTGCTGGTGCGGCTGAAGAATGCACCGCCGATGATTCCCAAACGGGCATTGGTGTAGGTCAGGGAGTCACGATGGTCAACGTTGTTGGGATAGTTGAAGTAGGGTTCGTACTCCTTGGCAAGACGATTCCATTCAGCGTTTGTCGGGGCAACGAACCAGTAGGTACTGTCTTCAGAGTCAATCTGGCCGTATTGGGAAAGGATGTCGTTGCGCAAAACGGAAACGGAGTCGAGATAATGGGTCACTCCGTCGATAATCTCGCCAGGAACGCTTCTCGCCTCATCGAACTCGTAGACGCTGTGGCTGTTGAGGAACTGATAGACACTGTCGAGCTCGTGGTCGAAGTGCAAGTATTCGAACACGTTGGGGATATAGTCTACCTGATGGGCCAAAGTGAACAGCAGACCGTTGTCGTATAGCAAATTGGCCGTCAGGATCCTGTTCCCGCCCAAGGTGTTTTCGGTCAGTTCCACGTATTTGTCGTTCATCATCGTAATGGTCTCATTGGTGAGCGACGATACGGGGTGACGGTACAGTGCCATGTGGTTCTGCAGGAACTGACGTATGACGGAGTTGGCATTGGGACGGACTCCTAATGCCTGCTCTTTCTGGAACTCGGCTATCAGTTGCTTCGCCTCGGTTTCCGTCAAGGCATCATTGGTCGGTACGAAGACGGAGTATGTCTGGCTACCATCGAGCAGAATGTCGTAGCCACATTCTTTTGCCACACTGGCGAAGTGGCTCAGGTCGCTCCGTGAAGCGATGGCCTGCCATAGCGTGCCGTTTCCGGCTCCGGAGGCAGTGGCATCATAATGGTCGTTCCAGTCGTCTGAACAGGAAATGAGGGCGGTGACTGAAAGGGCGGTGGTCATGATGCAGCTCATGGCCTGCCAGCGCAGATGTTTTTTTATCCTTGTCATCATCTTATTCAATTTTCAGTTCTTGTTATTACAGCATGCTTTCCATCGAGCCTTCGTCGGTAACACCGTAAACGGTCTTGGGCACCAGCTCCAGGAAGTCGAGCATGAATTCATTGTCGTTACCCTGCTTGGCCGACACGCAGCGAATGCGCAGATAGTGGTCTTCAGAGGGATTAATGTGGGTGGTGCAGAGCACCATGCGGTAGGTGTTGGCCTGACGTGCAAAATACACGTGGTCGTTGCCGCCGCCGTAAGGATAATGGTAGCCGCCGGTGGGGCCGCGATAGTAGCC
>CAMZBS010000042.1 GCA_947304695.1 uncultured Prevotella sp.
GTTTTCCCTTTCGTTTCTCTCACTTATTTCGTACCTTTGCACCCATTATTAATAAATAGGTGTAAGGTTTGAAACGATATAGCTTTTTTCTCATCCTCTTGATGACTCTCTGTGACCAGGCTGTGGCACAGATTATGGGCGAGGTGCTCGATGCTACCGACGGTGGCCCGGTGCCCTACGCCAGTGTGGTGTATAAGGGCAACGAAGTGGCCACAAGGTGCGACGGCAACGGACAGTACAGCATCAGTAGGCACAACGGCTGGCGACTGACGTTCAGTTCGGTGGGCTACCAGTCGCAGGTCATCAACGTGGGACCGTCGACACCCCACAAACTGGTCATCCGCCTGAAGCCCGAGAGCCGCAAACTGGAGGAGGTGACGGTGAAGTCGAAGCGCAAAACCCGCTACAAGCGTAAGGAGAACCCTGCCGTGGAGCTGATGCGCAAGGTGATTGCTGCCAAGAAGAAGGGCGACATCAAGCGCAACGACTTCTATAAATACACCAACTACCAGAAAATCACGCTGGGACTGAACGACATCAATGCCGAGTCGCTGGGCAAGGGACTGTTTAAGAAATACCCGTGGCTGGCAGACCAGGTAGAGACGAGCCAGTACAACGACAAGCTGGTGCTGCCGCTGACGGTCGACGAGACGCTGACCGAGCACATCTACCGCAAGTCGCCCCAGAAAGAGAAGACGACCATCATCGGACAGAAGTCGTCGGGCGTGAACGACCTGTTCCAGACAGGCGGCATCCTGACCACCGCGATGCGCGACGTGTTCTCCGACGTGGACATCTACGACGATTACATCCTGCTGCTACGCCACAAGTTCAGCAGTCCCATTGGCCGCGACGCCATTCAGTTCTACCGCTTCTACATCACCGACACGCTCTTCGTGGGCCCCGACCGCTGTATTCAGGTGGACTTCGTGCCCAACAACCAGCAGGACTTCGGCTTCCGCGGACAGATATTCATTCTGGCCGACTCGTCTTATCAGGTGAAGCGCTGCGAGCTGTCGCTGCCCAAGTCTAACGACGTGAACTGGGTGGAGGGCTTCCAGTGCATGCAGGAGTTCACCCGTCAGGCCGACGGACAGTGGCTGCTCACGGTCGACGACATGATTGTGGAGCTGATGGTCACCGACTTTATCACCAAGGCACTAGTCACCCGAACCACCCGACTGACTGATTTCTCGTTCGACCCGCTGCCGAAGGAGAAGTTCAAGGGTGGCGAACAGGCTGTCATGCGCGGTGCCTCGAACCGCGACGATGCCTTCTGGGATCAGTACCGGCAGGTGGAGTTCACCAAGAGTGAGCGCGGCATGGGCGGTTTCCTGGATCATATTGAGCAGCTGAAAGGCTACAAATATGCCATCTTCTTCCTGAAAGCCATCTTTGAGAACTATCTGGAAACAGGCACACGCGAAAAGCCAAGCAAGTTCGATGTGGGTCCCATCAACACCATCATCTCGCAGAACTTCTACGACGGACTGCGGCTCCGTGCCAGCGGACAGACCACAGCCAACCTGAACCCGCACCTGTTCCTGAAAGGCTATTATGCCCACGGATTCGACCACCACGAGAACTACTACAGTGCTGAAATGACCTATTCGCTGAACGAAAAGGAATATCTGCCGCAGGAGTTCCCTCAGCGTAACATCACGATCTCGTCGAAACGCGACGTGGCACTGCCCAGTGACAAGTATATCTCGACCGACAAGGACAACGTGTTCACCTCGTTCAAGGTGCATAAGATTGACAAGATGCTCATGTACAACAACCAGCAGCTGAGTCTGGAGTATGAGATGCCGTGGCATTTGCGCATCACGGGCGATCTGAAGACAGAGCGCATCGACCCCATCGGCAACCTGTTCTTCCTGCAGCTGGATAATAAGTTGCAGTCACACATGCGCTACACGGAGGCAACCCTCGGTCTGCGACTGGCTCCGGACGAGAAGTACATCAACACCAAACAGCGTCGGCGCCCTATCAACAGGGATGCATGGGTCGTGAGCCTGCAGCACACCATGGGCATGAAGAACGTGCTGGGCGGACAGTACCGCTATAACTTCACCGAGGCTGAAATGTCCCGACGTACTTGGCTGCCGATGAGCTGGGGCCGAATCGACGTGAAACTGCGCGGCGGCGTGCAGTGGAACCAGGTGCCCTTCCCGCTGCTCATCATGCCGCAGGCCAACCTGTCGTATGTGAATGACTACAATGCTTTCAGCATGATGAACAATATGGAGTTCCTGAACGACCGCTACGTGTCGTTCATGATGAACTGGGAGCTGGGCGGAAAGATTTTCAACCGCATACCCTTGTTTCGAAAGTTGAAGTGGCGTGAGGTGGTGGAGTTCAAAGGACTGTGGGGTGCGCTTTCCGACAAGAACAACCCCTTCCTGGCTAAGAACGCAAACAGCCAGACACTGATGTACTTCCCTGCCGGATCGTCGGTTATGGACGGACGGAAACCGTACTTGGAGTATGCCGTAGGTGTGCAGAACATCCTGAACCTGATTCAGATAGAATATGTACACCGCATCAACTATCTTGGTCTGCCCACGGCTGAGAAACATGGCATCCGTTTTGTCATCAACCCCACCTTCTAAATAACATATAGGGATTTTCCCCTGTCACTTTAGGGAAAAACCTTTGAGTCGTATTCTATTTTTCATTACTTTTGCAACAGATAAAACAAAACAGATTGTAGAACCCTTAAAATAGAATGAGTTATGAAGAAGATGTTGTTTACCCTGATAGCCATGCTCACGATGGCTGTGTCAGTACAAGCCATGAGCTATGAGCAGGCACGGAGAGAGGCCCTGTTCCTGACCGACAAGATGGCATACGAGCTGAATCTGACCGATGCACAGTACGAGGCTGCCTACGAAATCAACCTCGATTATCTGATGGGTGTCACTGGTCGTCACGACGTGTTTGGCCTCTACTGGGAGCGCCGCAATACCGACTTGCAGTTCATCCTGCATACTTGGCAGTGGGAAGCCTATCTGGCCGCCTCCTATTTCTATCGTCCGCTCTTCTGGGAAGCAGGCTACTGGCATTTCGGCATCTATGCCCGCTACCCGCACCGTGACTACTTCTACTTCGGACGTCCTCACTTCTATGTGACCTACCGTGGTGGGCACAGCTGGAGGATGAACGGCGGGCGAAGCTACTATGAGCATCATCGCGAGCACTTCCGTCCGGCAGTTCCGCGCGACAACCACTTCGGCATGCGTGACGGATGGAACCGTGGTGATTACCGTTCGGGCGGAGGACATGGCAACAGCTCAACCCGCGTGACTGGACCTTCGAACCGTGGCAACCGTGGTACTGTAGACCGTGATGGTGGTTCGCGCAGTGGGAACTTCAGTGGAACGCGCAACAACGAGAATCGCCCGGCTGTGGGAAATGGAGCAGAACGCAGTAATAGCAGAGAGAGTCGCCCTGCCACAGTCGACCGTCAGGTAAGACCCGCAGACAATAGTAGTGTCGGTTCTTCGGGAAGTGGAAATTTCTCAGGATCGCGTAGCTCAAGCGCAAATAGCGAAACACGCACAGCCCCTGTCAGCAGGGCCCGCAGTGCAGAGTCGTCGGCACCGCGAATTGAGAACAGGTCGGCTGGATCAAGAATGAACTCAGCACCTACACGCACTGTGACACCCTCTGCTTCGAGTGCCAGTCCTTCTTCAAGTCGTGTCAGTGGCATCAGCCGCTCGGCCAGTCCTACAAGGAGTGTTTCGGCTAGTCCTTCAAGAAGCTCGTCGGCCAGTCCTACAAGAAGTGCTTCAGCCAGTTCTTCAAGAAGTGCTTCGGGCGGTCAGCGGTCTGGAGGAAATATAGGAGGCTCGCAGCGAGGCGGCGGACGGCGGTAGTCAATAGGCTACCGCTGTGCGGTTTTGGCTGAACTCTCTCTGATAACCAGTTGTTGCGGAACAATCTTCTTGTAAATCTTTGTGTCGCCAGCAATGCTTTTCAAAAGCAGTTGGCAGGCTGTCTGTCCCATCAGGCTCGACTGGTCTTCAATGGCTGAAAGCTTTGGGGTGACGTAGCGGGCATGCACATCGTCGGTGAATCCGATCAGGGCTACATCTTCCGGGATGCGCAGCCCTTGTTGCTTGATGGCAGTAAAGGCTGCAAAGGTAATGATGTCGTTGAAGGCAAGAATGGCATCGGGACGGTCGGGACGTTGCAGCAGGTCGAGTGTCTTTTGTAGGGCAACGTCGTAGTCAATGCGGTCGCAGACCACGATGGTACGGTCGATGGGAAGGCGGTTCTCGCGCAGGGCTTCTAGATAGCCATGCTTGCGGCGGCGTACCATGTCAAGATGGTTGGGGCCTCCAAGGAAGGCAATGCGGCGTGATCCGGTGTCAATCAAGTGCTGGGTGGCTTGCTGGGCTGCCTCGTCACCATTGGCTGTGACGCTTGAGAACTGCTCGGTGAGACAGGTCCTGCCAAAGAATACCAATGGTATGCCCATCTGTGAGATTTCCAGGAAATGGCTGTAGTCGGTGGTGTCCTGGGCGAGACAGGCAATGATGCCCTCAACGTGCATGCTGTTGAAATTATCGATGGCACGGGCTTCGTCTGCCTGACTTTCGTGACTGTTGGCACTAATGACACTGTAACCGCTTTTGCGAGCTTCGGTCTCAATGCCGTCGAGTACGGCGGCATAGTAATGGGTTACCAGATTGGGGACAACCACACCGATGACTTTCGGTGCTTCGCATCGAAGGCTTTGTGCAAAGGGGTTAGGGCGGTAGTTCAGCTGTTGGGCAAGCGCTTGTACGCGCTGCTGCATTTCCTTTCCTATTTCAGGACTGCCATGCAGGGCACGGCTAACGGTGGCAATGCTTACTCCCAACTGCTGGGCCAGATCTTTTAATGAAACACGATGTTTGGGCATCTTTGTAAACTTGTTTTCTTTCGTTTATTGCACTTGAATGCGCAAAATTACGGAAAATGATTGGATTACGCAAACGTTTACGTGACTTTTTTACAATAAAAATATTGTCAGTTCACAAATAGTTCTTATCTTTGCACTTGAAAGTTGAGAAATGAGTAATGAATAGTTGATAATAAGTTAACATGTTATTTATCCGAGACTGTCGTGATGACACTCTCGGTTTTTTTATGCATCTATTCTTTTGAACTCATAGCCTTGCTCCTTCAGCCACTTAATACTTTCGGGCAAGGCATAATGTAACTTCTCAATGCTTTTGAGTGAATCGTGAAACGTGATGATGGAACCGTTACGGGCGTAGCGCTTCACATTGTTGAAGATGTCTTCAGCAGTCATCCATTTGGAATAGTCGCGCGTCACCAAGTCCCACATCACAATCTTATACTTCCGACACAACCATGCATATTGCACCATCCGCATCCACCCGTGGGGTGGACGCATCAGTGTGCTGTGGATATAGGCATTGGCTTTCTCCACATTATAGCAATAGTCGTGGAGTGAATTCCGGAAACCACTGATGTGGTTGTGGGTGTGGTTGCCCACCTGATGGCCTTCCTTGACAATCTGTTCGTAAAGTTCAGGATATTTGCGCACGTTGTCGCCCACCATGAAGAAGGTGGCCTTGATGCCGAATTCGCGAAGTGTCTGAAGAATGAAAGGCGTTGATTCGGGAATTGGGCCGTCATCGAACGTCAGATAGACTGAACGTTCGTGACGGTCCATTCTCCACAATGCTTTTGGATAAAGCCATCGCAGATAGATTGCGGGCTGTTCTATAAACATGTTATGACTTAGATACGTCCGCCCTTGCCTTGATATTTCTTGGCAATGTCGGCCAGCTGTGCTTCATATTCCTTGCCCAGCTTCTCATCAATGCGGCCAGTCAGTTCCGACAAGTGATTGAGAATATACATGTGGAACATGCAGTCGTTCTGAGCTGCATTGAAGCGGGTGGGGTTGAGCGTACAATAGTAGTCCATGTACTGGCTCGAACGAACCCACAGCTGCTTAATGATATCCTTTGCATGGACGGTGTCGCCAATGTAGATGTAGGTGCGAACCATATCAAGCGAACCGCTCTGGAAGTCATGGGGCACATTCTCTGACGGCAGCTCTTTCTCGGCTCTGGCCAGAACTTTGGCAGCCAGGCTGTCTTTGTTCTCTTGAGCCAGATGGATGGCCAGCTGTGCCATCAGTCGGCGATGCGTGTAGCACATGCGCATAACAGTTTCGTCGAAATAGATGCCAGGTGTGTTGGCACCGCCAAACTTGAAGCGGTTCATCACATTGTCGTAGGTCTTCTCCGTATCGAAGTTGGTCATACCGGGCACGGGCTTTCCACTTATATTAGTGGTGAAGGGAGTGATACGGTTGGCCAGACCTTCCTGTACGAAGTTGTCGCCCAGGTTCATGTAGTTCTCAGAACCTACGGTGGTAGCTACGTAGATGGGACGTACCCAGTTGGCATTGGCAATCATCTCAAGCATCATCAGGTCGCCTTTGTACAGGGCACTCTTGCCTTTCAGCGAGATAACCATGCGGTCGGGAATGCTGTCGCTTTGCAGCATCATGCCGCTCTTGCGCACAGCGTCCTTGTCAATGGTCATGTAGACGGTGTCGGTAGGAATGACGTGGAGGTCGGGATTTGTAGAGCGTACCCAGTACTTCAGCACATTCTTCAGCTCGAACGGCTCGTCGCCGAACTGGGCTTTGGCCTGTTCCGGATTTTCCTTGTAGAAGTTCAGAACATCATTCTTGAGCTTCGAGTCAATCTGTACGTATTCATTCGTTCCTGCACAGTACTCCAGTCGCTTCCAGGTGATGGGCAGCGAGGGTGAATCGTAGGCAGGACGCACCATTTGGTCAATGTACCAGTCGGTCTGCAGGTAGGAAAGGTTGCAGACACGGGCATCGGTACGTACACCTTCAGTGTCCTGGTTGTACCAGAGTGGGAAGGTGTCGTTGTCACCGTTGGTGTAGATGATGGGATTGCCTTCCTGCTGGAGTGACATCAGGTAGTTCTGACCGAAGTCACGACAGGTATAGCGGCCTGAACGGTCGTGATCATCCCATGTCTGAGAAGCCATTTGAATGGGAACCAGCAGGGCTGCAACCGAAACGATGGCTGTTACGATGGCCGACTCCTTCTTGATGAACTTGTTCAGATAGTGGCACAGAGCTGCCACACCCATTCCGCACCAGATGGCGAAGGCATAGAACGAACCAGCGTAGGCGTAGTCTCGTTCGCGAGGCTGCATGGGCGTCTGGTTCAGGTAAATGACAATGGCCAGACCTGTCATGAAGAACAGGAAGAAGACCACCCAGAACTGCTTGATGCCTTTTTGTCCGCGGCTGAATGCCTGCCAGAACAGTCCGAGCAGACCCAGCAGCAAGGGCAGACAGTAGAACACGTTGTGTCCCTTGTTGTTCTTCAGGTCGTCGGGCAGTGCATCCTGGTTGCCCAGACGGGCATTGTCGATAAACGGAAGACCTGTAATCCAGTTGCCGTGCTCCAGTTCACCATGTCCCTGGATGTCATTCTGTCGTCCGGCGAAGTTCCAGAGGAAGTAGCGCCAGTACATCCAGTTGCACTGGTAGGTAATGAAGAAGTTTAGGTTGTCAACCTGGCTGGGCACTTTGACCATGATGTTCTCACCACAACGGTCGTAGGGCACCATGGTTCCGCTCACTTCACCACCCAACCAATTCTCGTACTGCTGTGCATGAGAAGAACTGTACATGCGTGGGAAAAGCATGTTCTGTGCATAGACGTATTCGTCCTTTGTACGTACAATGAAGTATGAGTCCTTTTCATCAGCCGAAGCCTTCTCCTTGCGCTGCCACACGGGCTTGCCCGTTGTCATCACAGGCTTGCAGTAGCCACCTTGCTTCTCAAGGGCAACCTGCGAGGTGTAAGCCTGGCCATAGAACAGGGGGCGCTGACCATATTGGTCACGTCCTAAGTAGTCGCCCAGTGTGAAGATGTCCTCAGGCGAGTTCTGGTCCATGGGCGGGTTGGCTGATGAACGTATGACGATCACGGCATACGTGGAATAGCCAATCATGAGCATGAGCATGCACAACAGTAAGGTGTTCTTGGCGCGGGCTGTGACCAGTGCCTTGTTCTTATAACGGCGGTTCAGCACGTACCAGAGGAGTGCCAGCACCACAACACCGATGATAAAGGCCGACCATCCGTAGCCGTAGAAGGGAATGCCCAGCATGGCTACAGACAGGAGGAATGCAATGTTCTGTCGCTTCCAGTTCTGCTTGGTAGCGTTCTGCGTCTCATAGACAGCCCAGATTACGATGGCCACCAGCAGCAGGATGTAGATGTATTCGCCCGTGTTGAACGGCATGCCCAGTTCGTTGACGAACAGCAGTTCGAACCATCCGCCCACGGTGATGATGCCCGGCACGACGCCATAAAGCACCAGTGCCACAATGGCAAACGAGATGAGCAGGGCGATGGCAGAGCCTTTCAGGTTGGCGTTGGGGAATCGCTTGTAATAGTAGACCAGCACAATGGCGGGCAGACAAAGCAGGTTCAGCAAGTGTACGCCAATGGAGAGGCCAGTCATGTACATGATAAGCACCAGCCAGCGGTCGCTGTGAGGTTCGTCGGCATGGTCTTCCCATTTCAGGATGAGCCAGAACACGACAGCGGTAAAGGCGGAAGAATAAGCATAGACTTCGCCTTCAACAGCCGAGAACCAGAAAGTGTCACTGAATGTGTAGATCAATGCGCCCACCAGACCAGATGCCTCAATGGCAATCATTTTCCCGATGGAAAGTTCTTCCCAGCGGTCAATGAGCAGACGTCGCGTCAGATGCGTAATGCTCCAGAACAAGAACAGAATACAAGTGGCCGACAACAGTGCGCTCATTGTGTTCACCATGCGTGCCACCTGCGTGGCGTCACTGGCAAACTGAGAGAACAAATTGGCCGTGAGCATGAAGAAAGGTGCACCAGGCGGGTGACCGATTTCGAGCCTGTAGCCCGTCGTAATAAACTCAGGACAGTCCCAGAAAGAGGCTGTCGGTTCAATAGTGGAACAATACACAAAGGCGGCCACAAAAAATGTAAGCCACCCGAGGATATTGTCCACGAGTCTGAATTGTTTCATTGGAATAATGATACTATAATTAACGTTAAATGTTCTTTTGGCTGCAAAGGTAATAAATTTCAGTGAAGAGTGAAGAGTGAAGTGTGAAGAATTTTCTGCAACTCTACATAAATTAACAGATAGCGGAGTTTATTATAGTATAAAATGTGTACCTTCACTTGTTTCTTATCTTCCTACACAGGGCAATCGCAAGACCGATTAGGGTCACAAGAAGAGACCAGCACCATATATAAGAATAAGGTAGCGGAAAATCTTGCCCAGGGTAATGCTGATGAAGGTAATAACTACATTGGCACGCATAAGGCCCAGCAGAATGGTGATAGCCGATCCCAGAACAGGCAGAAAGGCAAAGAAACCCATCCAAGCACCTCGACCGGCCATGAACTTTTCGGCTTTGTCGAGGTCCTTCTTTTTTACGTGCAGGTATTTTTCAATCCATTCCAGTTTTCCCATGCGTCCCACACTGTAGTTGAACACGGAACCCATCACATTGCCGATGGTGCCGTAGATCATCAGTTGCCACGGATCCAGGCCAGTGGCCATGAGTCCCACCATGACAGCCTCGCTTGAGAACGGAAAGAAACTGCCGGCCAGAAAGGCAGCCAGCAGCATGCCCATATAGCCGTAGCCAGTCAGAAAGTCAATAATCCATTCCATAGCGTGCTGAACATGTTGTTAAAGCTTGACCATTCGGGCATGAACAGGCAGAACGCCGTGAGCAGCAGGGTCAGGACGGCTGTTGTGCAGAATAAAATGTTGGTGATGCGGGTGTGAGTCAGTGTGAACAGGTGGGCAATGAAGGGGCTGGCACACACCACAATGATGCGCATCAGTGCGTCGTAGTGCTGGGGTTGCAGCACCAGAAAGGCAATGCTGAACAAACTGATGGCCAGCAGTCCACCGTAGAGCTGACGGATGCGTATCTTGTCTTCAAAACTCTTGTTCCAGAAATGCACCACGCCCAGGATCATGAGCGTTATGGTGAAAGCGAAAACCAGCACCTGACCCACTGTGAGCGTAGCGTAGGCGTAGGGGAATGGGAATTCAGCCAGTGGTCGAAAGTGGTTGATGGCCAGCGAGATGTCCTGTCGGTAGGCCACCCAGGCCGATGCAAACCAGTACGGCGTGAGCAGACCTATGAGCGAAGCAGTCCACGATCGCCATCGGAGCGACTGTAGCTGGGTGAGCATGACCAACCAGAGCAGGGGCACGAAGAAGAAAATCTGGACGAAGACCATACTTGCCAGTCCGATGCAAAGGAAGCCGTAGAACGTCCATCCCGGTGCATGCCTGTCCTGATAGGTGCGGAAAAGAAGGATGAGCATGGCGATGAAGCACAGCTGCACAAAACCTCCCGGAAGTGAATCGAAGAGGAAGGTGGCTGTCGTTGAGAGTGCCAGGAAAACGCTCGACACCATGCGAGAACGCACTCTGATCAGAGCACTGGCGTTGCTCAGCTCGGCCATGAGGTAGGTTGATATGACCATACAGGCCAGCTGAAGCCACCATGAATGGGTGATAAGACCGCTCAGAATCCATACAACCAAAGAATAGAGGCCCACGCTGGGCAGCGTGAGCCAACTTTCGGCTATTCGGTTCTGTACATATTTCTTCATTTACAGGTCGGCACCAATGTCACGACGGAAGTATTTGCCAGTGAATTGTATCTTCTGTGCTTCTTCAAACGATTTCTGCAGTGCCTCGGCTTTGTCCTTGCCATAGGAGGAAACGGCAATGACGCGGCCACCAGCTGTCACCACTTCACCATCTTTCAGGGCTGTTCCGCTGTGGAACACGATGGAGCCTTCCACCTGGTCAATGCCAGTAATGGGGTAGCCCTTCTTGTATTCTTGCGGATAGCCGCCCGAAACGAGCATCACGCAGACGGCGGCACGCTCGTCGAACGCAATGGCGCGTTCATCCAGATTGCCTTGGGCCACGCCTTCCAGCAGGTCTACCAGGTCACTCTTCAGACGTAGCATCACGCTTTCCGTTTCCGGGTCACCCATGCGGCAGTTGTATTCAATGACCATCGGCTCGCCCTTTACGTTGATGAGGCCGAAGAAGATAAATCCCTTATAGTCAATACCTTCGGCCTTCAGACCTACCACCGTGGGGCGGATGATGCGGTCTTCTACCTTCTGCATCCATTCTTTAGTGGCAAAAGGCACTGGTGTCACTGAACCCATGCCGCCCGTGTTCAGTCCCGTGTCGCCTTCGCCAATGCGCTTGTAGTCCTTGGCTTCGGGCAGGATCTTGTAGTGGTCGCCGTCGGTGAGCACGAAGACGGAGCACTCAATGCCGCTCAGGTATTCCTCGATGACCACGCGGGCAGAGGCGTTTCCGAACATGCCGCCCAGCATCTCGCGCAGTTCCTTCTTGGCTTCATCCAGTGTGGGCAGAATCAGCACACCCTTGCCGGCACAGAGACCGTCGGCCTTCAGCACGTAGGGAGGCTCCAAAGTCTCAAGGAAGGCGATGCCTTCTTCTACCGAGCAGCCGTCGAATGTCTGGTAGCGGGCTGTGGGAATGTGGTGACGCTGCATGAATCCCTTAGCAAAGTCCTTTGACCCTTCGAGCACGGCACCTGCCTTCGATGGGCCTATCACGGGTACGCCTGCCGTCTGCGGGTCGTTCTTCATCTCGTCGTAGATGCCTTTCACCAGTGGGTCTTCAGGCCCCACGACCACCATGTCGACCTTCTGTTCCACCACAAACTGCTTGATGGCTTCGAAGTCGTCGGCCTTCATGGCCACATTCTCACCGCAGTTGCCTGTTCCGGCGTTGCCTGGGGCGATAAACAGCTTTTCTACTCGCTCACTCTGAGCAATCTTCCATGCCAGTGCGTGCTCACGGCCGCCACTGCCCAAAAGTAGTATTCTCATAATTTGTCTGGATTTCGAAATCGCATGCAAAGATAGAAAATAAATATGAATAATGAATTATAAATTATAAATTATTTCGTATCTTTGCACCCAATTTGCAATGACAGTACAATTATTTCCGACTTATGGCACTGAATTACATTTGGATAGCACTGTTTACGATAGGCGTTCTCGTAGGTGTTGTGAAACTGGTGTTTCTGGGCGATTATGACGCTTTGCCCGAAATGATGGACTCAACCTTCAAGATGTCGAACACGGCCTTTGAGATGACACTGGGTCTGACGGGCACGCTGACACTCTGGATGGGCATATTAAAAATAGGTGAAGACAGCGGACTGGTAGACCGTCTGGCCCGTTTCCTGAGTCCTGTCCTTACCAAGCTGTTTCCTGAAATACCCAAGAACCACCCTGCGTTGGGGTCTATCTTCATGAATATCTCGGCCAATATGCTGGGTCTTGACAATGCAGCTACGCCTGTGGGACTGAAGGCCATGCAGGAGCTGCAGAGCATCAACACCAAGAAAGACACGGCCAGCAACTCGATGATCATGTTTCTGGTGCTCAACACCTCCGGCCTGACCATCATTCCCGTGTCAATCATGGCTTACCGAGCCCGTTACGGGGCTGCCGATCCGGCCGACGTGTTCATTCCCTTGTTGCTCACCACTATGTGCTCCACGCTGGTGGGCCTGCTGACCGTCTCGATTTATCAGCGCATCAACCTCTTCCAAAAGAACATTCTCATCATGCTGGGTGTCATCATTGGTCTGGTGGCTGCCCTGTTCACGGCCATCAGTGGCATGAACAATGAACAGATGCAGCACTTCTGCCGCCTGCTTACGAGCTGTCTCATTCTGGGCACCATCCTGCTTTTCATCTATTCGGGTGTCTACAAGAAACTGAATGTCTACAACTCGTTCATCGAAGGAGCCAAGGGCGGATTCCATGTGGCTGTCAGCCTGATACCTTACTGTGTAGCCATTCTGGCAGCCGTGGGCGTGTTCCGAGCCTCGGGTTCCTTGCAGATGTTGCAGGACTGGATTACGGCAGGTGTCGCAGCCTTGGGACTTGACACTGATTTCGTGGGTGCTGTGCCGGTGGCGCTGATGAAGCCGCTCAACGGTTCGGGTGCGCGTGGCATGATGCTTGAGTGCTTCGAGTCGTTCGGTCCCGATTCGTTTGTGGGCCATCTGGCCAGTGTGTTGCAGGGCAGTACCGATACTACGTTCTACATTCTGGCCATCTACTTCGGCAGCGTGGGCATCCGGAAGTACCGCTATGCCGTCACCTGTGGTTTGCTGGCCGATGCTGCCGGCATCATGGCTGCCGTGTTGTTCAGCTATTTCTTCTTCGGCAGCTGATATGCTTTTCTATTTGTTTCATCACCTCCTTTTCTATTTGTCTCATAACTGAGCCTTGGTTGCGTTGTAACTGAGGCTCAGTAACGTCGTAACTAAGGCTTAGTTATTACGCAACTGAGGCTCAGTTGTGCAGTGACTGAGCCTCAGTTGTAGGGGAATGTGTCTTGTGAAAGATGGGTAGTTTACTTCAGATAGTCTTCGAAGTACTGGGTGATGCGCTCGTGCAGGTGTACGCTGTTGTGGCCCATCATGTTGTGGCCTTCGCCAGGATAGGCGAAGAAGTCGGGCTGCGTGCCTGCTTCGGCACAGGCTTTCAGGAACGACAAGGCGTGCTGCGGCACCACAGTGGGATCGTTGTAGCCGATGATAATCTGCAGCTTTCCCTTCAGGTTCTTGGCCTTGGAGATGAGCGAAGTCTTTGCATAGCCCTCCGGGTTCTGTTCGGGTGTGTCCATGTAGCGTTCGCCGTACATCACCTCGTACCATTTCCAGTCGATGACGGGGCCTCCGGCCACGCCCACCTTGAACACGTCGGGATAGTTGGTCATGAGCGAAATGGTCATGTAGCCGCCGTATGACCAGCCGTGAACACCCAGCCGTGATATGTCAACATAGGGCAGCGAACGCAGGTAGTCCACACCTTTCATCTGGTCCTGCATCTCAATCTGACCCAGCTGGCGGAAGGTGGCCTGCTCGAAGTCACGGCCACGGTTCTCCGAACCACGGTTGTCGAGAATGAAGACGATATACCCCTTCTGTGCCATGTAGGTTTCCCAGGAACGGCTCTGCCAGTGCCAGGAAGCCTCGACGTTATGGGCGTGAGGACCGCCGTAGACGTAGACCACGGTGGGATATTTCTTCGTGGGGTCGAAGTCGGCAGGCTTCACCATGCGGAAGTAAAGGTCGGTCATCCCGTCGGCAGCCTTGATGCTACCGCTTTCGTACTGAGGAACGATGAATTCATGCCACGGATTTTCTGCCGTGAGCAGGCGGCAGGACTTCCCGTTGTCAGTGCTGACAAGGTCAATGTTATTGGGCACCGTTGGTGTCGTGTATTTATCGTAGAGCAGCGTTCCGCTTGCCGACAAGTTGCCGTGGTGTACGCCTTCGCCGTTGTCGAGCAGCGTGCGCTTCAGCGTCTTCAGGTCAACGGCATAGAGATTCTCCTGTAGGGCATGCTTCTCTTTCGAAGCAATGACAACTGACTTCTGTTTCTTGTTGAAACCCAGCAATTGGGTCACAACCCATTGACCGCTGGTCAGCTGCTTGAGCTGTTCTCCTTTTATATTATATAGATAAAGGTGGTTGTAGCCGTCTTTCTGACTCTGAAGGATGAACTTCTGACTGTCCCAGGGCAGGAACTGGATGGGGTGCAGCGGCTCCACATATTTCGTGCTGGTCTCGCGGCAGAGTTCTGCCAGTCGCTGGCCGTTCAGGGCATCGTAGCTCACAAGGCGGCAGTCGTTCTGGTCGCGGTTCAGCTCAAACATGTAAACGGTCTGGCCGTCAGGACTCCACGCAATGTTGGTGAAGTATACTGGGACTTCAGGATTGTCAGGGTTGTCTGGTGTCTTCAGATAAATGGTCTTGCCACTCTTCAAGTCGAAGATGCCCACGGTTACCTTGTGGCTGGTCATGCCAGCCATGGGATATTTGTCGGGTTCCAACTCTGCTACGCGCGGATCGATGTTCACCTGTGGGTAGTCGGTCACCATGTTCTGATCCATGCGGTAGAAGGCCAGACGCTGTCCGTCGGGACTCCAGAAGGTGCCCTTGGTAATGCCGAACTCGTCGCGGTGTACTGACTGACCGTAGACAATTTCGCGCGAACCGTCGGTAGATAGCTGGTGCTTTTGTCCTTGTCCGTCGACCACAAAAAGCTGATAATCCTCAACAAAGGCAGTGGCTCTGGACTGGGCATTCCAGTCGTAGGCCTGCTGGCCAGAGAGACTGTCCTGCCATACTATCTTCTTGTCCCGGAAGTCAACGAGCAGGACGGCATGTCTGTTGCCAACCTGTACAAGGGGCTGGTCGGGATAGGGGAATGTGGCGTTCATCAGGTGGCGGACCTGGCGCACGTCACCGTCGCTCTCTGCCCATTCGTTGATTTGGTCAAGCGTAAAGAGCAGTTTTTTCTTGCCAGTCTTGGCATCAATGGTGTAGCATTCCTCCACATCAGTCTGCACCAGCTGGTCGCCCCACCATGTGAGAAACATGTTCTGCGGACGCAGGTTGTGGTAGTTGGTGCCACCAAAGTTCAGGTCTTCAAGCGTGAATAGTTTCTGGGCAGACATGGTCGCTGACAGCAGCAAGGAGAAAAGAATGAAAAGGAAAGGCTTAGTCTTCATCGCTGTCGAAACGGTTTCGTCTGTTCTTGCCTCCGCTTCGGTCAAAGCGCTCATGGCCGCCACGGTTCGATGAACTCTTGTAGGCTGACTTTCCACCACGGCGTTCACCGTCGCCTCGTTTGTCGAAACGCTCTTTCTTGCGATCGAAAGAGGGTTTCTTGCGGTCAGAGAAATCTTTTTTGCGGTCAGAGAAGTCCTTCTTGCGGTCGAAAGAATCTTTCTTTCTGTCAAAGCGTTCTTTGCGTTCGCCCCTGCCTTCACTCAAGTCGTGGCGGTGGAAGGTGAAGGAACGGATGTCGGCTTCCTCGTTTTCTTCCTGTTCGTCAAGACGCTTCTTGAATTCGCGCTCTTTCTTGAAACGATGCTTCTCAGCCATCTGGCGCTTCTCCTCGTCGGTCTTCATCACACCGCCTTCGCTGCGGAAGTTCTTCAGCTTGCCGTCGAACATCTGGTATTTGCGGAACTCGCATTCCAGACTGCCGTTGAACACGGGAATCTTGATGGAAGGTTTCAGGCCGATTTGCTCGAAGCATTCCTCACGGTAGGACAGAATCCAGGCGTCGCCCCCCATGAACTGGTGCTTCAGCCGTTCGCCAATCATGCGGTAGGTGCCTAGAAGGTCGGGGGTAGAGATGCGTTCTCCGTAGGGCGGGTTGCAGACAATAATGCTCTTCTCCTTAGGCTGCGTAAAGTCCTTGAAGTCTTGCTGTTCCACGGTGATGTCCTCGCTCAGACCGGCAGCTTTGGCGTTCAAGCGGGCTGTGTTCACGGCTTTCATGTCAATGTCGTAGCCGTAGATATGGTGTTTGAACTCGCGTTCCTGTGAATCGTCGTTATAGATGCTGTCGAACAGTTCAGCATCGAAGTCGGGCCATTTCTCGAATGCGTATTCCTTGCGGAACAGGCCAGGAGCCATGTTGTGGGCAATCAGTGCTGCCTCGACGAGCAGTGTGCCGCTGCCGCACATCGGGTCGATGAAATCGGTGTCGCCCTTCCAGCCCGTCATTAGGATCATTCCGGCTGCCAGCACTTCGTTGAGCGGTGCTTCAACACTTTCCTGACGGTAGCCTCGGCGATGGAGTGACTCGCCCGAAGAGTCCAGGCAGAGCGTGCATTCGCTTTCTTCAGAAGTCACGTCGGCTATGTGGATGTGCAGACGCAGGTCGGGGTTGGCTACAGAAATGTTGGGACGGGAGCCGGTACGCTCTCTGAACTGGTCTACGATGGCATCCTTAACCTTGTAGCTTACGAACTTGGAGTGGCGGAACTCCTCTGAGAACACTACAGCATCGACCGCAAAGGTGTGGTCGTTGTCCAGATAAAGGCTCCAGTCTAATTTCTTGATTTCCTCATAGACGTCGTCGGCACTTTGTGCCTTGAAGCGGGCAATAGGCTTCAGAATTTTGATGGCCGTGTGCAAAGAGAAGTTTGCGCGGTACATCATTTCCTTGTCGCCCGTAAACGACACCATGCGTCTGCCTATTTGTACGTTGTTTGCTCCCAGTTGGGTCAGTTCTTTCGCCAGGACAGGTTCCAGTCCCATGAACGTTTTGGCGATGAGCTCAAATTGGCCTTCGCCAAATTTTGTTTCTTGTTCCATTGAATATATACAAATACCTGTTTTCGAGGTGCAAAGGTACTGAAAAGTTGGGAGTTAGGAGTTAGGAGTTAGGAGTTTTTTAGGTGCATGAATCCGTAAAAAAAGTTAAACGAAGCATATTAACTCCTCATACCTCACTTCTAACTCCCAACTTTTTAGTAATTTTGCACATGATGACAAAACCTTCAACTGTAAAGAAATGACCGATATTTTCTTATATGCAAGCCAACAATCGTCCGATTTGGTGGATATCATTGTATGGGGAATGCTTCTCATAGCAGTGGCTGCTATGGTATTTCTTATTGTTTGGCAGCGAAAGGCTGGCAAGCAGCTGGCAAACGAGTTGGTGCAA
>CAMZBS010000043.1 GCA_947304695.1 uncultured Prevotella sp.
CACGTTTTTCTTCTCTCAGACTGCAAAAATAGCTATTTTTCTGATATATACAAACAGAATTGAGGGAAAAATTGGAAAAGCTGTATGTTGTTTCAGGAAAATGCAGGAAAATGACCATTAAAGGGTAAAAAGAACGTCAAAAAGTTGTATCGTTGTATAACTTTTCGTAAATTTGCATCCGATGAGAAAAATCATAGCATACAAAAGCTACTATCAAGAGTTCATGGCAAGGTTGTCACAACAGGAACGCGACAAAATCCGCCGCGCCTTGCTGCTCTTTGAAACAGAGGACAAGATACCACAGCACTACATCAACTATATCCGCGATGGTGTGTATGAATTCCGTGTCACATACGGCAACAAGGAGTTCCGCCTGTTCTTCATCTATGATGGCGATACTATCGTGGTGCTGTTCAACTGCTATACAAAGAAAACGCAGAAGGCACCTAAACGTGAAATTGACAAAGCAATTAAATTAAAGGAGGAGTATAGAAATGAAAGAAAAAGAAATGATTTATGACATTAGTGCCGAACTGGAACAGGAGTTTGGCCCAAAAGGTTCTGCAAGCCGCAAAGCTGCTGAGGATAAGGCATGGGAAGAGTACAATGCTCAGATACTTCTGGATGCTCGCAAAAATGCTGGTCTAACCCAGCAGGAACTGGCAGAAAGAATTGGTGCAAACAAAGGCTATGTGTCACGTTTGGAACGTGGCCTTACCATCCCGTCTGTTTCAACCCTCTATCGCATTGCCGCAGCAATGGGCTTAGCTGTAGAGTTGCGGCCTATCGCATAGCGTATTGACACTTTTGCCGAAGATCCTTTGCCATATTGTTTTTTTGCATTACCTTTGCAGCAGTATAAAATACATTCTATTCATGCGACGAGTATTTGGAATTGGCGAAACGGTTCTTGACATCATCTTCAAGAACGAACAGCCCATAGGAGCCGTACCGGGCGGCTCGGTATTTAATGCGGTGATCTCAATAGGACGCACTGGCATCCCGGCAGCATTCATCAGTGAGACGGGCAACGACCGCGTGGGACAACGCATCATCAGTTTTCTGCAAGAGAACGGGGTGGATGCAAGCAGCGTGAACATCTATGCCGACTCGAAGTCACCCCTCTCACTGGCCTTCCTCAACGAACAGAACGATGCAGAGTACATCTTCTACAAGGATCACCCGCACGACAGGCTGGACTTTGACTATCCCGACGTGCAGCCGGATGACGTGGTGCTCTTCGGTTCCTACTATGCCGTGAACCCCGTGATACGCCCACAGGTGGCAGGCTTCCTGGAGTTTGCCAGGCAGCATGGGGCCATCCTGTACTACGACGTGAACTTCCGTGCTTCGCACAAGAACGAGGTGATGAAACTCACGCCCAACCTGATTGAGAACCTGGAAGTGGCCGACATCGTGCGCGGTTCGAGCGAAGACTTTGAGGTGCTCTACCGCAAGACAGATGCCGACACGGTGTACCGTTCGGAGATTTCGTTCTACACGAAGAAGTTCATCTATACCCGTGGTTCACAGCCCGTGGAGCTGCGGGCCGACGGCGGACTGGCCAAGCAGTACCCCGTGAAGCCCGGCACTGAGCCTGTGGTAAGCACCATCGGAGCTGGTGACAACTTCAACGCGGGGTTCGTCTATGGCCTTATAAAATATGGTGTCACACGCAAGGACATCGAGCAAGGCATCAGCGAAGAACTGTGGGACAAGCTCATCGAGTCGGCCCAGCTGTTCTCAGCCAATGTCTGTGCCAGCCTGAACAACTCGGTGAGTCCGGAGTTCGGAGCCGAGATGAAGAAAGCACTCAATAACTAAAAACAATATCAGAACAATGAAAGAAATCACTCAGAACATTTTCTACGTGGGCGTCAACGACCGTAACAAGACGCTCTTCGAAGGGTTGTGGCCTCTGCCCAACGGCGTTTCGTACAACTCCTACCTCGTTGTGGACGAAAAGGTGGCTCTCATCGACACCGTCGAGGCCGACTTCTTCATGCCTTTCCTGCAGAACATCCGCGAAGTCATCGGTGAGCGGCCCATCGACTATGTGGTGGTCAACCACATGGAGCCCGACCACAGTGGTTCACTGGCACTGCTGCGACAGTTCTATCCTGACATCGAGGTGGTGGGCAACAAGAAGACGTTCGACATGATGCACGGCTTCTACCAGCTGGAAAGCGGCCTGAAAGAGGTGAAAAACGGCGATGCCATCAGCCTGGGACAGCACACGCTGCAGTTCGTGCTCACGCCCATGGTACACTGGCCCGAAACAATGATGACGCTGTGCGGACAGGTGCTCTTCTCGGGCGATGCCTTCGGCTGCTTCGGTGCGCTGAACGGTGCCTATGTCGATGAGCAGATGAACTGCGACGAGTTCTGGCTGGAAATGACCCGCTACTACTCGAACATCGTAGGAAAATACGGTACTCCCGTACAAATGGCACTAAAGAAACTCAACGGTGTGCCCGTGGACTATATCTGCTCAACCCACGGCCCTGTGTGGCATGAGCATGTGAAGAAGGTGATCGGTATCTACAACCGACTGAGCTTGTACGATGCCGAACCCGGACTGGTGATTTGCTACGGAACGATGTACGGCAACACGGAGCGTGCTGCCGAGGTGATTGCACGCGCAGCAGCACAGGCCGGACTGAAGAATATCGTGATGTACAACGTGTCGAAGACCCACCACAGCTACATCATCCGCGACGTGTTCCGCTACCGTGGCCTCATCGTAGGCGCACCTACTTACAACACGGGTCTGTATCACGAAATGAACGTGCTGCTCGACGAGCTGTCGCAGAAAGACATCAAGGGACGCCTGATGGGCTGGTTCGGCTCGTTTGCATGGGCTTCGAAGGCCGTGAGCGAGATAACGCGCTGGAACAATGAACGACTGAAATACGAAGTCGTGGGTCAGCCCGTTGAAATCAAACAGGCACTGACCCCCGAGACTACGGCACAATGTGAACAGCTGGGTCGCGAAATGGCCCGCCGTTTACTGGGATGATAAAAGGCTGACCACGTCGTCAAACGTGTCGGCTACCTGGATATAGGTTCGCCATTGCTTGCGGGTGACGCCGCGCTGATGCAGATCGTCAAGGCAGGCAATGAGCGAGTTCCAGAAGCCTTTCATATTATAAAGGATGATGGGCTTGTGATGATAGCCCAACGTGGCAGCCGAAGCCACGGTAAACAGTTCGTCGAGCGTGCCTATACCGCCCGGCAGTACAATGAAGGCATCACTATGGTCGGCCATGAGCTGCTTGCGGTCGGTCAGGTCTTCGGTGGGAATATGTACATCGAGGTAAGGACTCAAACGTCCCATTTCCTCAATGATGCGCGGCACCACACCGATAACCTGGCCGCCCGCTTGCTTTGCTGCCTTGCTCACTGTGTGCATCAGACCTGCATCATGACCGCCAAAGACAATGGAATGACCCTGGCCGGCAGCCCACACTGCCAGCTCACGGGCCATGGAAAAGAAGTCGGGATCAATCTGCTGATTGGCCGAACAGAAAAAACACAGTTTCATGCTTGCTTGAGTCTTGCTTTACTTCATGTCGAAGCCAATGCGCAGTCCGTCGTAGTTCTTCGACAGGTCGCCAATGGTCTGTGCGGTCTGGTTGCCGCTCAGCGTGGCCATGGTCTGCATGAGTGTCAGCAGTTTCTTTCCCTCAAAGAGGATACCGATGCCCGTAGAGTTGCGCTTGGCATAGCAGTTGACGTTGAGAAGCAGACCAGAAAGCGTGATCTTATAGGTCGAAGCATCGAAAGTGTAGTTGCCCTGCCAGGACTTCCCGGCTATTGTTGCAGCAAAGGTGCCGTCCTGGTTGAACGTAATCTTGGTATTCGACGACTTGATGCCCACCGTACCATAATAACCCGACAGCTTCTGTCTGATGGTCGAAGCAACAGCCTCACCACCAGCCTGTGCCAACAGGTTCTGACTGGTAAAGGCACAGCCGGGCTGATAGTAGGTCCAAGTGCCAATCAGATTCTCCTTCGTCACCTTGTCAAGTCCAAGTACGCTCTGCAGCACGTTGCCCATTGTCTCAGCGTTGCCCACAGATGAAAGAATGCCACCTAACACACCACCATCGGCAGCCGAGGAGCCAGAAGTGTTGGAACCAGTGGTCTGAGTGGGTGCAAATCCACAGCTTGCAGCCATCATTGCGGCAGCAGCCATTGCAAGAATTGTTGTACGTTTCATAAGTTTTTCTCGTTAAGTTTATGAATTTGTTGTCTCAGATATTCCTTGAATTCATCACATCCCTGCACTTCGATGTCCTGGTAAAGACCTAATACGAAGCGGCCAACACCCACAAACGAGCATACTGGCATTGCAACACGCCAATGGCTGTCGTCGAAAGGTTCGATATAACGCTCAGAACGAGGGTATTCCTCACGCAGGACTGAGGTCGACAGGCGACCCATGACCATCTCAACATTCCACTGCTGTTCTCCAGTGAACAGAAAGACGTCGGTGAACAGCTGTCTGTGCTGGTCTTCATGCTCCCAAATCACATCAAGCAGCACGACATCTTGCATGCGTGACAGCTTGAAAGTCTTGTTCATACCCGATGACGTTTCATGGGCACGTATCTCACGATTGCCGTTCAGGAAGAGGAAAGGTTCAACCAAACGGTCGCTCACCGTATTGCTGTGTGGCGAAGAATAGGCCACCAACCGCACCATGCGGTGCTGCTTGATTGCCTCATAAAGGGTACTCACGTTGTGGGCCAGTTGTTGTTTCAACTCCACTGAGTCCAGTATGTTCAAGTCGTAGAGACGGTCCAGCTTCTGTTTGATGCGCTGCACTTGAATGGATTCGTCGCCTGTCTTGTCCAAGATCTGACGCAAGGTAATGGCCTCATCTTCGGTAAAATGGACGATTTCATCAAGTTTCCGGAAGAAAGGTGAGTCTTTCCTGACACGGTAGAAGGGCTTGTTATGCTCCACAATGAAGTCCGTCTGACGGAAAAACTCCAGATAGTAATAGAAGTTCCGACGCGAAATCTCGAGCCGTTCACAGATGTCCTGCACCGTATAGTTATGATTCTCCGTGAGCATCAGGAGCAGGTTGAGCTCACGTTCCAGTTTGTCATGACGCATGTGTCACTCAAGGATGTCTCAGTCTTCAAACTGCAGCGACAGCTGTCCGTCGCCCAACAGATTGTAGCTTTTGCGATGATAGGGTGTGATGCCGTGCTCACGTATGGCCTCCCGGTGCTTCTTCGTAGGATAGCCTTTGTTGCCCTGCCAGTCATACCAGGGATATTCCTGCGCCAGCTGCTTCATATAGTCGTCGCGGTAGGTCTTTGCCAGAATGCTGGCTGCGGCAATGGAAAGATACTTTCCGTCTCCCTTTACAATGCAAGTATGCGGAAGCTGAACACCGAAACCGGCTGGGTCATGGTAAGGCTTGAAGCGGTTTCCGTCGACAATGATGGCCTGGGGACGCACCGTCAGTTGGTCAAGAGCACGGTGCATGGCCAAAAAAGAAGCGTTCAGGATGTTGATCTCATCGATTTCCTCCGGCCCGACCACTCCCACTGCCCAGCTCAGCGCGTCGCGTTCTATGACCTCACGCAACTGGTATCGACGCCGTTCGGTGAGCTGCTTTGAGTCGTTCAACAGTTCATGATGATAGTCAGGAGGCAGTATCACGGCTGCCGCATAGACGGCACCCGCCAGACATCCACGTCCGGCTTCGTCACATCCGGCCTCAACCAGACCCTCATAATAGTGGCTCTTCAACATCGTTCCTTCTTTTTTCTTCTTGCAAAGGTAGATATTTATTCGGTAACTGCCAAATAATCTCATTAAAAAGAAAGAATTTGAAAACTACGGGCGCTGAACGGCTCCTGTTTAGTTAAAAGATTCTAAAATCCCGCATTTTTAACACTCAAACCTTTGGTGGTGAACTTTTTGTGCACACTAAAAGCCTTATTTTGCACCCAGAAACGATTAATAACCAATTAAAAGCCAAGATTATGAACAACGAAATGACAATCACTACCCGTGAACAGAAAGTTGAAACCATGCTGAGCATGGTCTTCTCAGTCCTGAACCAGCCGCTTCGGAAGCTTACGCATTATTATAGTAAGGTGTTGGAACGCCGCCTGAGCAATCGGCAGACGCTGCATCTGCTGAATGCCCAGACGGCCTTTGTAATGACAGTGACTCCTGTCGATGCGCCATGGATACTGCGCCTGCTGTGCGCCATCTGGCTGGTCAAAGCCCTGTTGTGGTGCAAGGAGGCCCTCTGAAGCCTCAGAACATCCTGCTGACGCGGTGGATGCCTGCTACCAGTGCATCCACCTCTTCTTTTGTATTGTAGAGTGCAAACGATGCCCGAACAGTGCCGGTGATGCCCAGGCGGGTCATGAGCGGATGGGCACAATGATGTCCTGTACGCACGGCTATGCCCAAGCGGTCGAGCAGTGTGCCCATATCGAGGTGGTGGATGTCGCCCACCAGAAACGAAACGACGGCATCTTTCGGCTCTGCTTCTCCGAAAATCCTCATTCCTTCAATTTGCTTCAGTTGCTCAGTGCAGTAGCGGGTGAGCTCCTGTTCGTGTGCTTCTATGGCATCGAAGCCTACGGAAAGGAGGTAGTCTATGGCAGTGGCCAGGCCATGAGTGGCCACATAGTCGGGCGTACCAGCCTCGAACTTCAGCGGTGGACGCTCAAAGGTGGTGCGCTCCCATGATACTTGGTCAATCATTTCGCCACCGCCCTGATATGGCGGCAGACGGTCGAGCCATTCCTCCTTGCCATACAGCACACCGATGCCAGTAGGGCCATACATCTTGTGACCGCTGAAACAAAGGAAGTCGCAGTCCAACTGCTGCACATCGATCTTCATGTGAGGGGCACTCTGGGCGGCATCGATCAGCACCGGAATGCCGCGCTCATGGGCTTTTCTGACAATTTCCCTGACGGGGTTTACCGTTCCCAGCACGTTGCTCACGTGGCACAGGCTCACCAGTTTGGTGCGCTCGGTGAGGTATGTGGCTGTGTCACAGCCACTTGCTGAACAGATCAGCTCACCACGGTCGGTGATGGGCAGGTGCCGAACCACGATGCCACGCTTCTGCGCCTGCAACTGCCAGGGCACGATGTTTGAATGATGCTCCATGTCGGTAACCAGCACCTCGTCGCCCTCCTTCATCTGACTTTCACAGAAGGTCTGCGCCACCAGATTGATGGACTCCGTGGTGCCACGCGTAAAGACAATCTCCGTGGTGCTGCGGGCGTTGATGAAGCTACGCACCTTCTCACGGGCAGCCTCATGCAGGTCGGTGGCCTGCTGACTGAGGTAATGCACGCCACGATGCACATTGGCATTCACATTCAGGTATTCCTCACGCATGGCGTCAAGCACGCAGAGCGGTTTCTGCGTGGTAGCCGCATTGTCTAAATAAATCAAAGGCTTCCCGTACACCTCACGAGAGAGTATCGGGAAGTCCTTTCTTATCGTTTCAATATCATACATATTCAAAAAATCTCCTATCGGCACAGTTTGCAACCTTCACACTTGTTCAGCTCTCCCCGGAAGCGTTTGTCGATGAGATGATGCAGACGGTCACGCAACGGAGCCAGGCTAATCTGATCGACCACCTCGCGGATGAAAGCCACCTGCAACAGCGTGCGGGCTTCTTTTTCAGGTATGCCGCGCTGCTGCATGTAGAAGAGGGCGGCATCGTTGAGCTGACCCACGGTAGAGCCGTGGGCACACTTCACGTCGTCGGCATAGATCTCAAGCATGGGCTGGGTGTACATGCGGGCCTCACGGGCGGACGTCAGGTTCTGGTTGGTCATCTGCGAAGTGGTCTTCTGCGCTCCCTGCGCCACATACACACGTCCTGCAAAGGCTCCGGTGGCCTGATCGTCGAGCACATACTTATAGAGTTCATTGCTGGTGCAATGCTGTGCCTGATGGGTGATGAGCGTGTTGTTGTCCACATGCTGCTGCTTGTCGGCAATCACACAGCCGCCCAACTGGCACTCTGCGCCCTCACCGGCCAGCAGGAGGTCGAGCTTGTTGCGGGTGACACCATTGTGCAGGGTGATGACGTTATGACGCACACGACTGCTGCGTTCCTGCCTGACGTAGACATTGCTCAGACGCACATTCCTGGCATGGGTCTCTTCCAGGCAGTAGAGGTCGACCTTGGCATTCTCCCCAGCAAACACCTCGATGACCTGTGTGGTCAGGAAGTTGCGGTCGTCGGCAGCATGGTCGCAGAACAGCAGTGTGGCCTCAGCTCCCTCCTCAGCCACGATGAGCACGCGGCGGTTGACCATCAGGTCGACATCGCTGCGCAGGATGTTTATCACCTGAATGGTCTTATCCATCACGGTGTGTCTGGGCAGGTAGATGAGCAGGCCGTCTTGTGCCAGCATGGTGTTGAGCTGGGTAATGGCATCATCGTCGATCCCAGCCTGCTGGTTATAATAGTCAGCCACACGATCGGCATGGGCAGCCAATGAACCCACAATAACCCCTTCGGGCAGCGAACTCTTGGGCAGTGCCTTCTCGTAGAAGCCATCGTTGACAATAAAATAGAGCAAGGTAGAGAGGTTGGGCACATCGCACTTGAAGGTCTGGAAGGGGTCTACGGGAATATGGAGCCGCTTCAGGTTCAGTCCGTAATCGGGCTTCATGAGCTTCTCTATATCGGTATATTTATAGCGCTCCAGCTTTTGGCTCTGACTTGCGTCCCTGGCCACCTGGCCTCGGCTGGGGAAACCGCCCGCCTTGAAGCACTCGAAGGCAGCATCGCGCTGGGCGTTCATCACAGCCGCCGAGTGCTCGCAGATGAGCTCACGACACTCACTGTACAGATCAATGTATTGCTGTTCGCTCATAGTGCCTCCTTAATCCAGTCGTAGCCCTTTTCCTGAATCTCCTGTGCCAGCTCCGGGCCGGCGGTCTTCACAATGCGGCCTTGATAGAGCACATGCACCACGTCGGGACGGATCATCTCCAGCAGGCGGTCGTAGTGGGTGATGACGATGCACGACGTTTCCGCAGTCTTCAGCATGTTCACGCCTTCGGCCACGATGCGCATGGCATCGACGTCGAGTCCTGAGTCCGTTTCGTCGAGGATGCTGAGCTTGGGTTCGAGCATGGCCATCTGGAAAATCTCGTTGCGCTTCTTCTCACCGCCGCTGAAGCCTTCGTTCACCGAGCGGTTGGCCAGCTTGTTGTCCAGTTGGACGATCTTCTGCTTCTCGCGCATCAGCTTCATGAAGTCGCTGGCTTTCAGCTCGGGCAGTCCCTCGTACTTGCGCTTCTCGTTGACGGCGGCCTTCAGGAACTGGGTCATGGGCACACCGGGAATCTCTATCGGGTACTGGAACGAGAGGAACAGTCCTTCATGGGCACGGTCTTCGGGTTTCATCTCCAGCAGGTTCTTGCCGTTGAACCAAGCCTCGCCCTCGGTCACCTCGTAGAGCGGATTGCCCACGAGCACAGCCGAAAGGGTGCTCTTTCCCGAACCGTTGGGGCCCATGATGGCATGCGTCTCGCCGTCCTTGATGGTGAGGTCAACGCCTTTCAGTATCTCTTTGTCGCCTATGCGGGCGTGCAGATTTCTTACTTCTAACATTTTTGCGAATCGTTGTTATGACACTGCAAAGTTACAACTTTTGCCCCAATAACAAGCAATCGCATGTTCAGAAGCATCGATTTTAACATATTTAAGGGGAAACATTCACGAAGCTGGCCCCCACCCCATTTCAACTGAGGCTCACTTGGCTCTCAACTGAGGCTCAGTTGTGTCCTAACTAAGCCTCAGTTGCAACGTAACTAAGCCTCAGTTGTTCAGCGTAATTGAGGCTCAGTTGTCGGCACAACGAAGCCTCAGTTGTCATTCTGTTGATATTCAGGGAGAAAATCGCCCGTATATAATAAAAATGTTGTATCTTTGCATACGAACAAAACTAAGACAACGACTTTGACTATGAGAAGGCTGACAACAGGAATTATCATGTTGGCATGTGTACTGACGGCATACGGACAGACCATGGTAAGCGGAACGGTGACAGACAGCAAGTCGGGTCGGCCGATACCCCATGTGAGCATAACTGCCGAAGGAGAAGGAATACACACGGTGACCAACGAAGACGGGCACTTCACCCTGAAGACCGCCCAGCGGCCGCAAGTGCTGCATGTTTCGCACATAGGCTACCAAACACTGCGCCACAAACTCGGGAAAGACCTTTCTCAAGTACTCAAACTGGAAATGACACCCAGCAGCGTCCTGCTGGACGAGATTGTCGTGTCGGCCGACGATGCGCTGGAGATAGTCAAGGCAGCCATGAGCCGCATCACAAAGAACTATCCGAAAGAACCCGAACTGATGCGCTGTTTCTATCGTGAAACGGCACGGCGCGGTTCGCGTTTCATCAGTGTGGCAGAGGCCGTCACCGATATGTACAAGACGGGCTACGGCTTCGGACCTGACCATGATGCAGTAGCCATTCTGAAAGGGCGCCGCCTGATGAGCCTGAAATCCAGCGACACCCTGGGTGTAAAGATACAAGGCGGCCCCGTAGCACCGCTGATGGTAGACATTGCCAAGAACCGCGACTACCTGCTGAACGACGAGATGCTTGCATTATGTACGTTTCAGCTGAAGCAACCCGTGCTCATCGGCAACCGCCCGCACCATGTGGTCAGCGTGACTCCCCTGTACCAAACGCCCATTCCCATGATGGAAGGTCTGTTGTATATAGACCGGGAGACGCTGACCTTCAGCAGAGCCGAACTGCAGCTCGACATGAGCGACTGGCACAAGGCAGCAGACTACATGCTGGTGCATAAGCCCGTGGGCGTGCGGTTCCGACCCAGGGAACTCAGTGTCACCGTGGTGTTTCAAACGGATGAACTCGGCATCAGCCACATGAGATACGTGCGCAGCCTCATGCGATTCCACTGCGACTGGAAGCGCAAGCTTTTCTCCTCGTCGTACACGGCGGTCAGCGAAATGGTTGTAACCAGTATCCTGGGCCATGGCTCAGAGGCCAAAAGGCCAAGAGGACGCTCATCCTTTGGTGTCAAAGACCGCTTCTATGACCATGTGGAATATTTTGTCGACCCCGACTTCTGGGCAGACTACAACATTATAGAACCCACGGAAGACCTGGAGCACGCCATAGAAAAACTGTATCGGAAAGCGAAGCGTACAAACCCGTAAGCCCCGACACATCGCCTGAAAAGCGCCGTCGTCTTTTAACCTCGTTTTTTTCAACTAAAAAAATAGGTTAAAAGACGGCGGCATTATTTGGTTATTGCGAACAGAAGCCATATCTTTGCACCATCGAACTAAATTATTCGTTGAAACAAACAATAAAAAACAGACGGCTTTATGAACAAACTGACCACGAAAGAAGAAGAGGTGATGGAGAAAATCTGGCAACTCGGTCCTTGCGCACCTAAAGACGTGCAGGCCACTTACGAAGAGCCGATACCGCACATCAACACCATCGCAACAGTGTTTCAGATTCTGGAGCGCAAGGGATTCCTGACGCATGAACCGAAGGGACGCGGCTACATCTACAACGCTGCCATTGCCAAGGAAGACTATGGGCGCACAAAGCTCGGCGGCTTCGTAGACCGCTACTTCAAGCATTCCTATATGGAACTGGTGTCGTCGCTCGTTGCCGACGAAAAGGTGACGGAGCAGGAACTGACGGACTACCTCAAGGAACTAAGAAGCAAGAAGTGAAGGGATGGCAGCATTTATCATTTATATCATAAGATGGGGCGTGGCACTGACGCTTCTCTACTCACTCTTCGGACTGGTCATGAAGCGCGAGACACTTCACGGTGTGAACCGTGTAGTGCTGCTGGTCATACTGACAGCCAGCATGGTGCTGCCCTTGTGCCAGATAGAGGCTCCACGGGCAAACATTGTGACACAGAGCCGTGACAGGATTGAGCATCAGATTAACAGGAACCTCACCACCAGTCCCTCTACAAAGAGAGAGGGAAATATGAACCTCCAGAATAACAGACAAACAGAAGACACTCTGCTCTCCTTCCGAAGAGGGGTCAGGGGTGAAATCATTGTTTACATGACAGGGCTTATCCTCTGCTGGCTTCACTACCTTTGGCAATTTGCCTCACTGATGCTGCTCATCCATCGTGCCAAACGCATAGAACTGGAAGGACTGCCCAAGCATGTGCACGTACTGGTTCATCCTGACGTCAAGACTCCGTGCAGCTGGATGCATTGGATGATTCTGAATCCAACCGATGTAAACACGCAGGCCATCATCAATCACGAACTCGCCCACATCCGGCTGGGGCACTCCTGGGACATGCTGCTCTGCGAACTGACCTGCCGCATGCTCTGGTGCCTGCCCTTTACGTGGATGTTACGACAAGACCTGCGCGACGTACACGAATATCAGGCCGACCGGTGCGTACTGGCCACAGGCATCAACGACGAACAATATCAGCTGTTATTAATACGTAAAGCCACTGGCACGGGACTGCAGCCTGTTGTCAACGCTTTGAACCAAAGTCCAATCAAACGAAGATTCAAAATGATGTACACAAAACCGTCCCGGCGATGGGTGGCATTGAAAGCTGCCTATCTGCTGCCGCTGAGTGCCTTGGCGCTCATGGCCTTCGCCCGTCCGCAAACGATGGACGAGATTGAGAAAGCAATTGAGGATGTTCCTCTCCTGTCTTCCCATACAGGCAACTCCAGTTCAGGCTTATGCGAAATTCAGCAGCAAGAAGAAAGATTGGCATCCCCAATCCGCGATGAACCGGCTAAACAGGAACTCCTGCCCGACTCCAACTTAGTAAAGGCCGACCTGAAAGAACAAAACACTGAGCTGAAACAGGCCATCGGCTACTTCAAAAAACTGGAAATGGAGGTTGTGCTCGATAGCGTGATGCAGGCTGTGGGAGCGCGGAAAATCAGGGAAGGCGTCTACGTGGGCAACTTCCAGCCCAACTTGAACAGCGACACTTTGCACATTGGCCATGTGACGTTCTTGGACAAGCAATCCCGACAGACTGCCGGCCTTGGCCTCAACATCGATGAAAACGACCCGTTGCTCTACACCATGACCCTGCAGGAAGGAACACGCAAGGACGAAACGGGCTACTACATCCGGCAGTTGACGCCTGCAAACACATCGGTCATGCACTACGAGCGGACGGCGGAACCCAGGCTGATGCCTGCCGACAAGTTGAAGAAAGACCTCGACAAAATGCGGGAACCCATCTTGATTGAGCAGTATCCGAAGGAAACGCATGTCATCCTGTACTGGCATGTCGACGACCAGGATGCCCCAATCGATGTTGACCTCAGCAACTGGGCCATCGTCGACGTGGAGACGGGCGACCGCTATATGCTTCGCTCCATCGAGAACTTTGAGGGCAAGCACATGAGGGTGGACGTGAAGAACCGCAAGGAAAACATCTATCAGTTCCGCTTCATCTTCCCACCACTTGACAAGAAAGTACGCAAGGTCTATGTGGGCAATGCCAAGAACCAGTACTTCAGTGAGGAAGAAATCCACGAACTGGCCAACATTTCACGCAAGCCTGTTCAAATCATCAAATAAAACATGCCAAGCTATGAAAAAGAACTTGATTATAATGGCTGCAGCAATGCTGACTGCCTGCCACACTCAACAGACGGCCACAGCCGACTATGACTTGCGCCCGGAAAACAAACAGCCTACGCTGGTGCGCCCTGCATGGCCCAACTATGATTTGCAAAACGATCGCTCGTTTGCAGCCTTCAGCAATGTGCAGGTAGCACCGGAAAACGAAGGGAAGCGTTTCCACTTACAGGAAGAAAGTGGTGAGATTACCTATGGCAGCTACACCGTCTATCGCTGCAAGGATGCCACATACGTGGCCTTCGACTGGTATGTGCCGAAAGAACAGGACTGGTGGTTCTTCTGCTGGAAGGAAGGGGCAGCGATAATCGACGCTGACACTGGTGACCGCTATATGATACGCCGTTTGGAGCATTTCCCGCTGAACCAGTGCTTCTGGATCTACGGACAGGGAGGCGAGACCATCCGCATTGTCTGTGTCTATCCACCCTTGCCCCAAAAGGTGAAGCGCATCCAGTTCTTTGAACCCAGTACCGAGTCGCGTCGCTGGATGGATGGCAACGGTTCGCGCACCATGCCCTGCTCTCTCGCTAAACTACGCCCTGAGTACAAGCCTTTTAGGCACCATTCAGGGCAGGGACGCGTTATCTATTAATCATGAATAATTTAAGTAGTTGACTTTTCATACACCCATGGGACTGCTGGAGGCCGCTGTGAAGCGTTCTCCAGTTTTTATTTCACCAATCACTACCCTACCGTTCCTTCCAATGAGACGCTGAGCAACTTGCGTGCCTCAACGGCAAACTCCATAGGCAGCTTATTAAGCACATCCTTGGCATAACCATTGACAATGAGACCCACGGCCTGTTCAGTGGGTATGCCACGCTGATTGCAGTAGAAGAGCTGGTCTTCACTGATTTTCGAGGTGGTGGCCTCATGTTCAAAAATAGCCGTGGGATTCTTCACATCCATATAAGGGAAAGTGTGGGCACCACACTGACTGCCCAACAGGAGCGAGTCGCACGAAGAGTAGTTGCGGGCATTCTCGGCAGTGGAAGCAGCACGCACCAGTCCGCGATAGGAGTTCTGCGAGTGACCGGCAGAGATGCCCTTCGAGATGATGGTAGACCGCGTATTGCGGCCAATATGGATCATCTTCGTGCCTGTGTCGGCCTCCTGATAGTTGTTGGTGACGGCAACGGAATAGAATTCTGCCACACTGTTGTCGCCACGCAGGATGCAGGAAGGATACTTCCAGGTGATAGCACTGCCCGTCTCAACCTGTGTCCACGACAGCTTTGAGTCAACGCCACGCAGGTCACCACGCTTGGTTACAAGATTCAAGACACCACCCTTTCCGTTCTCATCGCCAGGATACCAGTTCTGCACTGTAGAATATTTCACCTCGGCACGGTCCTTCACGATAATCTCGACAATGGCAGCATGCAACTGGTTCTCGTCACGCATGGGGGCAGTGCAGCCCTCCAAATAACTGACGTAGCTGTCGTCGTCGGCCACGATGAGCGTGCGCTCAAACTGTCCGGTGTTGCGGGCATTGATGCGGAAGTAGCTGCTCAGTTCCATTGGGCAGTGAACACCCTTTGGAATATACACAAACGAACCATCGCTGAACACGGCAGAATTCAGGGCTGCAAAGAAATTGTCCTTGTAGGGCACCACAGTACCCAGGTACTGACGCACCAGGTCGCCGTGTTCCTTGACTGCCTCACCAATGCTACAGAAGATAACTCCCTTCTCACGAAGCACATCCTTAAACGTTGTCTTCACCGAGACGGAGTCCATGATAGCATCGACGGCGGTGTTGCCACTCAGTGCCAGACGCTCTTCAAGGGGTATGCCCAACTTGTCGAAGGTCTTCTCCAGTTCGGGGTCAATGGCAGAAGTAGCGTCGCTGCCTGCTGAACCGGAAGGCTTCTTGGCTGTGGGATCAGCGTAGTAGCTGATGGCCTGATAGTCAATGGGCGGCACATGGACGTGACCCCAACGGGGTTCCTGCTGCTCTTTCCAGTAGTTGAAAGCCTTCAGCCGAAAGTCGAGCATCCACTGGGGCTCGCCTTTCTTAGCAGAGATGAGCCTGACGATATCTTCGTTCAGGCCCTTCTCTATAATCTCAGTATGTACATCGGTAGTGAATCCGAACTCGTATTTCTGTTCGGCTACCTGCTTGACAAACTCATTATCCATTACAGTTTCTGTTCTACCTCAATCTCAGTGAAGGTCTCAATCATGTCGCCCACCTGAATATCGTTGAAGTTAACGAGCGAGATACCGCACTCCAGACCCGTTGCCACTTCCTTGGCATCGTCCTTGTAGCGCTTCAAAGCATCGATATTGGCGGTGTGAACCACAATACCGTCGCGGATGACACGGGCCTTGTCCTTGTTGTGAACCTTGCCTTCGGTCACAAGACCACCAGCTACAGTGCCCACCTTCGAGATCTTGAACACCTGCTTCACCTCGATCATGCCGCTGACGATTTCCTTCTTCACCTTGTCGAGCATGCCCTGCATGGTTGACTTCACCTCGTCGATGGCATCGTAGATGATGGAATAGGTGTTGATTTCCACACCTTCACGCTCTGCCAACTTGCGGGCCTCGCTTGAAGGACGCACCTGGAAGCCCACGATGATGGCATCGGAAGCCGAAGCAAGCATGACATCGTTCTCGGAAATCTGACCCACGGCCTTCGAGATAACGTTGACCTGCACCTTTTCAGTCGATAGTTTGATGAACGAGTCGCTGAGAGCTTCGATGGAACCGTCGGTATCGCCCTTCACGATGATGTTCAGTTCGTGGAACTCGCCCAGTGCAATGCGGTGTGAGATTTCGTCGAGACCCACCGTCTTCGTGGTGCGGAGCGACTGTTCACGCTGCAGCTGTGTGCGCTTGTTGGCAATGTCGCGAGCCTCCTGTTCTGACTCCATCACATGGAACGAGTCACCGGCTGTGGGTGCTCCGTTCAGACCCAGGATGATAGCTGGCTCGGCAGGACCTGCACTCTCAATGCGCTGGTTGCGCTCGTTGAACATAGCCTTGATCTTACCCCATGCCGTTCCGGCAATAACCACGTCGCCGACACGCAAAGTTCCGTTTGAGACGAGCACCGTTGACACGTAGCCACGGCCCTTGTCGAGCGATGACTCAATGATGGAACCCGTAGCCTTGCGGTTGGGGTTGGCCTTGAGGTCGAGCATTTCGGCTTCGAGCAGCACCTTTTCGAGCAGCTCATCGACGCCGATGCCCTTCTTGGCTGAGATTTCCTGACACTGGTACTTACCACCCCACTCTTCGACAAGCAGGTTCATGTTGGCCAGATCCTCACGAATCTTGTCGGGATTGGCACCGGGCTTATCAATCTTGTTGATGGCAAACACCATGGGCACGTTGGCTGCCTGGGCGTGGGCAATGGCCTCCTTGGTGGTAGGCATCACCGAGTCGTCGGCAGCAATGA
>CAMZBS010000044.1 GCA_947304695.1 uncultured Prevotella sp.
TGAGAAATATGCCAAGAACCTGGTCGACCTGACCCGGCAGGGCAAGCTTGACCCCGTCATTGGCCGTGATGACGAGATCCGGCGTCTGTTGCAGATTCTGTCGCGTCGCACGAAGAACAACCCCATCCTGATTGGCGAACCAGGCACAGGTAAGACGGCCATTGTTGAAGGACTGGCCGGTCGTATCGTGCGAGGCGATGTGCCGGAGAACCTGAAGGACAAGCAGCTCTACTCGCTCGACATGGGTGCGCTGGTGGCCGGAGCCAAGTACAAGGGAGAGTTCGAAGAGCGTCTGAAGAGCGTGATCAACGAGGTGACGCAGGCTGAGGGGCGCATCATCCTCTTCATCGACGAGATCCACACCCTGGTGGGTGCTGGCGGCGGCGAAGGGGCTATGGATGCCGCCAACATCCTGAAGCCCGCACTGGCCCGTGGCGAACTGCGTGCCATTGGTGCCACCACGCTCAATGAATACCAGAAATACTTCGAGAAGGACAAGGCTCTGGAGCGACGTTTTCAGACGGTTATGGTCGATGAGCCCGACGAACTCAGTGCCATCTCTATATTAAGAGGTTTGAAGGAACGCTACGAGAACCACCACAAGGTGCGTATACAGGACGATGCCTGCATAGCCGCCGTGAAGCTGTCGGAGCGTTACATCACGGAGCGATTCCTGCCCGACAAGGCCATTGACCTGATGGACGAGGCTGCCGCCAAGCTCAGAATGGAGCGCGACTCGGTGCCCGAAGAACTTGACGAGATTAGCCGTCGCCTGGCTCAGCTCGAAATAGAGCGAGAGGCCATCAAGCGCGAGAACGACCAACCCAAACTTGCCCAACTCGACAAGGAAATTGCCGAGCTGAAAGAACAGGAATCACATTTCCGCGCCAAGTGGGAAGGCGAACGCCAACTGGTGAACCAGATTCAGCAGGACAAGCAGCAAATGGAACAGCTGAAGTATGAGGCCGAGCGGGCTGAACGCGAAGGCAACTATGGACGCGTAGCCGAGATACGCTATGGCAAGATGAAGGAGCTTGAGGAGCACATCGCCCACGTACAAGCTCAGCTGAACAACGGCAACAGCGAGAAACTGGTACGCGAAGAGGTAACTGCCGACGACATTGCTGAGGTGGTCAGCCGCTGGACGGGCATTCCCGTGACCCGCATGATGCAGAGCGAACGCGAGAAACTGCTGCACTTAGAGGAAGAACTCCACAAGCGCGTGATTGGCCAGAACGAGGCCATCACCGCCGTCAGCGACGCCGTGCGCCGTTCGCGTGCCGGGCTGCAAGACCCGAAGCGCCCTATCGCCTCGTTCATCTTCATGGGAACGACGGGTGTTGGAAAAACCGAACTGGCCAAGGCTTTGGCCGAATACCTGTTCAACGACGAGACGATGATGACCCGCATAGACATGTCGGAGTATCAGGAGAAACACACCGTGAGCCGCCTCATCGGTGCTCCTCCGGGCTACGTGGGCTACGACGAAGGCGGACAACTGACCGAGGCCGTGCGGCGTAAGCCCTACTCCGTGGTGCTGTTCGATGAGATAGAGAAGGCACATCCCGACGTATTCAACATCCTGCTGCAAGTGTTGGACGACGGTCGTCTGACCGACAACAAGGGACGTACAGCCGACTTCAAGAACACCATCATCATCATGACGTCGAACGCCACCCGCGAACAACTTCGTGCCACCATGCGACCGGAGTTCCTGAACCGTATCGACGAGATCATCACCTTCCAGCAGCTGTCGCAGGACGAGATAGCACAGGTGGTTCGTCTGCAGCTGCGCCGGGTGCAGCAGATGCTGGAGCCGCAGGGCTTCCGTCTCGAAGTCACCGACCACGCCGTGAAATGGCTGGCCCAGGAAGGCTACGACCCCGACTTTGGTGCCCGCCCAGTGAAGAGGGCCATCCAGCAGTACGTACTCAACGACCTGTCGAAGAAGCTGCTGGCCGATGAAGTAGCACGCGAAAAGCCCATCATTGTCGACGAGTTTGGCGATGGTCTGATCTTCAGAAACTAAAAAGTCGCGTAATATTTTGGCCGTCTTAGCCTTTTTTCGTATCTTTGCACGGATTAAAAACCTTTATGCAACAGATATGAAACGAATCGTCACCCTATTGTTCGCAGCCGGTCTGTGCCTCACTATTCAGGCACAGACCGCTCGCGATGAGATTGCAGCCAACCCCTATCTTTCGGGAAGTAACTACCTGGACTATGACCGCCAGCTGAGTACCAAGAAGCTGACGCCTACACCCAAAGGCTATGAACCCTACTACCTGTCGCACTACGGGCGGCACGGCTCACGCTGGCTGCTGAGCACCCACGACTATACCGACGTGATCGACGCACTGCTCAAGGCCAGCCAGCAGGGCAAGCTGACCGCAAAAGGAGCTGACGTACTGGCCAAGATGGAACGTTTCTACCCCACCACATTAAAGCGCTTGGGCGACCTGACCACCGTTGGCGAACGCCAGCATCACGGCATCGGCCGACGAATGACGCAGAACTTCCCGGAGATTTTCATGAAGAAAGGTGTACCCGTCGATGCCCGCTCCACGGTGGTACCGCGCTGCATCCTGTCGATGATGGCCGAATGCGAGGAACTACAGGGAGCCAACCCCACCGTTCGCATCCATAACGACGTGAGCGAATCGCTACAGAACTACCTGAACCAGAAATGGAGTGACCGACTGAAAGATGCCAGCCAGAAAGGCAGGAAGGCGAAAGACGAATACAACCAGAAACTGACGCACCCCGAACGGCTGTGTTCCGTGTTGTTCAACGACGCGCAGTGGGCCAAGGACAGCATCAACGCGGGACACTTCATGCGACGCCTGTTCGACGTGGCCACTAACATGCAGAGCCACGACACCGACATTGAGTTGCTGTCGCTCTTCACCACCGATGAACTCTACGACCAGTGGCGCATCCGCAACGTGGGATGGTATCTGGACTACGGCCCCTCACCCCTTACCGACGGCATCATGCCCTACAGCCAGGTGAACCTGCTGAAAAATATTATTGAGACAACCGATACCATTACTCAAGTACAGGCCACGCTCCGCTTTGGCCATGAGGTGTGTGTCATGCCACTGGCCTGCCTGCTGGAACTTGACAACTGCGGAAAGCCCGTCAGCGATCTTGACCATCTGGACGACACGTGGCGCAACTACCGTATCTTCCCCATGGGCTGCAACATCCAACTCATCTTCTACCGTCCCAAGAAGGGAAAGCAGGGCGACATACTGGTCAAAGCCATGCTGAATGAGCGTGAGACCACACTGCCCATAACCACCGACCAGTGGCCCTACTACAAGTGGCAGGACTTGCGTAAATACTACACAGACAAGCTGGCAGCCTACGAAAAGAGCGAATAAAGCGAAAGATTATTCCATCGGGAACAGACCATAGAGTTTGGCGTCAATCATGTCGGTCACTTGCTTGAAGTGCTCGGGATTGTCGCCAAACTTGCATTTATCACCGTCAATCACGATGAGCTGTCCCTTGTAACCGGCAATCCACTCCTCATAGCGACGGCTCAGTCCCTCCAGATAATCCAACCTCATGGTCTGCTCATACTCACGGCCACGTTTCTGAATCTGAGCCACCAGCGTGGGAATGCTGCTGCGGATGTAGATCATCAGGTCGGGCAGCTTCACCAGCGACATCATCAGGTCGAACAAATCCTTATAGTTGTTGAAGTCACGGTCGCTCATCATACCCTGTCCATGCAGGTTGGGAGCAAAGATGCAAGCATCCTCAAAGATGGTGCGGTCCTGGATGATTGTGTCAGTCGACTTCGATATTTCCACCACCTCCTTGAAGCGTTTGTTGAGAAAATAGACCTGAAGGTTAAACGACCACCGCTTCATGTCGGCATAGAAGTCCGACAGATAGGGATTGTTGTCAACGGGTTCAAACCTGGGAGTCCATCCATACCGATGGGCCAGCATCTTAGTCAGCGTGGTCTTGCCACTGCCAATGTTTCCTGCTACTGCGATGTGCATAATCAAATGGGGCTAAAAAGTCCGAAGAGCGTTTGGTCGATGCGGTCAACAATCTGTGCAAAGTCCTTCGGATTGTTCTTGAAGTCGAGCGTATCCTTGTCGAAGACAATGACACGTCCCTTGTACTTATTATATATGAAGTCGTCGTAACGGCGATTCAGGTTCTCCAGATATTCCAGCTGCATGGTCTGCTCATAGTCGCGCCCACGCTGCTGGATGTTCCCCACCAGATGGGGCACCGAGGCACGCAGGTAGATCATCAGGTCGGGCAGCTTGGCCAACTGCATCATCTGCTCGAACAACTCCATGTAGGTCTGATAGTCACGGTCGCTCAGATGACCCATTTCCTTGTTATTCTGCATGAACACATAGACACCCTCAAAGATGCTGCGATCCTGCACAATGGTGTGGTCGGCCTGTGCTATGGCAATAAGGTCGCGGAAACGCTCTTTCAGGAAATAGACCTCAAGATTGAACGACCACCGATGCAGGTCGCGGTAGTAGTCTTCAAGATAAGGGTTGTGGTCTACCGCCTCCAGCCGTGCTTCCCAGCCGTAGTGGCGGGCCAGCATTTTCGTGAGCGTGGTCTTTCCACTGCCAATATTTCCTGCAATCACAATGTGCATATTCCTAACGGACTTAAAACATGGTGCAAAAATACGAAATAGTTTTCAATTATTAAGGCCGTATTACGTTAATTCTCCCAAATTACACATTTATATTATTTTTTTTCAGTATATTTGCGGCCTAAAACAAAACTATAGAAAAAACATGGGAATAATTATCGGAATCGACGTGGGCATCTCGACCACAAAGATTGTAGGTCTGCGCGGAGGCAAGGTTGTCGCCCCTATCCGTATTACGGCTGCAGACCCCATCACCTCACTCTATGGAGCGTTTGGTAAATATCTGCATGAAGTGAACATTGCGCTTGACGATGTGGATCATGTGATGCTCACGGGTGTGGGTGCCGCCTACGTGAAGAACGACGTCTACGGAGTACCCACCACCAAGACCGACGAGTTTATTGCCGACGCACTGGGTGCCCGCTACGAGTCACATCTGGATCACGCCATCGTGGTCTCAATGGGCACAGGCACCTCGTTTGTCATGTGTCATGGTGACGACATGCAACATATTGGCGGCATCGGCATAGGTGGAGGAACTCTTCAGGGTCTGTCGCGCATCTGCCTGGGAACCAACGACATCAAACAGGTGTCAGCCTTAGCCATGCAGGGCGACATCAAGCACATCAACCTGCAAATAGGCGACATCTCGGCCCAACCGCTGCCCGGACTGCCTATGGAGGCTACAGCCAGCATCTTTGCCCGTGCGAAGAGTGATGCACCCAAAGAAGACATTGCCGCAGGCATCATTGCCATGGTACTACAGACCATCGGCTCGGCAGCCGTGCTGGCCGCACAGGGTACTGACTGCCGCGACATGGTTCTCATAGGCAACCTTACGCTGCTTCCCCAGTGCAAGGAGATATTCCCTTCGCTGGAAAAGCTCTACGGTGTGCGTTTCCATATTCCAAAGTATTCCGAGTTCTGTACGGCCATTGGTGCCGCATTGGCTCATAGAAGTGATAAGTAGAAGAATCCTATTATATGAAAAAGATACTGATGATGATGCTGGCGGTGTCCATGAGTGCCGCAGCACAGGCCAACATACTGAAGGCCGACACATTGAAGACAGACACGTTGAAGACAGACACCTTGAAGGTTGACTCTTTGAAGGCAGACACTTTGAAAGCTGACACGCTGAAGGCGAAGAAAGCGGAGAAGAAGGAGCCGGAATCGGAATATGAAAAACTGATCAAGAAAGGGGGTACCGAACTGAAGGGTCTGTTCACGATGCGCCACATTGAGGACAAGTACTATTTCGAAGTGCCCGACGACATGCTGGGACGCCTGTTGCTCTGCGTCACCCGCTTTACTGCCGTACCACAGGACTTTGGCAAATATGCCGGAGAAGAGGTGACCAACAGCACCGTGTACTTCGAGAAACGTGATGACAAGACCATGCTCATGCGCCAGTATGTACTGAGCTACCTGGCCGACGAGAAGGACAACATTGCCCGCACATTGGAGAAGTCAACCATCGACCCCATGGTCATGTCGTTTAAAATCATCGGACAAAACAAGGAGAAGGACGCCTGGCTCATTGAGGTGACCAACTTGTTCAAGCAGGACAACAACCTGTTCAGCTTCCAGTCAAGTGCCAGGACCACACTGAAATTGGGTGGACTGCAGGCCGACCGCACCTTTATTGATACGATGAAGGTGTTTCCCACCAATATTGAAATTGTAACTACGCGCACCTACGGCAGTACACCTGCAGCCTCGGCAGCCTCGAAGACCGGCAGTGTGACCATGGGCTTCAACACCTCAATGGTGCTGCTGCCCCGTGACCCCATGCGCAAACGTATCTGGGATGAGCGTGTGGGCTACTTCGTGAACACCTTCCGGCAGTTCAGCGATGACCAGACCAAAGCCCAGCATGAGTCGTTTATCTCACGCTACCGTCTGGTGCCCAAGGACAAGAAGGCTTACAAAGCAGGAAAACTCTCTGAACCTGAGAAACAGATTGTCTATTACATCGACCCTGCTACGCCGAAGAAATGGATTCCCTACCTGAAACAAGGCATCGACGACTGGAACGTGGCCTTCGAGGCTGCGGGGTTCAAGAATGCCATCGTGGCCAAGGACTGGCCTGAGGACGACCCCAACATGAGTCTCGACGATGCCCGCTTCTCGGTTCTGCGCTATCTGCCCTCAGAGACTGAGAATGCCTACGGGCCACGTATTGTAGACCCACGTTCCGGAGAGATTATCGAGGCACATATCTGCTGGTTCCACAACGTGATGAACCTGCTCACAAAATGGTACATGGTGCAGTGCGGCCCGCTGGACAAGCATGCACAGCAGATGAAGTTCGACGACAAGCTCATGGGACAGCTCATCCGCTTCGTATCGTCGCATGAGGTAGGCCACACCTCGGGTCTGCGCCACAACATGTGTGCCTCGAATGCCACTCCCGTTGAGAAATTGCGCGACAAGGCGTGGGTCGAAGCCCACGGCCATACGGCCAGCATCATGGACTATGCCCGCTTCAACTATGTGGCACAGCCCGAGGACAAAATCTCGGAGAAAGGCCTGTTCCCCCGCATCAATGACTACGACAAGTGGGCCATCAAGTGGGGCTACCAGTGGCGCCCTGAGTTCAAGGACGAGTTTGCTGAGAAGGAGCAGCTCATGAAGGAAACGAGCGAAGTGCTGCGCCAGAACCGCCGCCTGTGGTGGATAGGAGGTGAAGGCAATGCCGAAGACCCGCGTGCCCAGACCGAAGACCTGGGTGACAACAGCGTGGCCGCCTCAGAATATGGCATCAAGAACCTGAAGCGTGTCATGGAGAACCTGCCCCAGTGGACAAAGCAGGACAACGACCAGTATGAGGATCTGGGTATGATGTACAATGAGATCATCAGTCAGTTCAACCGCTATCGCAACCACGTGATGCGCAACATTGGCGGCACCTACCGCAACAACGTGCCCGGACAGGAGCCTGTGGTCACCGTGCCCAAGAGCCGCCAGAAGGAAGCCGTAGCCTACATTGGCCGCAACATCTTCGATGCCCCTGAATGGCTTTATCCCAGCCATATTATAAATAAGGTGGGCATGAACCCGTCAAGCAGTCATACATCACTGCTAGAGAACACAGTGGGACGCCTGCTCACCGGCTACCTGCTCAACACACTCTGCAACCAGTCATCCATCAGCAGTCAGCCCTACCCTGCCGATGAATATCTTGATGACCTGTTCCAACAGGTGTGGAAGCCCATAGCCGATGCCAGCGACTGGAAGAACGCCATGCGCCGCAACCTGCAGCGCATCTATCTTGACGAACTGGGCAATCTCATCAATGCGCCTGAAAAGACCCCATCCAACCAGCGTGCCACAAGCAGCGATGCCGTTCTCTACCTGTTGCAGCACCTTGGCAAGATTGAGGACTATGTGAAGCAGCAGGCCGACGGCAGTACCACCCTCAACGCGCTGCACTACCAAGACCTGAAAGACCGCATCAAACTGATTCGCGACAAAAGGGTTACAGCCAAATAAGCACTGATTAAGAATGAAAAAAAAACACTACATTAGCCTCCTTATTGCGCTGCTGCTCTGGCTGAACATTCCACCCGTGTTTGCACAAGGTGGAGTCCACAGCATCAGCATCAGCATCACAGACAAGACCACCCGCGAAGCTATTGTCATGGCAACCATTCAGCTACAACCTGCTGGTGCTATGGCAGTGAGCAATGCCGACGGCAAGGCCGTCATCAAGAACGTGCCCGACGGTGAATACACACTTCTTGTCAGCTATGTGGGATTCGAACCCATACAGACCAAGCTGAAGGTAAGTAAAGACCTGCAACTGACCTTTGCCATGCAGCCCTCGTCGCTGGCACTGAAAGAGGTGCGGGTCGTGGCACGCCAGAAAGAGAGCGGTGCCTCGACCAGCAACTATATAGGTCGTCAGGCCATTGACCACCTGCAGGCCACGTCGCTGGCCGACGTGATGCAGCTCCTTCCCGGAATGCTCATGGGCAACCACGACCTGACACAAGCCGCCAACCTGCAACTGCGCACCCTGGTAAACAACAACACCTCAGCATTGGGTTCAAGTGTCGTTGTCGACGGCATGCCCCTCTCAAACAACGGAGCATTGAGTGCAGGTAGTTTCTCAGCCACCACCTTCGCTGGTACCGACCTTCGCCAGATTCCTGCCGACGACATTGACAATGTGGAGGTGATTCGCGGCATTCCGTCGGCCGAATATGGCGACCTGACATCAGGACTGGTCGTCGTTCATTCAAAGGTTGGCGTCACCCCCTATCAGTTCAAGGCCAAGGTGAATCCCGGTTTGCAGAACGTGTCGTTAGGAAAAGGCTTTAATCTGGGCAAAGCCGGTGTGTTCAACGTAAGTGCCGACTACGCTAAGGCATGGGGCGACCCCCGTATGAAGACACGCTCTTTCGACCGTTACAGCGTGAACCTGGGCTACGGCTACGACATCAGTCGCCGCTGGCACACCGACACCAAGGTGCGCTTCATGCAGTCAAAGGACTGGAGCGGCCAAGACCCCGATGCCCAGCAAGACGGTACTGAGAGCAAGAACAAGACAACCCTCATCGGTCTGACCCACAACGGTCGCATCCAGTTAGACAAGCCGCTGGCACGCTCCCTGAAATACACCATCGGCCTGAACCTAACCCAGACCGACAACCGCAACACCTCGTTTGTGGGCAACACCAGCGGGCGCACCGACATCGTCACTGCCATGCAGACGGGCTACAACAATGTGGCTTACATCAACGGCTCCTACCTGGCCACTGGCATCACTGAAAGCCGTCCTGGCAATGTTTTTGCCAAGATTACCGACGACTTCTTCCTGCGCTATGGCAAGACCATCCAGCACTTCAAGGTTGGTGCCGACTATCACTACGACTGGAACAATGCCGACGGTTACTACAACGCCGACGAGAGTCATCCCTACCACCCGAACGACGGCACCCGCCCCCGTCCCTTCCACGACATTCCCGGACTGCATCAGATAGCAGCCTTTGCCGAAGACCAGTTCACCTATAATATAAATAAGGTGAACCGCCTGCGCATCGGAGCCGGTCTGCGCCTGACAGCCATGCAGCCCTTTGCCGATGTGGCCACCACGGCCCTGTCGCCCCGAGTGAACGTAGCTTTCTCGGTGACCAAATGGCTCGACGTGCGGGCTGGCATCGGCATGAACGCCAAGACCCCCACATTGGGCTACCTCTATCCCGACAAGAAATACGACGACCACGTGACGGCTGCCTATCTCTCGCAGACGGCACCTGAATCCAACATCGTGAACTATCACACCCATGTCTATGAGGTGGAATATTCCAAAGACCTGAAGAACGCCACGACCACCAAGGTTGAAGTGGGCCTGGACTTCAAGCTGCCCGGCAATCGCACCATCAGCCTGCTGGCCTACCGGGACAAGACCCCCAACGGCTTCGGCAGCGTGACCGAATACCTGACCTACACCACCGACGTGTACTATTCGCAACTGGACAAGGACAACCTGAGCGGACTCATCTTCACACCCGGCCAGCCTACCGCCGTCAACCCCAGCAGTCCCATTCGTCAGGACACATACTTCATCACCACGGGCCGCATTGGCAATACCAACACCACTGTGAACAAGGGCATTGAGTTCGACATCGACTTAGGTGAGGTGAAGCCGCTTCGCACCAACTTCTACCTCAGCGGAGCATGGAGCGAGACCAAGACCTGGAGCACCGACATGGACTCACGCACTCCCAGCAACGTGCCTACCAGCTATGCCAAAGGTCTGAACCTGACCCCCTTCAAGGTTGTCTATCCCACAGGCGGCGACTTCAGCCGCTACCGCCGCTTTGTCACCACGCTGCGTGCCGTGACCCATATCCCACAGCTGCACATGGTCGCCTCGTTCACCGCACAGGTCATCTGGCACAACTCCACCTGGAGCTACACCGCCGACAAAGACCCCATCGGCTGGATAGACCGCGACGTGGTCTACCATGAGATTACCCCCGACATGCTCAACGGCTATCTGGGCATGGATGCCATGTACTATGCCACAGCCCCCTCCGACCAGGAGTCGATGTCTATCAGCAAGATGGCTCGCGTCACCAACGACAACGACCCCACCAAGAGTCCTGTGACCTGGAACACGTCAGTCCGCCTGACCAAGGAACTGGGACGCATGGGCGGCTTGTCTCTCTATGTGAACAATGCGCTCTTCTATGAGCCGTTCCTTACAGGCAACAAGACCTCTACACTGACACAACGCAACACCGGCACCTTCTCTTTCGGAGCCGAACTTTACCTGAACCTATGAGCGCAATGAGAAAGACAGCATTCCTATTGACAGCACTTCTGGCACTGGCATCCTGTGCCGACTTCGATGACGCCACAACCCCCATCGGCAGCCCTGTTACCATTACCCTGCAGCGGCCCGACAAGTTCGTTGACGCCAGCAGCATGGCCGGAAGGAGCGTCACCCTGAAGACCGAAGGCCAGACCATCACGGTTCTCACCGATGCCATGGGCAAGGCCACCTTCAGCCAGCTCACGCCCAACATCTACAACATCTCCGCAGCCTGGGAGCTCAGCCACGACGATTTCGTAGCTATGACAGGCGGTGCGGTCACCACCCTCGACGATGTCCACAAGATAACCGTTTCGGGAAGCCTTGCCAACCAGAAGATTACCGAGGGGCAGGACATCGTCCTCCCAATGCTGGCCTCCGAGAATCAGGACATCATCATCGGCAAGATCTATTATGCCACCTCAAAGGACAACAACAACCGCAACTATGATGCCGGAACCTATCTGGAGCTTTACAACCAGGCCAACGACACGGTTGACGTGGCTGGCCTCTACATTGGTCTGACCGAATCGGAGAGCACACAGCCCTATACGCTTGAAAACCTGCACGAGCAGCATGCCGACTCGGTGATACTGTTGAAGCAGCTGTTCCGCATTCCTGCCAACACAGCATTCAGGGTGGCTCCTGGTGGGACCGTGGTGATTGCCAACAGTGCCATCGACCACACCCAGAACAACACCTCGATGGAGTCAGACCTGAGCGGTGCCGACTTCGAGGCCAAGGACGCCAGCGGCAAGAAGTTTACCAACAACCCCGATGTTCCTGCCCTGCAGCAGTTGTTCTCCATCTATAAGAACATTTCGTGGATGAACATTGTGACCAACGGCCTGTGCGGCGTTGTGATCATCAAGACCGACGAGGACATCAACACGTGGAAGAAGACCTACAGCTATCCCAACACCGACACCAAGGGCTTCGAGTTCCTGCTGTGCCCCAAGCGTGTCATCCTCGACGGTGTGGAGTGCCTGCCCAACAAGTCGGGCACAGGCCCCGACGTGAGTGCCAAGCGCCTTTTCCCCGACATTGATGCCAGCTACATCAACATCACTGCCGCCAGCGGACGCTCTGGCGAGGTGGTTTACCGTAAGACCTCGGAGCGCACGGGCACCGACGGCCACCGCTTGCTCATCGACACCAACAACTCCGGCAACGACTTCCAGGTATCGACCACCATCAAGCCGCGCCAATACGATGAGATAAGTGACAAGTGAATAATGAATTACGAAAAGTGAATAGAGATGCGAAGGACTATTATATTGTTTTCATTTCTTAGTTTCATCCTGGCAGCGGCAGTAGCCCAGGAGGGCGAGTACCGCTATGCCGACGCCACCCAGCTGTGGCGCACCACCGACAATGCAGCCGGACTGTGGTACGACTCTACCAGCAACCGAGGCTTTGCCCAGTTCGACCTCATCCACCGCGACGGCGACTACCGCCGTGTGCAGGAGGAGAGCCAGCAGAACCAGCTGAACTTCCTGACCGAACGCTATCAGCGCATAGGCCATTTCCTGACGGGCTATGGCCGCATGCTGTTCGACATGGACCGTGTGAAGAACCGCGCCTGGTGCGACGTGATGCGCCCCTACAACAGCGACCCCTTCATCCCTGCCAGCAGCATTGCCGGTAAGTACGACACGCAGGCCTTCGACCTCACCGCCGCCATTGGCACACGCCCCCTATGGGGTGTTACGGCTGGTCTGCGCCTCGACTACAAGGTGGCCGATCTGAGCCGACTGCGCGACCCCCGCACCCGCTCCGAGCTGCTCGACTATCAGCTCACCCCGTCGCTGACCTACACCTCGGGCAGCCACACCTTCGGCCTCGACGGCAACTATCACCGCCGTAAGGAGAAGATTCCCAACATCCAGACCGTGCAGAACGACCCCAACATTGTCTACTACCTGCTTCTGGGCATGGAGGCCGCTACGGGCAGCACTGGAGGCTACAAGGGCTTTGGCCGTGAGTGGGTGGACCACCGCTTCGGCGCCAACCTCACCTACAACTACCGCCACGATGCCCTCAACAGCCTCAACAGCATTGGCATTGAGCGTGGGTCTGAAGACGTGCTTGAAGACGAGAAGCACGAGCCCGGCCATTTCACCGACTACAAATACCGTTTCAGCAGCAAGAACCGCATACAGTCTGCCAGCATCCTGCACCAGCTCGACCTGACCATCGGCTACGAACAAGCCTACGCCGACGAGTACAAGCAGCAGCGCATGCAGACCAAGGATGCCGAGACCGGCCTTACGTCCTACCATTACGAGACGCTCATTGAATACCGCAAGCGCTACCAGGTGAAACTGCTCGAAGGCTCGTTCCACTACCGCGCCCACTTCACCGACCAGCAGAAGACAACTGCCTATGCCGGTGCCCGTTTTTCGCTGAACACGGCTGAGAACCGCCGTCTGATGCCCCAGTCGTCGCTGAAGTACGGTCACTTCAATATCACCGCCGAGGGTGGCAAGTCGCTGCTGGGCAGCCGCCTGTGGATTGATGCCGCCCTGAACTACCACTTTGCCCAGAACACCGAGCTGTCTCTGGCCGATGACACCACCCCCTACGCCCAGCAGGTGCTGCTGCCCGACATGGACTACTACCGGGCCAACTACCTGCAAGGACATCTTGAAGTGAAATATCTTTTCCCCCTGACCATCAAGCAGGTGAAGTCCAACTGGTATGTGAAAGCCTACGGCGACTACCTTCGCACCCACAACCATCTTGACCGCAAGACGGTGGGCGTGACCCTGGGCATTTTCAATTGAAGCAACAAGTGATATTTAAAACAAACGAGATATGAAACGACAAATGATTCTTTCCCTCCTGCTCCTGGGCTGCACGGCAGCCATGGCCAGCGACTCCATTACCGTGCGCATCAAGGGCATGAAGTGCGACGAGTGTGCCCATAAGGTGATGGTGGCCGTCCGACAGGAGAAAGGCATTGAGAGCGTAAGGAGCAATCTGGAGCGCCGCACCACCACCATTGTGTTCGACCCAGCCCTGACCAGTGCCGACTCCATCCAGTCGCGCCTCAAGGCCACGGGCCGCTTTGCACCCTCGCCCTACGACCCCTCCGATGTCATCCGACGGGGCTTCGGCCAGCGCATGGACGACATGCTCACCGAGGCCGACGCCCAGGCCATCATGGACCGGGTGAGCCAGATTGAAGGCGTTGACAGCATGGGGCCCCACCTTGACAAGCACTATATGTTCATTCGCTACGATGCCAACAAGACCTGCAAGGATGTCATCCGCCAGGCCATCATCTCCCTGGGCTTCACCCCTGTGAACTACTACAGTGGAGCCAAGGTGTCCTACGCCTTCTTCAACGTGCCCGAAGCAGCGGTCACCCAGGACACCCTCGACGAGGCACTGGCCCTCGACGGTGTGGAAGACGTGAACATGAACCGGCAGAAGAAGACCCTGGCCGTGACCTTCTTCAACGACGAGACCACAGCCGACAAGCTTCAGAAGGAAATACTCGAAATCTTAAACAAATAAAACTCCCAACATAAACAAACAACAAAAACCTAAACGAAAGGAAATGAACAAACGTACAACCCTCGCTGCCCTCCTTGCGGCAGCCACGCTGGGTGTCAGTGCCCAGAAGCCCATGACCGCCCCCAAGGGCGGCAAGGCCATCAGCGACGAACTCGTCGGCATCTTCTTCGAGGACATCAACAACTCTGCCGACGGCGGCCTCTATGCCGAGCTCCTGCAGAACGGCTCGTTCGAGTTCAACCCCTCCGAGCGCGACGGCTGGGGCCCCGGCACCGCCTGGAAGAGCATACGCCCAGGCCACTCGCTGGGCTATGCCGAAGCCCGCATGAGCGAAAGCATCCACCCCAACAACCCCACCTACATGCGCCTGCATGTGGAGCGCACCAGAGAGTTCTATGACTACAAGGGCTGGCGCGGCTTCGGCCTCGAAAACGATGGCTTCGACGGCATCTCGGTGAAGGCCGGTGCCAACTACGACTTCTCCGCCTTCATGCGCAACATCAAGGGCGATGCCAAGCAGGTGCGCGTGGCTCTCGTCGAGCCGCAGGGCTGGGGCAAAGACCCCAAGCTGCTGGCCGAGGCCATCATCAGTGCCGGAGCCGGTGTGTGGCAGAAGTACGAGGCCACCCTCACCCCCAATGCCGACTGCAAGAAGGCAGCCCTGCAGCTGCTCGTCCTGACCACGGGCGACATCGACCTCGACGTTGTCTCGCTCATGCCACAGGACACCTATAAGGGTCACGGCCTGCGCAAAGACCTGGCCCAGGCCCTTGCCGACCTCCAGCCCAAGTTCATGCGCTTCCCCGGCGGCTGCGTAGTCCACGGTGGCGGCGACGGCTTCTGGGACACCTACCGCTGGAAGACCACCATCGGCCCCAAGGAGACACGCCGCCCGCTGAAGAACACCTGGGGCTACCACCAGTCCATGTCGCTGGGCTACTTCGAGTATTTCCAGTTCTGCGAAGACCTCGGCATGCAGCCCGTGCCCATCCTGCCCTGCGGCGTGAGCTGCCAAGGCACCAACGGCGGCTGGAACATGTGGCCCACGCAGGCACAGGACGTGGTGCGCATGGACGAGATGGACGAGTGGGTACAGGATGCCCTCGACCTCATTGAGTGGGCCAACGGCGACGTCACCACCAAGTGGGGACGCGTGCGTGCCGAGGCTGGTCACCCCGCACCCTTCAACCTGAAATACTTAGGCATCGGCAACGAGGAGAAGATCTCGCCTGAGTTCTGCGAGCGTTTCAAGTATATGTACGAGAAGATCATGGCGGCACATCCTGAAATCGTCATCGTAGGTACGGCAGGCCCCGGCTCACATCCCGGCAACCCCGACTTTGAGGAAGGCTGGAAGCTGGCCGGCGAACTGGGCATGCCCATCCTGGACGAGCACTACTACGAGCCGCGTGACTACTTCATGAGCAGCCGCCAATACGACAGCTATCCGCGCGACCGTAAGACAAAGGTCTATCTCGGAGAGTATGCCGCCAAGGACAAGAAGCTCATCGACGCACTGGCCGAGGGTCTTTACCTGCTCCATGTCGAGCGCAACGGCGACGTGGTATGCATGACCAGCTACGCACCGCTCTTTGCCAAGAAGACCAACACCAACTGGAACCCCGACCTCATCTACTTCGACAACGAACGCCCCTACCTCACCTGCAGCTACTACGTGCAGCAGCTCTTCGGGCAGAGTGCCGGACAGTACTACGGTGATTGCGTGACCATCGAGAACCCCGACTGTGCCACACGCTGGCAGGGGCTGCCCGAAGGTCAGAATGGCGGTAACCTACAGGATCAGTCGGTAGTGCTCAACACCAAGACGCGCCGTCTCTACGTCAAGCTCTGCAACGCAGGCGAAGAGGCCAAGAAAGTGAACGTCAACCTCAGCCGCTTCGGCATCAAGAAGACGGCCACGAAGACCGTCATCACCGGAAAGCCCGACGATGAGAACAACTACGAGGCACAGCCCATCCAGCCACAGACGGAGACCATCAAGGCCCAGAAGAAGTTTACACTTGACCTGGCCCCCTACTCCTTCGTCATGCTGGAGTATCAGTTATAAGAATCTTCTACATGTCGCTCGTGAGCATCAATCGATAGTTCACGGGCGACATGCCTTTTTACTTTTCCAGGGTAAACAGCGGCAGGAATCCACTGAGGCTAAAGACCTCCAGCACCGCGTCAGACAGGTTCTTCAGAATAGCCTTGTGTCCGTTGCTACGCGTGTGCTTGAAAATACCGAAAATAATGCGCAGACCGCTACTGGAGATGTAGTCCAGTTCCTTACAGTCAATGACTACA
>CAMZBS010000045.1 GCA_947304695.1 uncultured Prevotella sp.
TAAAACTGCGTAAAGGCGAAGATTTCGCCTTTCGCCTTTCGCCTTTTAGGTTTTTTTCTTTGCAGAATGGGGAAAAATGAGTACTTTTGCAGCAGACGGAATAATTATTCGAGATGATGAAGATTTCAATGATTGGTGCTGGCGCCATGGGTGGTGCCACCGTGGAAGGAATGGTCCGGTCGGACGCCTTCCGCAATGAGGACATTACTGTGAGCGACCCCGTGCAGGCGGTGGTCGACAGGTTTGCAACGATGGGGGTGAGCGTGACCACCGACAACCAGGCTGCCGCACAGGGGGCCGACGTGGTGATGGTATGCGTGAAGCCGTGGCTGGTAGAGACGGTGCTGAAAGGCATTGCCCCGGTGCTCGATGCCAGGAAACAGGTGCTGGTGGTCATTGCCGCCGGAGTGCCGTCGGCCAAGGTGCGCGAGTGGCTGCCTGAGTGCCCGCCGCTGTTCCTGGTCATTCCCAACATTGCCATTGCCCAGCTGGCTTCAATGACATTCATCGTGCCGTGTGCGGGGGTGCAGCCTCAGCACATAGAGCAGGTGAAGGGCATCTTTGAGGCCATGGGACAGGTGCTGCTGACGGACGAGCAACACCTGGCAGCAGGCACCACGCTGGCCTCGTGCGGCATTGCCTACGCCATGCGCTACATACGCGCTGCCAGCGAAGGCGGGGTGGAGCTGGGCTTCAAGGCCGACCAGGCCAAGGACATTGTGATGCAGACCATGCTGGGTGCCGTGCGCCTGCTGCAGGCCAGCGGCATGCATCCCGAACAGGCCATCGACCTGGTGACGACACCTGGCGGAGTGACCATCAAGGGACTGAACGAGATGGAGCATGCGGGCTTTACTTCGTCGGTGATACGCGGCTTGAAGGCAGGTCTGAAATAACTGACATTCAATCGTTTACAACTAAGGCTCAGCTGCACTGCAACTGAGCCTTCATTGTGTGGAAACTGAGCCTCGGTTGGAATCCAACTGAGGCTCAGCTGTGGAATCACTCTTGCGGAACGAGAATCTTCTTGCCCTTCACCACATGGAGCTTGCCGGGTGCGTCGACCTTGTAGATGCGGCGTCCCTGCAGGTCGTAGTAAGGTGCGTTGGAATCGCTCATGGCTGCCTTCACGGCCTCGATGAGGTCGGCCTCACCCCAGATGACTCCTATCTCGTCGGGCTGGCCGCCTGACATGGTGTACTGGCAGTAAGCCTTTCCAGCGGGGATGACCATGCCCTTGGCTGCCTGCATGAAGCGGGTGTTGGTCGGGGCTTCGGCACGGAAGCTGCGGCTGTTGGCGGCCTCGCGCAGCACGTAGATGTTGTCGGTGGTCACGGTGTAGGGAGTGGAGCCTGTTCCGATGAGCAGGTTGCCGCTGATGGAGGTGGCGCCGTCGGCCTCGCTCAGGTCAATGCGGTCAGCATCGCTGGTGCCCACGAGGATGAGTCCCTCGCCAGCCTTCACGGTGCCTGCCGTGAGCTTGGTGAGCACGAAGGTCTGGGCATCGAAGCGCGACACGTACCAGGCCTCGACCTTCAGGTCGGTGACATCGACGTCGACCACAGGCGAGAAGGTGCAGATGCCGTCGTCGGGCAGCTGAACGGTGGCACCGGGCAGCAGAGCGAAGTTCTTGGTCTGCTGACCATTGGTGAACCACACCTGGGAGGTGGGACTCCAGATGAAGCCCTCGGCCTGGCAGGACACGTCGTAGGTGAGCGTCTTGTCGGCCACCTGCAGGGTGTAGCGGCCAAACTGGTCGGTGGTGGTGGTATAGACCAGCTGATCCTTGGTGAGGGTGACGGTGGCACCCTTGATGGGCAGGTCGTCGTGGGCATTAGTCACACGTCCGGTGAGAACGCCGTAGGGCAGCTCGCGGAAGACTGCCTTGACGGTGGCCTGCTGGGTGACGGTGTAGTTCAGCACGTTGTCGGTGCCGGGCTGCTTCACATCGTTGACGTACCAGCCGGTGAACTCAAAGTCGGGCAGCGGCTTGGCGGTGAGGGTCATCACGGTGCCGTAGGCATAGCGGCCTGTGCCACCTCCCTCGATGGTGCCACCCACGACGTCGCCCGTGGTGACGGTCACGTCGTAGTACTTCGGGGTGAAGACGGCCGTGAGCGAGGTGCTGCCCTGCGGAGTATAGCTGAACGAGGGCTGCTCGGTCAGGGTCTGTCCGCCCTCAGTCCACTTCTGGAAGTCGTAGCCCTCGTTGGCCGTGGCGGTGAGGGTGACGGGCTGGCCAAAGTCGTAGCCGCCCGAAGCGGGAGAAACGGTGCCGCCCTCGGCAGGCTGGGCAGTGAGCAGAAGGTTGACCTTGCCACCGGCATACTGCACCCAGGTGGCCTGTTTGCCCACAGAGCCCTCGAAGCCTTCGCAGTCGGTGATGGTGGCTGTCTGCACGGTGAGCACATAGTAGCCGTCGGCACCGCTGATGGCGGAGATGTCGAGCTTGAACTGGCGGTCGCTCTCGGGAACGATCTGAATCTGCTTGGTGTCGAGCTGCACGCCCTGGCAGGCCAGGGTGATGTCCTCGCCTGTGAAGGTCTCGGCCTTGATGTCCTTGTTGAAGGTCACGGTGAGCTGCTTCAGGGGCTCTGTCTGGAGCACACCGGCAGCGGGATGGCCCTGAATGGTGAGCACGGCCAGCTCGACGGAGGGCTTCGGTGCGAAGGTGAGCACGAAGGTCTCACCGGCAATCGGCATGTTGGCCACGAAGTGCAGGCGGGCATCCTTGACGGGGTCATGGCCGTCGCGGATGGTCCAGCCAGTCTGCCAGACATTGTCGATGGGCAGTTCGGCACCGTCGCTCTGACGGGTGATCTTGATGAGCTTCTGCTTGCCCACGGTGGGATCGAGCAGCGAGCCGTAGCTCCAACCGGCATCGGTGGGCATCATCACCAGATGGTACTCGGTGTCGCTGACCTTGGTCACGCTGGCCTGTCCGATGGCATGGACGGCGTCCTGCGTGGCATTGGTGAAGTAGACGGCATCGGGCAGGTCTTCGCTGTCGGTCACGTCGTTGACAAGGAAGGCACGGTCGACGGAGCCTTCAGGCAGTCCGCTGGGCGTGAGGCCGAGCGGTGTGAAGCCGTGGATGAGCTCGTGGATGGTGACCTGGTCGAGCAGCGACAGGTCTTCATTGCCATAGCTGGTCACGTGGGTGGCCTTGATGTCGTAGTCTACGAAATGGCCCAGCAGCGAGCACTGCAGCCACCACTGTGCGTAAGCCTGGGTGTGGGCGGGAATGGTGCCGAAGTCGGTGGGAATGGTCTTGCCCATGGCCAGCACCTTGTCCTGACCGTTGAGTTGTGACGACAGGAACTCGAAGTCAATCAAGAGTCCCTTCTCGTTCTCAATAATCTTGGGCTGCTCGGTGGCCATGCGCACGTTGGTGGCATCGCCGTTGCCCTTGTTGTTGAAGATAACGGCAAACTCGGAGGGAACCATGGGCTCAACATCGTCGGTCAGGGCGTTGTCGCCCAGGATGTCGCGTTCCATGAAGTAAGTAAGGTCAAGCTCTGGCGAAGGCTTCACAGTGAGCGTCACAGGATAGAGTTCGCGGGTGACCTCAAGACCAGTGAAGGGATCGACGTAGGAGAGGGTGCCGCCGAAGGAGTATTCAACAGGCACTTCGGGAGCTGCATACTTGGTGGGGATGAACAGGATGGTGGCAGTGCCGGTGCTGTCGGTGCCCAGATGCCAGCCAGCGTCCATGGGCAGGTCGCCCGTGAAGCCCACAAGGCTCTCGGTGTGCATCTCCATCTCATGAGCGGTGGCCACCTGACCAGTGGAGAGGTTGGTCACGTTCAGCCTCAGCTTCACGTTCTCCATAGGCGTGGTCTTGCTGCCGTTGCCCACGGTGAGCGTGCCACGGAAGGCCTGACGGGTCATGGTGAGCTTCTGGTTGATTTGCAGCGTGATGGTGGTGCAGACGCTGTTGTCGGCGTTGTTGTATGCCTTGTCGAAGATGCCGCTCTCCGTCCACCACATGTCGTCGGTGTTCATATAGCCCAGTTCACGCGACTTGTCCTCAGCCTCATCCATCAGGTCACGGAAGCCTTGGAGCTTCTCGGTGTGGATGCGGTTCTCATGCTCAATGCCGTTCTGCTCGTAGTCGGTGGTGTTGTTCAGACGCTCTACGAAGGCAATGAGTTGTGCCTCGGTGATGCCCTGGGGCTTCACGGCACGCATCACGGTCAGGTCGATGGTGCCCTGCTGCATGAGGGTTGCATCGAGCACGTCGGCAATCTCACGGTCGGTGGTCTCACGAATCCAGGCTTCGTCGCCGAAAATCTCGACGAGGTAGTCGGCGTAGGCTCCCATCTCCTGTGCCAGGATGGTGGCCATCTGGCGATAACGGGTGAAGTAGCTGGGTTCGCCGGGATCTTCCTCAACAATCATCATGGGAGCCCTGCGGTGGCGCAGCATGCGGCTCTTGGCTGATTTCTTCTCGCAGGGTTCGGTCATTGCAATGGCGCAGTTGACCACGTTGAGCGTGTTGCCAATGGCTTCGCAGGAAATGGCGAGCACGCCACTGCTGCCAAAGCTGAACGGGAGGGCAACAATAGACATGGTGGTACACAACGAGGTGAGGCAGCCAGCTACCGTGTTGGCACAGGTGACCCACCAACGCCAGTTGCCAAACTGCGGGTCACCGGCACAGGAGCCGAGACCATAGCCACAACCGAAGTGAGGCAGGAACGAGAGGCCACAGTCGACAACGCTCTTCAGCTTGTTGAAGCTACAGGGGTCGCAGTCGGACTTCACGTTGAGCAGCTGGCCATAGTCGAAGCCACCATAGCCTGTGCTGCCGCCGCCATTGGGTGAACCAGGGCCGCCACTGCCACCAGTACCGCCGCCACCGCCGCCACCAGACGACGGACAGGCTTCGTACTGGATGGTCTTCTCGGTAAAGCCGTCCTTGGTGTCTTCACCGCAAGGCCACTGGTAGATGGTGCGCGAGGCAGTGTGACAGCCCTTCTTGCTGGCCTTCATCATGCCACGCGAATCGAGCGTTCCGATGCGCGTCACCTTGACGGGAACAACGTAGCTCTGCTGCGGGGCCAGATTGAAGTCGGTACACTCCACAAGCGGTTCCCAACGGTAGTCGCCTGCCGTCTCGGGAATGCTGTAACTGACGTTCTGTGCAGTGATAAGGCCCTTGTTGGTGAGCACGGCTGTGAACACAAGGCTCTCGCCCATGCCCAGACTGGGTGCGTCGACCTTGTCGGGCTGGATCACCTCGATGACAGGCACGGGCACGTTGGTCTCATACTTCACCGTGGTCACGATGTCATATTCGTCCTCAACCTCGGTCTCAACCACATCCCAGCTGACGCTGACAGCCTTCACACTGAGGTTCACCACCTTGGTTGTGGTGCGGCTGGGGTCTACGAGGATGTTGTTCTTGTAGGAGTCGTGGTTGTCGGCAGTGACGTTCAGCTGGTAGTAGCCTTCGGGCAACTCCATGCTCCACTTACCGTCCTCGCCGCTCTTGCCCTGAGCCACCATGGCACCCGTCACGGGATTGCGCAGTACAATCTGGGCATCCTTCACGTGAGGAGCCTCTTGGGTATAATAGGTGTACTCGTCGGTCACGTCGACCACAAGCGTGCCGGTGGCATCGCTCACAGGCGTGACGTTGAAGTCAATGTAGGTGCCGTTGCCGTTCTCACAGTTGATGCCAATGCGTCCGTTCACGGGCACGTTGAGCTGCATCGTTTCCTTGGGCATCATGCGGAGCACCACGGTGGTGGTGTCGTTCTGGTTCATGCCAGGCATGGTGCTGCCGGTAAGGGCACTCATCCAGTCGGGCAGTGAAAGGCTGATGCGGCCCGTATTGCCACGACCCGTGTTGGTCACGATGAAACTGTAGTCACGACCCTGGTCTTTCAGCATGGTGGTGATGAGCTGGTGGGACTCCACCTGCAGGTTGCCCTTGGCGGCACGTCCGTAATAATAGATGGTGATGTCGAGCTGCACGCCTTCGCTTGAAGTGACTCGCGTGACGAGCTCTTCCCACTTGTTGCCCTGCGTGGGCTCACTGCCAGTGATGCGGTAGGTAAGCGTGGTCTTGGCATTGCCAGCCAGCGTAGAGGCAAGGTCGAACTCCATCTGCACGTCGTCGGGGCCGGAGAGCTTCTCAGCCTTCAGTCCAGAGAGCGGCAACTTGCCGGGATTCAGCAGTTCGATGAAGCCCTGGCGGGTGTCGCCCAGGATGACATCCTCGGTGATGTAGCCCTGCGAAGCACGACGCAAACCGTAGACATCGAAGGTGGCCTGTTCCTCGGTGGTCTTGTCGCCAGGATAGCAGGCACCCACCACGAAGTGACCGGCCGTCAGACCGTAAGGCACCCAGTCGAGCTGGAAGCTGCCGTCCATGTCGGTAATTACTTCCTCGGTCTGACGGACACCATCGTTGATGAAATAGACGTCAATCTTGGCAGAGGCGGTACGGTCGCCATTGAGCCTACCCGTAACGGTAATCTTCTCGCCCTGCGTGTAGATCTTCTTGTTGGTCTGTACGGTGGCGGTGAAGGGAGAGGTGGCCTTTACCTTGCAGTCGGGAGAGGTGTTGTTGGTGTAGACCAGCTCCTGCTGCTCCTTGCCCTCATTCACCACGGCGTAGTAGGTGAGCTCAGCCACTTCGTCGGGCAGGGTCACACGGCGCACGATGTCAAGCGAACCGTCGACGGCGATGGCCTGCTCGGTGCGTATGGTGCCGATGGCATCGCCCTGGCCGCGACGGTAGAACTTAATGGTCGTACCGGCTGCCAGCGGAGCGGCACCCTCGTTGACCACCGTGGCAGTCAGCGTAACGGTTGAACCAACCACGGCCTCAGCGGGAGAACAGCTGAGCGCCGTGATGCGTGCATCGGGCAATGTCTGGTCAGTGACTAGCAGGAAGCAGGTGCCTGAAGCATAGCCACTGGCACTGACGGTGAAGATAACGGTACGTGAGTCGCCACTGATGTCGTTTTTCTTCGACTCGACCTCAACGGTGGTCTTCTGCTGTCCTGCAGGAATGGTGACGGTCTTCTGATAGACCAGCTGACTGTCGTAGTCGCTGCTCAGCGTCACTGTGAGCGGACTGGCGGTGTCGGTGGTGTTGCGCTGAATGGTGAGCGTGGTCTTTCCACCCTCCTTCACGGTGCTTGCAGCCGTTGTAACACCCAGCGACAGACCGTCGTTGTCGAGCACGGTGAGCTGGGCGGTCACGGCTCCGGCCTGTTCGCCAGAGGCTGCACAGCTACACGATGCCACCCACACACCGGCGGTGACATGATAGACACGGTCGCCTTCCTGGATGACATTGTCCACCGGACCGAGATTGAAGTAGACTTCCTCTACGCCACGAGCCATCTCAATGGAGCGGTTGTTGTAGTACAGACCACCATTGGAGTCGTCGCTGATGCGCACGGTTATCTTACTTGTGGTGTTGCCGGTGCGGCGCAGCACAGCAGAAACGGCTGTGGGGCCAGCAGCCTCGCTCACCTGGTTGGGTGTCAGCGTCAGTGTCAGCGCAGGCATATCGTTGTCCTTCAGGATGACGGTAGCCTCACCCTTGTTGTATTTCGGTGCCGAAACGGTGAAGATGTTGGCCTGTTCCAAATTGGGCACATCATTGTCGACAGCCTTCACATCGACCGTCACAGACTCCTGTCCGGCAGGGATGACAGCCTGAGACGGATAGTTGAAGCGCTTCGTGTCCTCACTGACAATCGACACAGTGATGGGCGTGACCGACATGCGCTCGGTAGAAATCGTAAGCTGGAAGCTCTCGCCCTCGTTCACAACCGACTTCGAGGACTTGACCGTCAGGGCAGGATATTCATTGTCCTCAATGACCACACGGGCAGTGGCTGCCTCATAGCTGTCGCCTGAGACGGAAAGGACGACCACTGAGTCAGCATCGAGCACATCGTTGTCCTGCACGTCGATATAGAACACCACACCCGACTGGTTGGCAGGGATAGTGACCTTCGACTGCACCTGCAAACGGGTGTCGGAAGATGGATTCTTCGAGACCGTGAAGGTGCGGCTCTGGTTCCAGCGGCCACTGCGCGACAACTTGGCCGTGATGCGCTGGCGGCCGTTCTCGGTGACATTGAGACGCGACATCTCAAGGGTGAGACGCTTGCCCACCGTGACATTCGTTGCGCTCAAGGCTGTGTTGTTGTCGCGCAAGGAAGGATGCTCTCCTGTCTTCTCATTAGGTACAACCGTTACCTGCACCTTTGAAATGCCATCGAGGCCCAGCAGGGCAGGAATCTCAATCTCGGCCGTCCGCTCTACAGTAGCCTTTGCGGCAAGCGTCTGGTCATAATAGACGGTGGTGAGCTGCTTGGTGATGTTGCCTGAAACGGTGACCAGCGAAATCTGCTCACTCCAGCCGTCCTCTGTGGGCTTGGTGCCGATGTTCTGCACCTTCCAGGACAGCGTAAGCTTCTCTCCTGGCTTCACGGTCGACGGACTGAAGGTAATGTCCGTCGGTATCAGGTCAGGACGCGGAATCTCTTCAACGGTAATCAAGCCGTTCTTCTGTCCTGTCACCACGTTCTGCTTCTGAAGGTCAGAAAGCACCACGCTCTTGTCAATGAGCACAACAGGCAGCTGCGACTCATTGGGCAGTTCGCCCGAAAGGGGAATCTGCAACGTGAGCAACTTGCCCTCATTGTCGAGGATGAGCTGGTTCTGGTCGCTGTAGACCATGATTCGGTAGTTGTGATACTGCAGGCTCACATTGCCCGAAGGAGCGGTATAGCTGCGCCAGGAAGTACCCGTCTTACGGGCAGCTACCATGTGGTACGGCGCACGGTTGGCGGCCAACTCAATGGCCAGGCTGCCATCGTCGTTGGTGGCGAGCTCGTAGGGCACGGAGATGTCGAACTGCACACCCGCAATGTCGGCCTGATTCTCTAAAATGATGGGCAGGCTCACCGTCTTGCCGGCCGGGTATTTCACCGAGTCGACGCGCAGCACGTTGGCTGCGGTAATGCCGCAGCTTACCAGACAGAGGAGTGCTGCCAATAGGTTGAATCTGAGGTATTTCATATCGTTGTTCTTTTATTTCTTAACCTTAAACTGCTTACCATTCACACGCACCACGTAGACGCCCTGAGGCAGGTTGTCCCAGCCAGCGTTGACGCGGCGGCCGCTCAGGTCGTAGATCTCACGCTCTGCCTGCTGAGGCAGTGCATCAACAAACTGTACGGCGGTGGCTTCATTCATGCTGACACCCAGGCGCTGGGCGTCGGTGCCGCTCAGGCAGACATCGGTGAGGGATGCACCGGCAGGCAGACTTGCGAGCAACTGGTGACTGCCAGCTGCCAGCGTGTTGCCACTGGGTGAATAGACCACGATGCGCACGCCACCATCGACCTGACGCATGGCCACTGTGAAGCGTCCGCTCAGTTCTTCGCCCATCCTAAGCTGTCCCTGGCGCACGCCCCTGACGGTGAACTGCAGGGCAGCCACCTCGTCGGCATGATTCAGCACGACACCGTTCTCGTCCATCGTGAGGACGTTACGGCTATCGTCGGACACCTTTTTATATATACGCGAGCTGAGTGCTTCCGGCTGCGTGTAGTTCAGGATGTATTCCACCGAACCCACCACGTCGGCCACGTTGATGGCCTTGTCGCTGTTGGCATCGGCTGCAGTATAGTTGAACATCTGGCCGTTGGTCTTGCGGTCGTTCAAAGCATAGTTGACCACACTCTGCAGGTCGGTCACGTCGACGGTCTGGTCGGCATTCACGTCGCCATCCTGCCAGTCGAAGCGCACGATATAGGTAATCTTGCTCCAGTACGGATCGCCCATTGTGTAGGCCACAGGCTGTCCCTTCGGAGCCTTGAGCACGTAGTTGTTGTTGTCGGCATAGAGATCCCACAGGCCGTCGCTGTTCTTCTTCAGCTCCCAGTCGCTGGTGCTTGTTCCGCCATTGCCATTGCCATAGACGCGGTAGAGCGAACTGATGGTGTAGTTGTAGTCGCCACGCTCATGACGGTAGGTCTGCAGCGTGTTCTCAGCGATGGCGGCAGGAATGCCCGGCGTGATGTCAGAGACGGGCATGTCGGGATCGTCGACCACGTCCCTGGTCTTGTAGTCCACGAACTGATAGCCGCGCGACAGGTTATTATTGGTGAGCTTTGTATTGGGGAACACCTCGGAGAAGGCCGTGAGGCGGTTGTAGCTCACGTCGACCTTCGTTACATTGGGCACACGCTCCAGGAAGGGATAGAGGTCGCCCTTGAGCTGGTTGCCGTGGAGGTCGACTTCGGTGACGGTCGACGCAACGATGTCACGATTGGCCAGGAGGGTGCCGAGGTCGCCTTGCAGTGCGTTGTTGCTCAGGTTGACAGACTGCAGGCGGCGCAGCAGGAAGATGGAGTCGGGCAGCTGTCCCACAAGACCCTGGTCTGCCAGGTTGATGGACGTGATGGCGTAGGTGGTTGACGTAGCGCCGCCCATCTTCTCGGTGGTCACTCCGCTCCACTTACCCACAGCGTGGTGGTCGTTCGACAAATCCCACTTCTTCGTCCAGTTGGCACCGTCCAGATTGTCGTAGAGCAGCTTCATCACGGCAAAGTCGAGCTCGTTGAGCACATCGCCCATGAAGAAGCCCTTGATTTCCTTGAAGTCTTTCCAGAAGTTTGCCTGCTGGTAAAGTTCCACCTGATCTTCGGGCACCTCCAGCACGCAGTTGAAGCGGTAGCTCTTATTATAGGTATCGGACTTGGGAGGCGTACCGGCATAGACACGCATCAGCTTGAGTGAGTCGCAGCCGTAGGTGGCGGTGAACGAAGACCACTGGCTGTAGTCCTGGTTGCGGCCGAAATAGACAGAGCGCAGCTCCTTGCAGTTCTCCAGCGCATAGCTGCCCAAATCGCTGGTGAAGCCGTCGGGCACGCGGAAGGTGGTCAGCTTCGTGTTGCTGAAGGCATAGCTTTCAATCACCTGGATGGTGTCGGGCAGGATGATGCTGGTGAGTCCGCTCTTTTCGAAGGCTGCATGGCCAATCTCTGTCAGGTTGTCGGGCAGGGTGATGCCATCCAATGCCTTGCACTCCTGGAACATATAGTTGGTGACACGCTTCATGTCCTGCGGCAGGCGGGCCGTCTTCAGCGACAGGCAGTGAGCAAAGATGCCCGTTCCCATTGTGGTGATGCCCTCTGGCATGATGACGCCCGTGAGGCCGCTGCCGTTGAAGGCATTGTTGTCAATGCGGGTGACGCCCGAGGGGATGGTGAGTTTGGCGGTGAATGCCTTTGTTTGATAGAAGGCTGCATCGCCAATGAAGGTCAGTGCATCGGGCAGTTTCTGCAGCTGGAGTGCCTCGCATCCATAGAATGCATTGTACTCAATGCTGCTGATCTGCTCGTTCAGCTCAATGCTCTCCAGCGACTTGCAGTTCAGGAAGGCATCGTGGCGAATGGTGCGTATGCCGTCGTGCATCTGCACCGTCTTCAGGTTCTCACAGTTCTCGCAGAAGTCGTAGGGCACATAGTCGATGCCCGTGGGCACATTGACGCTCTCCAGCTGATGGCAGTTCTGGAAGGGGCAGTAGCCCATCTCGGTGATGCTGTTGGGCAGCGTCATCGTCTTAAAGCCCGTGTCGTCGAAGACATAGTTGCCAGTGGTGGTCAGCGAAGTCTGCCCAGTGATGTTGATGGACGACAGGTTCGGACAGTCGGCAAAGGCAGCCTCGCCAATGGTGGTGGTGCCATCGGCCAGCGTGACGCTGGTCAGTGCGTCGCAGTACTGTAGCGTCCAGGCGGGCACCTGCTTGATGGTCTGCGGGAATGCGAACGAGCGCAGCGAGTCGCAATTATAGAACACCGCATCGCCCAGCGAGGTGACGCTCTCGGGCAGCACGGCCTGCTCTATCATGCGGCAGTCGCGGAAAGCCTCAGAGCCAATGGTTTCCACATTGTTGCCAATGGTAATGCTGGGCGCCACATAGTTGTTCATGAAGGCGCGGTAGTCAATGGTCTTACAGGTGTTGGGTATGACCACGGGCGTAGCGCGTTTCTGGTTGTTGTAGAAGGCGTGCTCGCCAATGGTGACCACCTGCGAGGGGATGTTCACGTCGGTGAGCTCGTAGCACTCGCTGAAAGCCGAGTTGCCAATGGTGTAAATGCCGTCGGGCAGCGTGGCCTTCTGCAGTTTCTCGCAGTGCCAGAAGCTGTAGGGCTTCAACTCGGTGACGCTGCTGGGCACGGTGAGCTGCCGGATGCCGGAATACCAGAAGGCATAGTTGCCAATCTCGGTGACGGTAGAGGGAATCACCACCTCGGCCAAATTGAAGTTTTGGCGGCGGTCCTGTGCCATGGCATAGTTGCCTATCTTCTTCGTGCCGTTGGGCAGCGTCAGGCTCTGCAGGGCAGGCATGTTATAGAACATAGCGTAGCCCACCACGTCGTTTTCGGTTTCCCAGGGGCCGTAGTATGACTCTACGCTGGCCACACCGTTCTTTGCCACATTCCACTGGTTGTACTTGTCGCCACCGGCCACGATGCGGGCGTTCTTCAGGTTGAGCACCCGCAGGTTGGGCATTGACGAGTGCAGGTAGTTGATGTCGGTGCCGTTGATGGGGCCGCTGATGGTCAGTTCCTGCAAGTTGATGGCCTCGTCCTCCGTAATCTTGTCGGTCAGCTGACCGCCTGCGGTGGTGGTAACGGCAAAGTTGCTCTGCTCGCCAATGGCCACAATGTGGTATTCCTTAGAGAAGTCGTTGGTGCGGTATTCCTCTGCCAGCCCGGCATTGACGTAGATGGTCACATCGTCGGGCATCCAGATTCTGCTCACAAAGGGATAGTTCGCACCGGGCAGGGTGACCTTCTTCAGCTCATTACAATAGGTGAAGAGGTCATAGTCGTTGGGCAGTGACTCAAGCCCTGTGCCGAAGCTTATCTCGGTCATCTGACGGCAATGGCCAAAGGCACGGGCACCGATGGTCGTCACGGCATCGGGCAGGGCCATCTTTTGCAGACAGAGGTTGTAGTAGAAGCACTCCACGGGAATGCTGGTGACCTGACAGCCTTCGGCAAAGGTGAAGTTATGGATGGAGTCGCAACTGCGGAAGGCTGCAGTCTCAAGCCCCACTACGCCCGCAGGCAGCACCACGTTGTCCAGGCGGTCGCACTCTGAGAAGGCGTGGTCGCCAATCACGAGGCCGCTCACGTTGGGGTCAATGTTCAGGTTCTTCAGATAATAGTTGTCGGCAAAGGCATTCTTGCCAATGCGCTTCACGCCCGGGCCGATGTTCAGGGTGGTGAACTTGCCGTCGTAGTAGGAACGGTAGAAGCCGTCGGGCACGGTGGCTGCCAGGAAGTTGATGGTCTCAATCTTCAGGTCGTAGCCCAGCACGTCGGAACCGTAGTATTCGTTGCCGAACTCAATGACCGAGGCGGGAATGGTGAAGGTGGTCAGCTCGTCGCAATGGTAGAAAGCACGGTACATGAGGTGCTTCAACTTTGTGGCTGCCTCCAGGTTGACGCTCTGCGTCTTGCGGTTTTCGGCAAAGGCATAGCGGGCAATGCTGTCGAGCTGGCTGCCCGTGGCAATGGTCACGGTGCGCAGCGAGTCGCAACCATAGAAGGCACTCTCGCCCACCGACACCACGCCCTTGGCCAGTGTGACGGAGCGCAGCTGGTCGCAGTCGCGGAATGCTTCCTTGCCAATGGCCAGTCCGCTGGCACTTGAGGAGATGTTGATGGTGGTCAGGGCATCGTTGTTATAGAAAGCCCCGTTGCCAATGTTCTTCACTCCAGCACCGAAATTAATGGTGGTGAGCTGCTGGCCGCCCTGGTAGAAATTGGTGGGCACGTTGGCAGCGTTGAAGGTGATGGTCTTCAGGTTGTTGCAATAGTCCAGCAGACTGGCACCGTAGTACTCGTTGCCAAACTCTATGACCGATGCAGGAATGGTGATGGCCTGCAGGTCGCGGCAGTCGTAGAACACGCGGTACATTAGGTGCTTCAGCTTCGTGGCTGCCTCCAGGTTGATGGTCTGCAGCTTGTAGTTTTCGGCAAAGGCATAGCGGGCAATGCTGTCAAGCTGGCTGCCCGTGGCAATGGTCACGGTGCGCAGCGAGTCGCAACCATAGAAGACGCTCTCGCCCAGTGTCACCACGCCCTTGGGCAGCGTGACGGTGCGCAGCTGGTCGCAGTCGCGGAACGCTTCCTTGCCAATGACCAGTCCGCTGACGCTTGAAGGGATGTTGATGGTGGTAAGACCGTCGTTGTCGTAGAAAGCATCAGTGCCAATGCTCTTCACCCCGGCACCGAAAGTGATGGTGGTCAGATTGCGCCCGTTGCGATAGAAATTGTCGGGCACGTTGACGGCATTGAACGTGATGCTGGCCAGATTGCTGGAATAATAGAAAAGCTCACTGCCAAACTCCTCGACCGATGCCGGAATGGTGACGCTGGTGAGCTTCGGACAGTAGCCCAGGCACCGATAGTCCATCTTCTTCAGCTTCGTGGCTGCCTGAAGGTTTATACTCTCCAGGACGTTACAGCCATAGAACGCAAAGCGGCCCAGAATCTCAAGGTTGGCGTTGAGGGTGACGCTCTCCAGCAGGTCGCAATCGTTGAACGCACTATTGCTCTGGCCGTCGGGACCGCCCACGGCTACGATGTTGGCACCGAATTTCACGGTGACAATCTTCGAGCGGTTGGACAGCGACCCGCCGATGTACTTCACCACATGGCTGTTGCCGTTGGCATCGGTCACGCGGTCGGCAATGATGATCCGCCCGGACTTGCTGGCATCGGTAGCGTAGGCATTGATGCCCTTCAGCGTAGCAGGCCCAGTGGCTTCCTCATAGCTGTAGGTCAGCTTGTTGCCGTTGGCGTCTTCCACAATCACGTCTTCGGCCACAGCCAGAAGCGGACAGGTAAGAGCCAGCAGTGCAAGCGACGCTCTCAGCTGACGCATGAAAAAAGACTGATTCTTCATAACACTTATTTTTAGTTTAGGTTTATACTGCGATTTTAGCAATCATAGAGTGCAAAGTTACGAAAATTTCTTAAAACAGACTTTTCATATTCACAAAAAAATCGTTCAAAATCACAAAAACTGCATTTTTGGGGCGTTCATATCTGCAATTTTAAGTTAAAAAGCATCCGAGAAGTGTTGATTTTTTTAAGAATGAACACACGCGAGAATCGCTTCGCAACGAGCAACGCCGACTTTGGACGGAAATGAGCGAGTTTTGACCGTTTTTATAAGAACCTGATTATCAGATATTTAAACTTCAACTACCTTCAACAACTGACAAAAAAGGGCTTCAAAGGGGCGAAACGAAGCCTCAGTTGACTCACAACTACAGCTCCGTTTTCATGCAACTGAGGCTTTTCAGATCTGCATCTGAGGCTCAGTTGCGGGGTCATCTGCCCCCAATCGCGACAAAAAACGGTCTCAATCACTGGGGAAGCACCCTTTTCGCGTTCTATTTCGCAATTCTTTTTTGTACGGATTATCGAAAAAAAAGTGTTGTTTTTGCGCTCTTTCGATTTTTCTTTGTAATTTTGCGCCCAAAATTAAACGACGTAACTATCTATGGATGAACAGCTGAGACAAATCGGTGAGCGGTTGCGCGGACTGCGCGACGTGCTCGACATTCCTGTGAGCGAAATGGCCGAGACCATCGGCATCGACGCGGAGAAGTATGAGAAGATAGAAAAGGGCGAGCTCGACATCACGATTTCGAACCTGATGAAGATTGCCCACAAGTACGGTGTTTCGACGGAGGAGCTGATCTTTGCCGAGTCGCCCCACATGAAGAACTACTTCGTGGTGCGCAAGGGACAGGGCATGAGCATCGAACGCACGAAAGCCTACAAGTACCAGAGCCTCGTGGGAGGATTCGTGGGTCACAAGGCCGACGTGTTCATCGTGACCGTAGAGCCGAAGCCCAACGTCCACACCATCTACAAGAACTCGCACCCGGGACAGGAGTTCAACATGGTGCTTGAGGGCAAGATGGAGCTCTACATCGGCGGCAAGACCATCCTTCTTGAGGAGGGCGACAGCATCTACTTCGACTCCTCGAAGCCCCACGGCATGCTGGCTGTGGGCGACAAAGCAGTGAAATTCCTCGCATTTACGGTGGAGTAAGAAGACCCGTCCCCAATCCCTCCCTGAAGGGAGGGGAGTAATGACAACACAAAGCATCGAATAAACATGGAGAAGAATAAAGAAACGCAAGGAGTATCTACTCCCCTCTCTCACAGGGAGGGGCAGGGGGGGCTCCTGAAAAGATTTCTGAAGCAGACCACGTTCACGTCTGTAGAGGACTACAACAAGAACCTGGAGTTCATCATCCCCGAGAACTTCAATTTCGCCTACGACGTGATGGACGCGTGGGCAGAGGAGGCCCCTGAGAAGCTGGCCATCCTGTGGACAAACGATCAGGGCGAAGAGATTCGCACGACCTACGGTGAGCTGAAGGAACAGTCGGACCAGGCTGCCAGTTACCTGATGTCGCTGGGCATCGGCAAGAACGACCCCGTGATGCTCATCCTGAAGCGCCGCTATGAGT
>CAMZBS010000046.1 GCA_947304695.1 uncultured Prevotella sp.
GGTACAACATTTTTCCGAACCGCCAAAACTTTTCTCCTTTTTTTTTCAAAAAAGTTGTGTTTTTGTGGAATTCAGGCTGTTTCTACTTCATCTGTAGCTTCAGTTTTATAGGCTTCATCCCTTCTGAAGCAGCCGTCAGGACAACGGGGCCTGCGGTGCGGCCTGCACGCAGAATGACGGTGCAGGAGCCGTTGAAGAGCGAGCGTTTGGAGCCTACGGTCATCTCGTTGGAGTTGATGTCGCCGTTAATGACACCTACGATGCGGGCATCACCGTCGACGCTGAAGGTCACCTCATTGCCAGTAGCAGGCACACGGCATCCCTTCTTGTCAAGGGCCGTGATGCGCACGTGCTGAAGATCCGTTCCGTCGGCCTTCCATCCGGCATTGTCGGCCTCAGCATTCAGGCGCGTGGCTTCTCCCGTTGTCTCAATGCGATGACGGGCCACGACCTTTCCTCCACTGCGGGCCACGGCTTCCAAATAGCCTGGCTGGTAGACCACATTTTCCCAGAAGATCTGGTTACGGTGCTTGGCATCCTTCGGATTGGGCTTTGTGCCCAGGCTGTGGCCATTGAGCAGGAGTTCCACTTCGTCGGCATTGGTGTAGGTGTAGAGCGACAGCTTCTGTCCATCTACACGCTGCCAATGGTCACTCATGCCGTCGCTGCCCGTCTGCACCCCGTTCCACATCTGGTCGCCCTTCTTGTCGATGATGCCGATGTGTACCACAGGCTCGTCGGGGCGGAACATGCTCTTCATCAGATAAGCCTTTGGCTTCGGCTCCAAGTCAATATAGAAACATCCCTGGCTCCAGCCCTTAGCAGGCCATCCCTGGCTCTCGCCCAGGTAGTCGATGGCACCCCAATATGCCAGTCCGATAACCTTGTCGAGTTCCATCTCAAAGTAGTTGGGTCCCATGGCGGCCATGGTGGCTTCGCTCTGATAGAATGTCATCCATGGGAAACGGTGTCCGTCGCCGGGGAAATACATGTAGCGGTAGTTGTAAGCCTGCACGTCGGTGACCATGGCAAGGTCGCACGGCAGCGAATCGGTCTCCCAGTTGCGGTAGCGCGGATGCATGGCCACAGTGACAAGGCGCGTGCTGTCGTAGCGGGCCACCAGTGGACGCATGAGCCGGTACATGGTCACGCCGAAGTCGTTGAAGGGCATGTTGGGGTCTTGCTGAAGCTCATTGCCCAGGCTCCAGAGTACCACCGAGGGAGAGTTGCGGTCGCGCTTCACCCATTCGGGCACATCGCGCTGCCACAGCTGTTCGAAAGCCACGCGGCCACCAGTGTGCTGGCGCGTCCATTTGTCGTAGAGTTCATCGACAACCAGGATGCCATAACGGTCGCACAGCTCAATAAACTCACGACTGTAGGGGTTGTGCGACGTGCGGATATGGTTCATGCCGAATTGCTTCATCAGCTGGATGCGCTTCTCAATGGCACGCGGATAGGCGGCAGCACCCAGTGCGCCCAGCGAATGGTGGTTGGCATAGCCTTTCAGCAGTACTTTCTTCCCGTTGAGTTTCAAGCCGTAGTCGGGGCCTATCTCCACGGTGCGGATGCCAAACTGCGAACGTACCTCGTCGGCCACCGTACCGTCGTCTCGCATCAGCGAGGCTACAGCAGTGTAGAGGCAGGGATGTTCGGTGTCCCAAAGTTGCGGAGCCTTCACTTCAATCTCGTCGGAGAGAGGCACTTCCACCGTGCGGGCCATGCGGTGGCGAGGCACACTGCGAACGCCTTCAAAGACCTGCTGCCCGTCAGGGTCATAGATCTTCACCCTTACGCGGGCTGCATTCTTGGTGCGGTTGGTGAACTCGCCCTTCACATTTATATAATGGTTCGCACGCGTAGTAATAAAAAGCGGATGGCGGGCGAAGTACAGTTCCCGGTTGGTTGCCACCAAGCGGACATCGCGGAAAAGACCGCCTCCAGTATACCAGCGCGAGTTGCCTGGCTCACGGGTATCGGCCATCACGGCAATCACGTTGTCACGTCCGGACTTCAGTTTGTCGGTCACGTCAATCTCAAAGCCCACGTAGCCATAGTCGGTGCCACCGATGTGCTCTCCGTTCAGATAGACATCGCCCGTGAACATGATGCCGCCGAAGTCCAGCAGCAGGCGGCGGCCCCTCAGCGAGTCGGCAGGGGTGAGATGATAACGGTACCATGCACGGCCCATCTCCTTGAAGCCACGACTCGACAGGCGGCTCTTGATGTTGGCGGCCACGTCGGTATTGTCGGCTTTCTCGTCGGCAGCAGGTGCCACCCACGGCTGTTCTATCTGGAAATCGTGAGGCACGTCGACCACACGCCACTGGCTGTCGTCAAGGTCTGACAGCTGGGCATTCTCCACATCACCGGCATGGAAACGCCATCCAAAGTTCAGGTTCTCCACCACACGTGGCTGTGCCCACAGGGAAACGGCTCCCCAGAGAGCCAGCATTGCAATCAGTAGTCTGTTCATTGTTGTTTATTTCAGTTTTGGTTTTAGTTCGTCGGGCGAATCATTGGTAAACATATTCACAGGAGGAGCCTGGCGGGTATAGAAGTCGCGTACCGTCTGTTCCGTCAACTCAATCGTGGGCTTGAAATCCTCGCTCTGCATGTAGCTCAGGATGGCCTTTCGCATCTGGCGGGCAACAGGGCGATGGTCAAGGTCGTGGCTGATGTCCATGGTGGTCATCAGCAGACGGCCCTTCCCTACCCTTGCCTCGATGAGCATGCCCAGCTTGCGGCTGACATGCCAGGTGTCTATAGGCTGAATGGGCGACTGATAATCCTTGGGCAGTTCCATGAGGTTCATCACCTGCGCCCTGTTCAGCAGTTCCCACCAGTTTAGGTTGCTCCAGTCGTCGGTTGGGAAATCGTACTTGAACAGCGGATGGGTCACGTCAATATAGGCTCCCGTGGTGTGAGGCGGACGCATCTTGAACCACGACGTGTTCCAGAACACAGGCAGGTAGTTCTGCTTCACATCGCTGCCCAGCGTAACTTTTCCTGCAGCCGTGAGCAGCACTGAGCCACCCTTGGACAGTGTCTTGACAGCCTTGGCATCGAGCGTGTCGCAGACATACAAGTCCCCTGAGTCAGAGGAAACAGAAGGCTCGTAGACCCAGAAGTCCCAGTGATTGCTCACTACACCTGAAATCCGTACCGTCAGCGTGAGCTTGGCCGGGGCCTTGATGTCATGGAGCGGGAAGCGCACCGTTCCCAATGGCAGGTTCTTGCCAATGGGCAGTTCGGCGACATTCGACAGCCGACCACCCGTGAGCATGTTCAGACTGTCATAGCCAATGGAATAGGTTGGTCGCACGTCGCTCAGGTCGGCGTAAGCGGCATTATACGCTTCGACAGGCACCACAAGGGTGTCGGCTGTGGTATAGACGAAACGGGGGAAACGGGCCAGCGGCACCACCACATTGCAGAACTCGCGCCACTCCTTGGCCGTGGTATAGCCTTTCTCACGCCAGAACACGTTGAGCACACCAGTCAGTGCCGTTCCCTGTCCGCTGTAGTCGTTCAGTCCCAGAAGCTGGAAGCCCGCATAGTCCTTGGTTCGCAGGTTGCGCTCAATCTCATATTTGTAACAGAGCGTCTGCAGTTTTCCACTGGCCATGAGAAACTTGTCGGCCATCTGCTCCATGCCGTTGTCGCAGAGCAAGTCGCGGAAGATGTCGAAGTTACGGGCTTTGTAGGCTCCCGTATATTGGGCCACTTCCTTGAAGTCGGGGAAAGCGCACCACTGTCCCTGCTCATGGGCGACGATGGGGCTCTGGTTGGGGGTGTCACCCTTATAGTTTCGCGGGAACTCCATGCCGCTGTAATAGTCGTTGTCCGACGAAGGTGCTGTCCTGTTCCACTCGTCCAGGCCACGGGCGCCGCCTTTCACATGATATTCCGAGCCACTGTCCCAAGCCCATCCGCCACCAACGGAAGCGCCGCAATAGACCTTCGTGGCATCGTATTGCTTCATCTGTCTGACCCAGTCGTTGCAGTAAGTCACCCAGTCACCGGCAGGCTCGTTGCCTGCTGCCATCATCACAAACGACGGATGGTGGCCATACTCATCGACGATGCGCTTCGACTCTTCCAGAAGATACTGGTCGATGGCCATGCCTCTTCTCAGTCTCACGCCGTGGTTAGGCCACGAGGGACCTTCGGGCTGCAGATAGATGCCCACGCGGTCGGCAGCAGCAAAGGCTGCCTCAGGCGGGCAATAAGAGTGGAAACGCACATGGTTCAGCCCGTACTCCTTGCACTTGCGGAAGATGCGCAGCCACTCCTGTTCCTCCATGGGCGGATAGCCCGTCTCCGGGAAGCAGCAGTTCTCCACCGTGCCACGCAGGAAGAGCGGACGACCATTGATCAAGAATTGACGGCCCTCGATGCTGATGTCGCGCAGGCCGAAGGTGGTCTCATATACATCGTCGCCAGCTTCAACCATGAGCTGATAGAGGTTGGGGTGGAACTCATCCCACAGCTGTGCGTCGGCTCCCAGGTCAATGGTAAACTCATGTCTGTTGCCTTCAACATCCTTCGACCGGTAATGCACGTTGCCACTGCCCGACAGGGGGCGCACCGAGACGTTGACCGAACAGTCATCCCGCAAAGAAGGGGCATACTCGTTCAGGTCAACAATGACACGCACCTGATGACGGGCAGCATCGGGCACCACACGTACATGACGGATGTTCATCTTTTCCCATTGTGCCTGCAGTTCCATCCGTCCCACAATGCCGTTCCAGTTGCCTTGCGTCTGGTCGGTCACGGAGTGGCTGTCCTGTCCCACACAGACATTCTCAATGCCATTGTAGACACGGATGGTGATGTCGTTCTTCTCACCAAGACGGATGTACTTCGTCACGTCGTAGCGGTGGGGCGTGGAAAGGCTCATCTGATGACCCACCTCCTTGTCGTTGACGTAGACTGTGGTCTCAATATGGGGCCGCTCCAGGAAGAGCGTGATGCGCTGGCCCTTCCATGTCTTGGGCACATAAATCGAGCGATGATACCACGCAGCTCCCACATAGTGACGCTCCGGAGTCAGGAAGAAGGGGAACTTCATGTTGCCTTCATGCCGGTATTTCTCCATGTAGGGATTGAAGTAGTAGGACGAGTCGTAGAGCGAACCCGTCCACTGGGTCTTCGTACTGACAGGATTGCCCTTGCCGTTGGTCAGCATTGAGCCGGGCAGCATGACATAGTCGCTGAAGCGTGCTGAGTCGTTAAGGCTGAAGTCCCAGGCTCCGGCCAGCGAGATGACCTGCTGGGCCTGCATGGCCAATGTGAAAACGGCACAAAGTGCAGAAACAATGATTCGTCGCATCATATCATTCCTTATTAATGATTTCTATCTTCTTCACCCCTTCACCCGGCGTCTTGTCGGCTTCACGGGGCAGGTAGACCGGAGCGTCTTTCTGCAAGGGCAGGATGCGCAGTTCCAGGCTTTCCACGTCACTGGGCAGTCGCCACAGGCCGAAAAGGAACGGACGGCCATACTGGAAGTTGTCGGCCACCAGTTTGCCGTTCGCATACAGACGGGCACAGTCGCCCTGATACTCAATGGAAAGCAACCTGTTCTGGCGAGTCAGTCCGTCGAGCGGAATGCTATAGACGGCAGCCTGACCAAAGTCCTCATCGGCAGGCTCTTCTGCCACTCGCTGCACACCGATGGTAATGGTCCGTGGCGTCCCTGCCTCGCGTACCTTCTTATAATTGACTGCCTGTGGGGCCGACTGGCCTGACGGCTCATCAAGGAACAAGTGCTCGGCCTCGCTTCTGCTAAGCAGGTAGAGGTTGCCATAGACGGGCTTCTGCGTTCCCTGCGGCTTCACGTTCTTGAGCACCTTGCCGTTTGCCATGCAGATGGTGGTGGGAATGCCGGGTATCTGCATCATATAGGTCTTGCCGTCGCGACGGGCCACCAGCTGTGCCGTGGCATACTTGATGCCGTCGATGTTCACGGGGAAGATGGCCATGGCACCGGCAGGAATGGTCAAACGCGGCAGTGTGATGCCACAGGCCGACAGTTCCACGTCCTTCTTGGCCGACAGGTTCTGCAGGCGTTCGTAGTTGTTCACGAAGATGAAAGCCTTCCCCTCAGCCTCTCTCACGGCCCAGCGCAGACCCGTGTCTTCGCCCTTCTTCAAGTCCTGTGGAGCAGGAAACGAGGCTTCCATCGGAGCCAACATCTCGCCCCAGTCCTGCATGAACAGGTGCAGCGGACGCAACATGTAATACTGCGGATAGGTCTGTCCGAACTCACCCAGCGGAGCCTGGAAGTCGTAGGTCTTCACGGGCAGGTCGTTATAGTTGGTGCCCAGCGTGCGCTGGTTCTCGTTCTGATAGGTCTTGGCCTCGGGGTTCGTGCCGCCATGATACATGTAGTAGCCCAGCAGGTTCGAGCCAGACCCCAACTTCACCAAAGCCATGGAGTAGCTGTCTTCGGGATAGATGAAAGGACGGCGGTGATAGGCCGTGGCCATGCCGCCTCCCAGTTCGCAGGTGAAGTAAGGATAGTCTTCGTCGCCCTTGGCGGCCTTTGCCATCTGGTCGCCCAGCTGTTCGGTGGCAATGGCTGTCGACGAGCGGAACGCCTTGAAGTTGAATGCCTTGTAGTAGTTGCCGGCTGTCTCTGCAATGCTTCGGTCCCAGAAGCCGTCGGCATAGTCGCCATAGAGCGGCAGCATCTCGCCAAAGGGCACAGGGGTGCGCAGCTCGGGCCAACCGGTACGTGTATAGAAAGGAAGGTCGAAGCCTATCTCTGTGGCAATCTTCTTCAGGGCCATGAGATACTCGCCCCGCCCACGGTATTCATTGTCGAACTGGGCAGCAATCACAGGCCCTCCGTCCTTCCATTGCAGGCCCTGCACCTGAGTGAATATCTGGCGGTACAGTTTCTCGGCAAATGTCAAAAACTCAGGTTGGGTGCTTCGCAGCGATATTTTCTTACTACTCCCCTCGCCATTCGGAGAGGGGTTGGGGGTGAGGCTTTTTGTGAACATCCAGTCGGGTATGCCGCCATTGCGCACCTCACCATGACAGAACGGGCCTAAACGCAGCACCACCGGCACCTCTTCCGCTTTGCATACCTCAAGGAAACGGCGCAGGTCGCGCTGCCCGTCCCAGCGGAAGATGCCTTCATCTTCCTCAATAGGGCTCCAGAACACATAGGTGGCAATGATGGTCACGCCACCTTCCTTCATCCTGCGCACCTCCTGCTGCCATTCGTCGGCAGGAAGGCGCGAATAGTGAATCTCGCCCATGACGGGACACACGCGCTGTCCGTCAACCATCAGGCTGTGCCTGTCCCACGTGACGGGCTTCCCGAAGTCGGATGCCCATGCGCCTGCCGACAGCAGCAGGCAGGCCGAAAGAGCTACTGTCTTGATTATCTTCTTCATGACTCGTTGCTTATTTTCCTTCATACCATTTCTTCAGCACATAAAATGCCTTCTTCTTCTCGCCCTTGTCGCTGAAGATACCCTTCATGTTGTAATAGTCCTGCACGCCGTTCAGCACACGACGGGGCGAACGGAAGTCCTTCAGCACCCAGGGGGTGGTGCCCGAAAGCCCTTCAATCTTGTCGAGCATGGCCAGGTTCTGCTCATACAGGTTCTCCTGGAACTCCTCCGTCCACCGCTGGTTCTTAGGCCCGTGCAGTCCGTACTTGGCACCACCGCCAAACTCGCTGATGATGACGGGCTTGTCGTAGGGTATCTCCCACACCATCTTCGGTGCGTCGTTGACATCGCGATACCAGCCCACATACTGGTTGAAGCTGACCACGTCCACATACTTGTTCATGTTGTCCTGCAGGCGGTTCTTGTAGTTGGCCGCCGACGTGACCTCCATAGCCATGCTGATGAGCCGTGTGTTGTCCAGACTGCGTGCATACTGTGCCAGCCTTCCCAGGAAGTCATCGCGCTCAGCCGAGTGCGGTGTCTCGTTGGCAATGCTCCAGATAATCACGTTGGCACGGTTCTGGTCGCGCCGTATCATGTCGGTGAGCTGTCGCTGTGCATTGTCGAAGGTGGCGGGATTAGTCCAGGCTATGGTCCAGTAGACGGGAATCTCCGACCACACCAGGATGCCCATGCGCTCAGCCTGGCGCACCATGTACTCATTGTGGGGATAGTGGGCCAGCCGCACAAAGTTACAGCCCAGCTCCTTGGCCCATGAAAGCAGCTGTAGGGCATCGTCTGTGCCGTTGGCACGCCCGCCTCCGTTGGGTTTCTCTTCATGGATGCACACACCCTTGAGGAAGATGGGCTCACCGTTGAGCAGAATCTGCTTGCCGCGTGTCTCAATGGTGCGGAAGCCTATCTCGTCGCTCAGCGTGGTCTGTCCCATTTGTATCTCAACCTTGTATAGCTTCGGGTTCGCGGGCGTCCACAGCTGCGGCTTGGCCTTCATGGTGACTGAGGCAGTACCATCGGCAGCCGTGGTCAGCACTTTCCTGATCTTCAGTTCGGGAATGCTCAGCGTCACCTGCTGACCGGCCTCTGCCTGGTTCAGCTTCACGCTGAAGCCCACCTGGCGGCCTTCCCTGCTGAGCAGCTGAAGGCGGTAGTTCTCCACATAGACAGGCTCCACGTCAACCAGCATCACGTCGCGGGTAATGCCGCCATAGTTCCACCAGTCAAAAATCTGCGTAGGCACGTTCTCGGCCCTGCGTTTGTTGTCCACCTTCAGGATGACCACGTTCTCGCCCTCACGCAACTGTTCGGTCACGTCGTAGTTGAAGGGCGTGAAGCCCCCCACATGGTGCCCCACGTGCTGACCGTTCAGGTAAACGTGGGTATCATAGTTCACGGCACCGAAGTAGAGCAGCGTGCGGTGCCCTTCCCTTCGCTGATGGGCGAAGCTGCGCTTCAGCCACACCGTTCCCTCATAGAAGAACAGCCGTTCGTCCTGCGTGTTCCAGTCGCCTGGCACCTGCATGGTGGGGGCAGCATCGAAGTCATACTCAATCAGGTCTTCGGGCCGCTGCGGCTTGGCGTTGAGGAAAAAGCCCCATCGCGTGGGGTTCATGCGGTAGTCGTAATAGCCCTCCTCCTGCACGTCGACAATGTAGTTCCACTTGCCGTTGAGCGAAGTGGTGTTGCGTGCCATGATGTTGGCCACCTGGGGCACCTCCCTGGCCTGTATGGTCAGCATGGCTGCCAGCAGCACAACAGAAACAATTATTCTTTTCATCGATTAGTATTCGTAATAGTTCGTTTTGTCAGTTATTTCAGTTCTTCAGCCCTTCAATCCTCAGCACCTCCTCAATCTGGTCGGCAATCTGCTTCATGCCCAGCACCGAGGGGTGGCCCGACTTCTTGTCGATGCCGCTCAGCTCAATGCGCTTGATGCCGTAATGCTCACAGATGGTGCGCACCGATTCCACGATGTCGGGACGCAGGCCGTCGTTCAGGATGAAATAGATCTCAGTACCCACGTAGCGGTCTTTCATCCACGCCAGCATACGGGCCAGGGCTGGACGGAACGTCCACAGTTCGCTGGGGGCAATGTCGTCATATTTATATTCGCCCACGGGCGCACCCGACCAGCTGTCGTTGGTGGCTCCGAAGATGAAGATCACGTCAGGACAGCCCAGGTTGTCCATGCGTGTCAGGAAAGAGCGGTCGCTATAGTCATTGCCGTCGTAGCCCCGGTTGCAGATGGTCGAACCGCTGTAGCTGTTGTTCACGCAGAGTTTCCATCCCTGCCTGCTGATGAGCTGATGCCACCACGTCTCTGTCACGCTCTTCACGTCGGTCTTACCAGCCCCGTTCTTCAACTCATACCACACGGCATTGGTCTGTGGTGTCAGGAACCCCTCGTAGGTGGAATAGGAGTCGCCCAGCACAGATACCGACTTCCTCACTTGTGCGCCGACCGCGCCGCAAACGAACAACAGGGTCAGCAGAAATACTGATTTCTTCATCTCTGTTTTATTGTTTTTTTATTGTTCTCAATCACGATTCCGCGTGTAGCAGCTGTAGCGGGAATGCCATCAAGGCGCAAGTCACTTGCCTGTCCGTGAGCGGATGTCTCAGTGGAGTATAGATACGGCAGAGCTACGGGCAGGACAGGCGTAACGAGACCCTCGTACTCTTGTCGGGCGGCGGCAATCAGCTGTCGGAACTGCGGGTCGGCATGCTGGCGGGCCACGGTGGCAGAGGCCAGCAGACGGGCATCGTCTATGTCGGTGCCCCAGTGGTAGCCCACGATGAGCCTGCTGTAACCGAATTCATAGCCGCGCCGCAGTATCTCGTCCTGATGTTCGGGAACCATCTCGGCCAGGGTCAGAGCGATGCCCCACGACATACATGAATGGGCCGACGGATAGCTGCTGGACGTGACGTGAGACGGTTCTTCTTCGGGAATGGCTGTCGTCTCGCCAGTCTGCACAAAGGGCCGCTTGCGGAATTTGACGTCCTTCAGCGTCGTGGCTGCTCGGCTGCTGGCCGTACGGGCGGCAAGGATGAGCTGCCAGATGGCAGGTGTCTCGGTCTCGCTGACGGTGATGCCCATGGCTCCCCCGAAAATCTCGGCAAAGTGTGCCATCGTCTTGTCGCCCTCGGCCACAGCCTGATCGCCGCGCTCAGTCTCACGCAGGGCGAAAGCCTGACGGTAGCGCATGTACTCGCCTATGTAGCGGTACGAGGCAGTATCGACGGGAGCGTTCAGTATGCGCTCTCCCCGTGGCATGCCGCCAACGCCCACGGCATAGTCTTCGGGCACGGGGTAGCCTTCGTCGGGCACGCTGAGTCCCTTCAAGCGGGCATACTCCTCGCGGGCAGCACTGATGTCGGCTTCAAGGGCCGGGTTGGCATGGGCACGGGCTATGGCCGCTGCGCCACAGAGATAGCCTGCTGCCACGTCGCTCTGCCAGTGGGCACCCACGATGACACGGTTCTCGCCGTACTCGAAGCCACGCCTGAGGATGGTGTCCTGGAGCGCGGGCCACATCTCGGCCATCACCAGTGCCAGTGCCCACCCGGTGGCCGTATGTCCCGAAGGGTATGAGAAGTGGGGGTTGACTATTGTGTCGCTTGGGGCCCACGGCTGCTCGTTCATCAAGGCAAAGGGGCGCGTGCGGCCGAAGCGCAGCTTGGCGGAAGAAGGGCTGTTGATGCCAGTGCTGCGAGCCTTCAGCACCAGACGGCTCAGTGCCGGCGTAGCATCATCGTTGATGGCATCCAACTGTAGTATCTCAGCCATCCATGCGCATATAGCGCCAGGCTTGACGACCGCCTCTCGGCTAGCGCGCTGTCCGCGCTCCGTGGTGCGCATGCTTTTACCCCACTGCCACTGCAGCAGGTCGTCGGCAAAGGCCAGGCTCATCGAGTCGGGCGGTGCAGGCATGAAGTAGCCCGCATCGGCATATTCGTCCGGCATCACGTAGGTAGAGTCGGCAGCCGTCTGTGCCTTTGCCGTCGAGCCGCATAAGACCATGGTGAGCACCAATGGCCGGGTGGCGACAAGCACCCACTGCACCAATTTCTTCATCTTCTGTCGTTTTAGTACATAGTTTGTGGGTGCAAAGGTACGAAAAAAAAAGGAAAAGCCAAATTAATTTGAACTTTTCCTTGTGCGTTGTAACTATCTTATCTTGTGGCCACCTTTATACTCCTACCATCATTTTTCTTAACAATGGTTAGTCCTTTTGCAATTTGCTTGTGCGCCGCCCGTCGGGAGCAACTTTCTAATATTAAAGAGTGGTTTATGGTGAGCAAGTTATTTTGCGCTTTTCAGTCTCTTGTTAAGAATGTCACAAAGTTCCTGTGGCTTCATTGGAACGCCAGAAAGCGAAATGGACTCCTGCGTGCCGCTCACGGCCAGATTAAACTTGCGGGCAAGACGACCGATGATGTTTGCGTCTTCCATCTTCCGACGCTCCACACCCTCCTTGAAACGGATGCCGATAAACTTGTTCTGTCTTCCACCCAGCAGCACGAAGGAATTCACGTCGGCAAAACGAATTTCGTATTGTTTACATCCGCCATTGTAAATGATGCCTTCGTCTGTGATGGTCAGGAACGGACGACCTGTCAACCTTTCTTTTAACGCCCAATAAATCAAGGCCAGACCGCCCAAGCCAAAGAAAATGATGCCTATATAGCCAATAATCACATTGCCTGGTCTGGGGCTGCGGAGTATTAAGAATATCATGACAGCAAATGCCAAGCCACCGATGCCCATGAGGAGCATACGCCAGAGAGAGTGATATATTTTGATTTCTTCCATGATTTTTTTCGTTCTTATTTGTTTCTTCTATTATTATATCGCAAAGAAGTGCGGATCGTCCTACAAGTACTACACATATACCGCACAACAATCGACCCTTCTTGCTTTCATCTTTCTTTCTAATTGCTTGTTACTCCTTGGCTATCAAGTTTATTTCTCTAAATCCTTTGCCACCCACAGCACCCACTCGTCGATGTTGTCGGTGAGTTTACGCGCAATGGGAAAGGGGATAATAACGTCGGGGGCGATGCCAAGACTTTTAGTTGAGAAGTCCTTCTCGTAGAAGCCTGAGTCAACGGTTGTGGCATAAAAGACTCCAATCTTGCTGTTAGGCAATGGTTCCGTTCGGCAGTTGCCTGTCAGTTCGCAGCCGAAGGTGTTCCCTATGCCATACACTTTGGCGCGGTCGCTGTGCTTCTTGACAAATTCGGCAAGGCTTTCCGCGGCGCTCGCCGTCATGAAGTCTATCAATATGGCCGCCCGCTTGATGCGAGTCGAAGTTTGGCGAGTGGAGCCGTCACCACTTTTTCCTTGTTTCACGAACTTTTCTTTAGAGCCCTTACTTCTTTCTATAAGACTTCGGCTGAAATCCGACGAGGGCTGCTGCTCAAGAAGATTCTTCCAGAAGAGAAGGTTCTTGGGCGTGTTGCGAAACCATTTGATTTCGGGCTTGTATGGGTGGTCGTAAAGCAAATCGTAGTATTGTTCCCAAACGACGTCGCTGCCCCCACCATTGCAGCGTATGTCGATGATGAGATTCTCGCAGTCCGATGCCAAGAACTGCTGCAAGGCGTTTATCGCTCCTTCATGTAAATCCTGTTCGCACGACGGAACGCGGATGAGCCACGTCAGCAAATCCACTTTGCAGGAAACGGGCATCGGCGCATATTCGAAGCTTCCAGGATTGGTGAGCAGCGTGCTGTCGGATTTCACGATTACTTCCTGAGCCAGATTCGCCTCAGCCATGTGGAACGTCTCGGACTCAAGCATGATGTGCCTGTCAAACTGGTTGTAGAACCATAGGACATAATCCGTGGCGGCTCGCTCTAAATCGGCCTCCCCCTTGCAAAGCTGCTTGCGGAGTTGTTTTTTCAAGGCTTTGTATTCCCGCTTGTAGCCTTTCTGCATGATGGCATCAAAGGGGGCGTAGTTCTCTTCCACGAAACTGACCAAATAGTCGTAGTCCTCCAAGTCCTTTTTCAGGCTGTCGGGCACGGCGGCGAAGGAGAATTGGGCGGCGAGGGCGAGGATAAATGATAGGATGATTATCTTCATGTTTCTTTTCTTCATTGTGTGATTATGATTTCACTTTATCGCCTCGACCGTATAGCCCTCGCGCCGCAGCATGACAATCAGTGATTCTGCACCCATCAGGTGGCGACAGCCAACGGCTATCATGCAGGTCTTCTCCGAGATGTTCTTTTTGATGACGGTCATCCACGCCGCATTTCGGTCATTGAGCAGTTCTTTGTCATGAGAGCTAGCCTTGGCTCCTGACATATCAGGTGTTTCTGCCAGAAATTTTGCCGTCAGACAAGTATCATTGCTCATATACGCTTTGTATAAGCCCTTAAACATTCTGCGTGTTGTACCATTGGTAATGTTGCGTATCATCCGATAAAGCGTGTCTGCCTGCTCTTTCATGGAGAGCGTATCTATTCCCTTTGTATCTGTAAACATGGAATTAAGAGTGCCATCAATATCCTTCAACTCTTCCAAACCACCGTTTTCCTTGCCTTGGTTTACTACTTCTTGATATAAAACAGCATCCACCATTTGCGCCCTGCGAGCAGCTATGAATAGGGTGACACCAATTCTCGTAAACCAATATCCGGGAGTCTTCTTCCAATATTCTGGGTCGTTATTCTTTTTGGCCAGAAAATTGTCGACTTCATTGAAATGGGCGATACTGTCGTAAAGTGTCTTGTAATAGACTCCTTCTGGCATCATATATTCAAGACCTGGGTTGCTGAATAGATCGGCAATCCACTTCGCTTGCTTATTTATGACAGCAGGATCCATGTGCTCAGGATTCATATCTGTCTCGAACAGCACCATTTGCGATTTGTCAAAGGCATCCTGTAAGCCGGGAAAGCTGAATACTTCCTCTTTTGTGAAATTGTGCCCGTCACCATGGCATGTGCCGAAAAGGTATGACTTCTGCGCGAGTCCGTTGCCGCTGATTTCCCACAGCCAGCCGGGATTGTTTATTGTGGAATCGGTATCGTTTTGCGCTGTTGCTGTGATGGCAGCGAGGGAAAGGATAAATGATAGAATGTTTTTGTTCATTATTCTGTTTGATTTAAATTACAAATCGGCGCGAGTCTGATTCCGCATCCGCTATAGAGGCATCGCCAAACGCCGTTTCCCAGATACAAGTATCAGCCCGCGCCTACTGCGCGAGCATCAACTCTTCTCTTCTCGGGAATTATTTTGGCGAAATTTCTATAGCAAGAATCAAAAAGTCCACTCGGCTTTGCCGCTTACCAGCAAGAACGCTTCCTTATGTCGTTGGTTTCACCCTACGTCGGGCATGACCACAAAGCAGTCGGTGATGATGGCATCTTGCCGACAACCGAAATTCTTTCTAAGTACGCTCATCGAGGCAATACGTTTGTAGTGATGTTACGATGCGGACGTGGTGTCTGCGGCACGACTCGGGTTGATGTGAACCGTGCGACGTGTCCCTCTGCCCAAGGCTCAGCCTGAACGGTGGTCGTGATTTGGGGGAAACTTACATTGTTCATTGCAACAGCTATTTAATCCGAATTCAAGGGCAAAGGTACGACAAAAAATCCGAACCGCCAAGCGATTCGAAGGGAAAGTGAATGTGAAAAGTAAATGGAAGCGGTTACGAAGAAAAAATGCAACGAAATTATGAAAAATCTTTACAACGACCCCTCTGAGATTCGCTCAGAATTCACCAAATGGTCAGTCGGTCGCAAATGAGCGAATTATGGGCGTTTCTGCAAGTGGCTGACAGTCAGTGGATTGTGATTTCAGTGGCTTTTTAGTGCCCCGAAAACTGCCGTTTTTGCCCTAAATAAGGCTTGGTTTCGATGAAAAAGAGGCTTGGTTTAAGTGCGGTTAAGCCTAGGTTTCGATGCGTCTACGCCTTACTTCCATGCAGTCAGAGCCTATCTGCCTCCGAGGCAGCAGGCCATTGACCATAAAAGAGCTGCTTTTTGCGCTTTCGCCCGTCTAGAAGTACCTGTCGGGAGAGTGCTTTTTTCTATGAATTATTTTGACAAAACAAAAACGATTTCAGGTACACGTACGCTCTTCAAAAGCGGTTCTGCGTTCTTTTCTCGAAGATTCTTTGGTCATTTCAATCAAAAGCATTACCTTTGCAGCCGCAAAAGTGGCTGGTATGGAGTCAGATAGTGACAGAAGACGGGCTTTTTGCAACAAAGTTGTAAGCATAGAAACCAAAATAGTAACAAAATGAAAGTAGCAATCGTTGGCGCAAGCGGAGCCGTGGGACAGGAGTTCCTGCGTATTCTCGCTGAGAGGAATTTCCCGATGGACGAGCTCCGGCTGTTCGGCTCGGAGCGTTCTGCCGGGCGTAAGTACAACTATCAGGGCAAGGACATAGAAGTGGAACTGCTGAAGCACGGCGATGACTTCAAGGACGTGGACATCGTCTTCACTTCGGCCGGTGCTGGCACCTCAAAGGAATTTGCTGAGGACATTACCCGCTACGGGGCAGTGATGATAGACAATTCGAGTGCCTTCCGCATGGATGACGACGTGCCCCTGGTGGTGCCTGAATGCAATGCCGAGGACGCACTGAACCGTCCGCGCGGCATCATTGCCAACCCCAACTGCACGACCATCATGATGGTGGTGGTGCTTCAGCCACTTGAGAATCTTAGCCATATACGCCGCATCCATGTCAGTTCCTATCAGAGTGCCAGCGGTGCCGGTGCAGCAGCCATGGCTGAGTTGCAACAGCAGTACGAGCAGCTTGTCGAAGGCAAGCCCGTTACCGTCAGCAAGTTCCCGCATCAGTTGGCTTACAACGTGATTCCACAGATTGATGTGTTCACTGATAACGGCTACACAAAGGAAGAAATGAAGATGTTCAACGAGACGCGCAAGATCCTGCACTCCGACGTTCGTTGTTCGGCTACTTGTG
>CAMZBS010000047.1 GCA_947304695.1 uncultured Prevotella sp.
GACGAGAAATAAACAATTAGACTAATTTTTCAACACAGGGTTTTGCAAGTGACCCAAAATTGTCTTCCATAAGTATTCACGTCGTATACAACTTGTATTCAGCGTAAATACAAACTGTATTCAGGCTAAATACAAGTTGTATACAGCCTGAATACAATTAGTAGAACGCGTTTATCTAAAGGCATTTCCAGTGATTTTGCTTAATTATTAGCAAACAGCCTATCTCTTATGTAGTCTCATGTAGTCTTATGTAGTCAGACTACATGCTCAAAACACCTTTATACAAAGGCATTGCAAGAAATTAGTGTAGTGTTATGCTTTTTTTCAAACATTTTTGTTGGAACAAATAAATTCCAATATATCACTTCCTTTCCAGACCATCTTTCTGGTCACCTGCTTTTACTTTCAAATCTTCTAATTTGTACAAAATGAAGAATCACATCTTCTAGTTGCCATTCATAACAAACATGGATTTGTTACGTTATGTATCATATTTCATAGATTCATCTTATGACATGGTGGCACAGAAAGGGATTACCCCCGCTGGTATAGCTTCAGCGGCTTTCTTGCTGAAGAACGGATGCTAAGCACCGTCAGACGTCGCGTGTTGTAACGGAAGATGATGGTGAAGCCCATCAGATAGAAGAAACGCACGTCAGGGCGTGTAGAGGGACTACTGGCGGTGGAGTTACGGCCAAACGCTGTAAGTCTTCCAGTAGGCTATGAAGAAGGCGCCGGCTGTAATCAGTGCTGCCAGTGAGCTCGTCGTAGAACTCCAGTATCTTCTGGAGCTGTGATGTGCTTCGTCGACCGAACTCAATAGTCAGAGCCATCGTGCAAACATGGTCTTGAATTCACTCATGGAAACAGTCTCACCACGGTCGGCGGCAGCAATCTCCTCCTCAATGTCAGGGGTCACTTGCAACATGCCGTTCAGGACATGGGCATAGTCCACATCGTCGGGAAGCGTTTGCACTTCTGTATCTGCCAAGGCTATGGCTGCTTCACCAGCTGTCAGGCAGCTACCGTTCTCTTCCTCAATATGGGGATATGGCTTGCTTTCTTTCATACGCTTACATCTTTGTGTGCAAAAGTAGTGAAAAGAAACGTAAGTTCCAAACTTTTCCCATTATTTCTGTGCCACAATGTCAAAGAACAAGGTACACCCAAGGTGTCTTTTTATTACGAAAAACTTCTGAAATGCCGATAAAACAGAATGTTTCCGCTTTCCCGTTTTACTTTTTCTTCTTGGCAAAAGCCTTGACGATGCGCTTCACCTCCTTTTTGGTGACGGGCAGGACGGTGCCGTGACGGGGGGTGAACATGCCCTTGGTCTCGGTCTGATGGAGCAGCTTGAAGTTGCTCAGGTCGGCGGTCTCACAGAACTGGTAGTAGCCGGAGCCGTAGCAGTCGTACATGAGAATCCACTTATCCTGACCGATGAGGGGCCACACGCCGGCTCCCTCTACGGCCACCTTGGTCTGCTGCAGCTTGCCGCTGGGCTTGCTCCACTGCGAGCCGTCGGGCTGACCAGCATCTGGGGTGAGCTGTCGGGCCGTGACCTTGCAGATGCCGCCCTCGCCTTCGTTCTTGTAGAAAGCGTGGTAGAGCTGGTCCTTGGGACTGTAGACGATGTCCATGTCGATGGTGGCCGAACCACGGTCGTAGAAGTAGACGGGCTCGCCCTCAAGATCGGTGAAGTCGCTGTTGGCATAGCAGTAGAAGACCTTGTCGTAGGGGATGGTGCCGTCGTTGGTGAGCAGGGAGAAGTAGACGAGGTATTTCTTGGCCACGGGGTCCCAGATGGTCTCAGGTGCCCACACGCGGGTGACGTTGGCAAAGTTGGTGCCCTTGTACTTGTCGGGGAAGTGGACGGTGGAGTGCTGCCAGTTGACAAGGTCGCGGGAGCGCATGAGCACAATGCCACGGTTGCTGGCCCAGCCCTCGGCGCAGCGCATGTCGGTGTTGACCATATAGAACCAGCCGTCGTCGCCACGCAGCACGTGGGGGTCGCGCACGCCCTTCTTCAGGGCAATGGTGTCGGCACTCACAACCATCTTTCCATCGTTCATGGGAACGAAGTCGAAAGGCTTCTCCTTGGTGGAAAGGGCGTAGTAGATGTTCTCGTTGTCGTTGGACGGGAAGTAGACGAACAGGTAGTTGGTGTACTTCCTGGCACTCATCATGTTGGGGCAGAAGGCTGCCAGCAGTGCCACAAGCAGGAGTTGTTTGATTCTCATTGTTAAAGCGGTTTTTACTTATTGATAAATATCTGATGGCAAAGGTACGAAAAGTCGAGCACAAAACAAAGAAACTTGTTTCTTTTTTTATTCAGGCCTCCACTCATCACGCCAACGGACAACGGGCTTGCCGTCCTCGAACTCGATGGGCAGCCAGATGTAGCGGGCGTCGATGGGATGGCGCGGACGCCAGATGTCGGCCATGAAGATGTGGGTTGGCTGGAGGGGTGTACTCGCGGCATTGTCAACCGTGAGGATGAATGTCGACTGTCCGCCGAAGGTCTTGTCGGCCCTGGGGCCACGGCAGGGATTGGGGTGCTGCGTCCACGGCCCCCAGATGGTGGGAGCTGAGAACATGCGGGCCTCGTTGGGTTCCCAGCCGGTGCAGCCAGAGGTAATCATCCAGTAGATGCCGTCGTGCTTGAAGATGGCCGGTGCCTCGTTGTGGCCGCCAGGAGCCATGCGGGTGTAGCGGCCCGTGTGGTGCAGGTAGTCGGCGGTGAGCTCGGCAATGTGCAGGGTGTAATTCTCCTCTGAGGAGAAAATATGATAGGCTTTGCCGTCATCGTCGACATAAAGCGTCATGTCGCGTGACATCTGGCCTGCGGTGAAGTCACGTTTCAGATACTCGTCGAAGTTCATCGGCGAACCCTCGACGGGCCATGTGCCTGCGTTGGCTCTCGATGAGTAGAGGAACTTGTAGGGGCCTTCGGGACGGTCGGCCACGGCCACGCCATAGCGGGCGGCACTGTAGCCACGGCCCTTCAGTTCCAGATGGAACCACATGCAGAACTGCTTCGTCACCTTATTATATATTACCTTGGGGCGTTCGAGGATGCAGCCGCGCTCAATGTCGTGTCCACGCTCGTCGGTGACGCTGAGTGCCACACCGCAGTTGCGCCAGGAAAGCAGGTCTTCCGAGGCATAGCAAGTCACTCCCACCAGGGCATCGCTGGTGTGCTCGCTCTTGTGTTCGCCAAACCAATAGTAGGTATCGCCGTGCTTCAGGATGCCGCCGCCGTGGGCGTTGATGTGCTTGCCGCCATCGTCAAGCCACAGTTCGCCGTTGCGGATTTTGTCGTTAGCAGCTAAGGATTGTTTCGTCTTGGCCTCTGCCGTCAGGGCGGTCAGGGAGGCCAGCAACAGGATAAGGGAAGTCAGTTTGTTCATTGTGTCAGGAATTTAGTTAGATATTATGTCAGGGGCTTTGATGGAACTGCTTCCGGGCTTTCTCGACCAGCTTTGCCCACAGCGAGGTCTTGCGGTGGAGCACATAGAGAGAGTAGCCCAGACTCAGGGAGAAGAGCAGCACGCCTGCCAGCCAGTAGTGCCAGCCAAGCAGGTTGCTGGTGGCCACAAAGGCCAGGCCGCCCAGCGACAACTGGCAGGCGGAGTAGCTCACCACGCTCTTGGTCATGCGGTACTTATACTTGAAATGCGTATAGACCATGATCATCAGGAAGTCAAACAGGGCCACGAGCAACAGGGCCACACCTGTGCCGTCGAGCCCCAGCCACTGATAGCCCACGATGATGAGCACCACCATGACCACATCGTAGATGCCCTCCAGGACCATGAAGGCAAGAGCGTCGCCCTTGGCCAGTGTGAGGTAGCAGATGGGCAGCTTGATAGCTCGCAGATAGAGGGCCAGCGTGGTGATGCGCATCATGTTGACCACGGGCAGGAACTCGCTCGTGAACAGCAGCGGAATCAGGATGGGGGTGGCCACCAGCATGGCCACCAGCATGGGGGCAATGATGAGCAGCGACACCTCTATCTGGCGGTTCACGGTCTGGTTGCAGAGCGCAGTATCCTTGTTCACAGCCGAGAGGCGGGGGAAATAATCGGTCTCCATGGCCGAGAAGACCATGCCGCCGTAGGTCATGGTCATGACGAAGCCGGTGTTGTAGAAGCCCACCATGTTGAGGTTGCCCACCACGTTGAGGTAGGAGCGGATGAGCATCTCGGCACCGCTGCCCATCACGCCTGCCACCACAAAGGCTATGCCCAGACGCACCATCTCCATGCCCTCGCCCAGGAAGCCGTTCTCGCCCCGCAGCCGCAGGGGATAGAGACGGTAGGAATACCAGATGGTGGACACCATGGTGATGAGGGCCATGAGCACAATGACGGGGACGATGCCCGTCTGATTGAAGAAATAGTAGATGGGGCAGGACACCAGCAACGCACCGAGCATAGAGACAACCTGGATCACGGCCAGCGGCTTCAGCCTGCGGGCTCCCTTGAGGATGGCCGTCTCGCCACCCGTGATGGCCAGCATGGCTACGGCAGGCGACAGCAGCACGAAATGCAACGTGTGGTCGCCCCAGGAGAAGGTGTAGTTGCTCAGCAGCGGCCCGGCCACAATGCACACCACCATGCCCAGCAGGGCGGTGAGCAGCGACCACAGGCGCACCACCTTGATGAAATGGTTGATGCGCTGCTCGTCGCCCGTGTCGAAGAGTTCCGACACATGGCGCACGGCACTGAAGGAGATGCCGAAGTTGGTGGCCTGGTGGATGAAGTTCACCGTGGTGTTGAAAAGCGATGCCAAGCCCATGCCGCCAGGCCCTAAGAGCGAGGCTACAATCTTGTTGCGCACAAGGCCGATGAGAATGTTCAGGCCCTGCACGCCCCCGAACAGTCCCGTGTATTTCAACACGTGTCCGTAGCTGGTGTCGTTTTCTTCTTTCATCGTTTTATTATAAATTCAAACGTCAAAAGGCAACAATTATTTTATTTTTGCGTTCTTTTCATAAAATTTAATCTATGCAACTCAGTGTCATCATTCCCGTCTACGGCGTTGAAGCCACGCTCGACCGCTGCGTAGAAAGCGTGCTGGCCCAGGCCATAGAAGGCATGGAGGTCATCCTCGTAGACGACGGCTCACCCGACCGCTGTCCGGAGATGTGCGACGAATGGGCACGGCGCGAGCCTCACATCCACGTGATACACAAGCAGAACGGCGGACTGAGCGATGCACGCAATACCGGCATTGAGGCCGCTCAGGGGGAATACATCACGTTTGTTGACTCCGACGACTACCTGGCTCCCGGCACATTCGAGCCCGTCATCGGCACGCTGAGGCAGCATCCCGGCACGGACATGGTGGAATATCCCATCTACTGGCATTTCGGCTCCAGACAGCAGGAGGTGCTCAGTTTCGGCTCAGCCGCCTACGACGACTGGAAGGAATACTGGATCGGCGCCCAGGCCTACCGGCACTCGTTTGCCTGCAACAAAGTGTTCCGCAAGACGCTGTTTGACGAAGTGCGCTTCCCAAAGGGCAAGGTGTTTGAAGACATGGGTACGCTGCCCAGGCTACTGAGGAAATGCGGCTGTGTGAGAACCATCGGCGAAGGGCTCTATTACTATTGTTTCAACGAGCACGGCATCACGGCCACAGCCGGAGGAAAAGAACTGAGCATGCTCCTGGACAACCATCTGAAGGTGATAGGCGAGGTCTGCGACACGTGCTACTACCTGCATGTGGCCAACATACAGACAGACGTGTGCCGACTGCTTCACACGCACCCTGTCCTACCCCACTTTCCGGTGCGGGTCATGGCCAGCGGACTAACGCTGAGACAACGCCTGAAGGCGCTGTTCATCAAGCTGTTCGGAATAAGAATGCTGATTAAAATCTACACCCTGAAGAAATGACAACCACAGCCCAGCCTCTCATCAGTTTCGTGCTGCCCTACTACAACCTGCCCGTAGGCATGCTCTTGGAGTGCATCGAAAGCATCCTATCGCTGTCGCTCCAACCGTTGGAACGCGAAATCATCGTGGTCGACGACGGCTCGGACGTGAGTCCCATGGAACAGCTACAGAAGTACGGCGACAACGTGGTCTATATCAGGCAGCGCAACGGCGGACTGAGCCAGGCACGGAACACGGGCATCAGGATGGCAACAGGTGTCTTCATGCAGTTTGTCGACACCGACGACCTGCTACTGCCACAAGCCTACGAACACTGCATCGCAATGGTCAGACAGGACAGGGCCGACATGGTTCTGTTCGACATGACCGACCATCCCGAAAGCACCACGGTCTTCGAAGACCGGGGACCGTATCGTGGAAACGACTTCATGCGGCAGAACAACATCAGGGGAACGGCCTGCGGCTACCTGTTCAGAAAATCGATGCTGGGAGAACTGCGCTTCACGTCGGGCATCTACCATGAGGACGAAGAGTTCACCCCCCTGCTGCTGCTGCGGGCCGAAAGCGTCTGCCACACCACAGCAAAAGCCTATCTCTACAGGGAGCGTCCGGGGTCGATCATCACGTCGTCCCAGGTACGCCAGAGGCTGAAACGGCTGAACGACTTCAAGGGAGTGATTCTGAGGCTGAACACCATGGCCGACACGCTGCCCACCGAAGACAGGTTAGGACTACAACGGCGCGTGTCACAGCTCACGATGGACTATATCTACAAAATCATCGTCGAGACACGCAACCGCCACTACCTTGACCAGCACATCGAACAACTGAGAGAACACGGTCTGTTCCCGCTACCCGACAAGAACTATACAACGAAATACACGTGGTTCCGCCGACTGGCCAACAGCAGTGCCGGACGTGCCCTGCTCATGAAAGTAATACCCATCATGAAACGCGAACGATGAAAATACTGCTACTCGGAGAATACAGCAACGTGCATGCCACACTGGCCCAGGGACTGAGGACACTGGGCCATGAGGTGACGGTGGTCTCGAACGGCGACTTCTGGAAGGACTATCCGCGCGACATCGACGTAAGCCGTCCCAAAGGACGACTTGGCGGATTGCGCCTGTGGTTCAGGCTCATCAGGCTGCTGCCTCGGCTGCGGGGTTTCGACGTGGTGCAGATCATCAATCCCCTGTTTCTTGAACTGAAGGCTGGGAGGCTTTTCTCCATTTACCGCTATCTGCGCCGTCACAACAAGAAGATGGTGCTGTGTGCCATGGGCATGGACTACTACTGGGTGAGCGAGTGCTGCACCACGATGCCGCTGCGCTACAGCGACTTCAACATAGGCAGGCAGCTGCGCAACGAAGCCGATGCCCTCAGGGAACGGCAAGACTGGCTGGGCACCGACAAGGAGCGGCTGAACAGGATGATTGCCGAAGACTGCGACGAGATTGTGACCGGGCTTTATGAGTACGACGTGTGCTACCGCCCCCACTTCCCCCAAAAGACAACCTTCATTCCCCTGCCCATCAGAATGCCCGATGAGTACACCACGGAAAGGGTGAAGAAATCGAAGGTGGTCATCTTCATTGGCATCAACCGCGAACGCTCCGAATACAAAGGCACCGACATCATGCTACGTGCTGCCAAGGATCTGGTCAGGAAGTACGGGCACCGTATGAAGCTGAACATGGCCGAGTCGGTGCCGTTTGAAGAATATCAGAGCCTGATGAACGGCTCCGACGCCATTCTCGACCAGCTCTACAGCTACACACCCTCCATGAACCCGCTGCTGGCCATGTCGAAAGGCATTGTCTGCATCGGCGGCGGTGAGCCTGAGAACTACGAGATCATCAACGAGCAGGAGCTGCGCCCCATCATCAACGTGGAGCCGAACTATGAGAGTGTCTACCGCGAACTGGAACAGCTGGTGCTGCACCCGGAGCGTATTCCCGAACTGAAGCGGCAAAGCATAGAATATGTCCGTCGCCACCACGACTACCTGAAAGTGGCACGGCAGTATGAAGAGGTGTACAAAAAATGAAGAGATGACTGCAACACCATCTCTTCACCCTTTCGTTTTGTTCCGATTTCTTAAGCCTCGGCAGGAGCAGCAGCCTCCTCAGCGGGAGCCTCTGCAGCCTCAGCGGCAGCGGCCTCAGCAGCCTCTGCAGCGGCAGCAGCCTTCTTGTCGGCCACCTTCTTGGCAATAGCCTCGTTGACCTTCTTCTCCTCGGCCAGTGCCTTAGCGGCAGCTTCCTTCTTGGCCTTAGCTTCTTCCTCGCGCACCTTGTCAAGACCCTTCTGCTTGTCAGCCTTCCAGGCATCGAACTTCTTCTGAGCAGCAGCCTCGTCGAAAGCGCCCTTCTTCACGCCACCCTTCAGGTGCTTCATCAGGTAAACGCCCTCACGGCTGAGGATGTTGCGAACAGTGTCGGTGGGCTGAGCGCCAACCTCCACCCAGTAGAGTGCACGCTCGAAATTCAAGTTCACTGTGGCGGGATTGGTGTTAGGATTGTAAGTACCAATCTTTTCAGTAAAACGACCATCACGTGGTGCACGAGCGTCGGCGATAACAATGCTGTAGACAGCATAGCCCTTACGGCCACCGCGCTGCAATCTGATTTTTGTTGCCATTTGTTTTTTTGTTGTTTTGTTGTTAAATAATTGAATTTCAGTGCTTCCATCTCGTGAAAGCGGCTGCAAAGGTAGTGAAAAATTTGCATACTCCAAAATTTTTCCGTACTTTTGTGCCCAATGAAGAAAGAATTGTCCGTTCTCATCCCTGTCTACAATGGCATTTGTCTGGATTTGGTGCGCGAGTTGCACCGTCAGGCTGAAGCCATTGGCGACCTGGCGTATGAGATAATGGCAGCCGACGACGGGTCGACCGACGAGGCTTCCGTGCAGGCCAATCGCGCCATTGAAGCCCTACCCCACTGCCTATATATAATAAGAGGTGTGAACGCCGGACGGGCCGCCATTCGCAACTTCCTGGCCCAACAGGCCCGATACGGGTGGTTGCTGTTTCTGGACTGCGACATGGTCATTCATCGTCCCGACTTCCTAAGTCGCTATCTGGAGTGCATGTCGGAGCAGGTTGTCTACGGCGGCTACAGCGTGGGCAAAGGCTCGAAGGAGAACCTGCGCTACATTTATGAGAAGAAAGCAGAGCCTTTCCACACGGCAGAGATGCGGCAGGCCAATCCCTACCACGACTTCCACACGGCCAACTTCATGATTCGCCGCGAGCTGATGCTCAGCCATCCCTTCGACGAGCGCTTCCGCTATTATGGCTACGAGGACGTGCTCTTCGGGAAGGTGCTGAAAAAGAATGGGATTGCCATCGTCCATATAGACAATCCTGCGGGCTTCGACACGTTTGAGTCGAACCCACATTTTCTCAGCAAGACCGAGGAGGGACTGCGCACCCTGCATGAGTTCCGTCACGAACTGCGCGGCTACAACAGGCTTCTGACACTGGTCGACGGCATTCACGTCGGCCTCATACGCACTGTCCTCCGTTCCATTCATCGGCTCATTGGCCCGCTGGAACGGAAACTGCTGTGCAGCAGGCATCCCAACCTAACGGTATTCAAACTCTACAAATTAGGATACTTCCTGAATTTAGAATTAAAAACTAAGAACCAAGAATTATGACACGTAGATTTGCATTCAAGATGTTCCTGAAGCCAGGCTTCGAGGAAGAGTATGCCAAGCGCCACGCCGCTATCTGGCCCGAACTGAAACAAATGATCAAAGACCAGGGTGTGGGCAACTACAGCATCTACTGGGACAAAGACACCAACATTCTGTTTGCCTATCAGGAATGTTCAAAGGAAGGCAACTCACAGGACACGGAAAACGTTGACCCCATTACGCAGAAGTGGTGGGACATGATGGCCGACATCATGGAGGTGAACCCCGACAATTCGCCCGTCACGATTCCCCTGCCAGAGCTGTTCCACCTGGATTGATGTGTAGCTAATCAATCGGTTCCTCAATCACTCCAACCACCTCGTCGCCGTCGACCATGCTGTCCTCGGCGTCGTTCAGCGGGCACGGGTCGAAATCCTCCGGCATGTCGAACGTCTCGCCCTGGCTATAGCCCAACTCCTTGTCGGCATAGACCTTCTGCATGTAGTAGGCGTAGATGGGCAGGGCCATTGTGGCACCCTGTCCCATCGACATGGTGTTGAAGTGGATGTCGCGGTCATCGCCACCCACCCAGCAGCCACTGACCAGACGGGGTGCTATGCCCATGAACCAGGCATCGCTGTTGTTGTTGGTCGTACCCGTCTTGCCACCCAGCTGGGCTGTGAGGTTATAGCGGAAGCGCAGTCGTCCGGCTGTTCCGCCGTCGACCACGGCCTGCAGCATGTAGAGCATCTTGTGGGCACTCTCCTCGTTGATCACTTCGTTCATGCGCGGCTCAAACTTGGCCACCTCGTTGCCTTCACTGTCAACGATGCGGGTCACATAGAGCGGTGCCGTACGTATGCCGTGATTGACGAAGGCCGTGTAGCCACTCACCATTTCAGCCACCGTAATGTCGCAAGGGCCTAAGCAAAGCGACATGGAGGCGTGAATCTCAGGATTGCGTATGCCGTATTCATGAAGCAGGTCGACGAAATGCTGCGGGTTCAAGCGCGACATGAGATAGGCCGAAATCCAGTTGTTCGACTGCTGCAGTCCCCACTTCAGCGTGACCATCTCTCCATAACGGGCACGGCTGCCGTTGCGCGGTGTCCAGGGCTGGCCTGCCACGATGTAGGTCTGCTGCACGTTGGGAGCCAGGTCGCAGGGCGACATGCCGTCTTCCATGGCCAGCGAGTAGAGGAAAGGCTTGATGGTGGAGCCCACCTGCCGACGGCCCTCAGTGGCCATGTCGTAGGCAAAGTGCTGGAAGTCGAGTCCGCCCACATAGGCTTTCACGTGGCCGTTCTGCGGACACATGCTGAGGAAGCCAGTGCGCAGGAACGACTTCATGTAGCGTATGGAGTCCATGGGTGTCATGAGCGTGTCAACTTCACCGTGGTAAGTGAAGATCTGCATCTCGGTCTTCGTACGGAAAGACTTGTCAATCTCGTCGTCGCTGACTCCAGCTGCCTTCATCACGCGATAGCGCTCACTCTGACGGGCAGCACGGTAGAGCGCATCTTCCACCTGTTTCTGTGAAAGGTCGCTATACGGGAAGTTCTTCTTCACCTTGCGGTCTTTGTTGAAGGCTGGCTGCAAGAACTTCACCACATGGTCATAGCAGGCCTCCTCAGCATAGCGCTGCATACGGCTGTCGACGGTGGTATAGACCTTCAGGCCATCGGTATAGAGATTGTAGTAGTTGCCGTCACGCTTCTTGTTCTTATTGCACCAGCCGAAAAGCGGGTCTTGCTCCCAGGCCAGCGAGTCAAGGTAATACTTCACATAGCCCCATGAAGGATAGTCGCTGCGCGTGGGACGTTTGGCCATCATGTAGCGGCGCAGGAAGTCGCGGAAGTAGGTGGCAATGCCCTCCTTATGGTCAGCCACATGGAAATGAAGGGTCAGCGGCTGGGCCACACAGCTGTCGTGCTGTTCCCGCGTGAGATAACCTGCCTTCAGCATCTGACCCAGCACCACATTGCGGCGGGCCGTGGAGCGTTCGGGGTAGCGCACGGGATTGAAATAGCTGGGGTTCTTGCACAGTCCCACCAGCGTGGCACTCTCACAGATGGTCAGCTCCGAGGGCTCCTTGGAGAAATAGGTGTTGGCTGCTGTCTTGATGCCCACGGCATTGTGGAGGAAATCAAAGTAGTTCAGATACAAGGTGATGATCTCGTCCTTGGTATAGGTGCGCTCCAGCTGCACGGCAATAACCCATTCAATGGGCTTCTGGAGCAGACGCTCCATGGTGCTGTGGGCCACGCCGCTATACAGCTGCTTGGCCAGCTGCTGCGTAATGGTCGAACCGCCACCGGCACTCTTCTGTCCGAACAGTCCACGCTTCACCACGGCTCGTCCCAATGCGTAGAAATCAATGCCGGAATGGTCGTAGAACCTGACATCCTCGGTAGCCACCAAGGCCTTGACCAGCATGGGGTCCAGCTTGGAATAGTCCACCATGATGCGGTTCTCGCGATTCAGGTTCCACGTGCCCAGCATCTTGCCGTCGGCTGAATATACTTGTGTGGCAAAGCGGCTGATGGGGTTCTGCAAGTCCTCAATAGGCGGCATGTAGCCGATATATCCGTTGGCAATGGCCCAGAAGCAGGCGCCCGTGCCCAGCACCGCCAGCACCAGCATCGTCCAAAGGAAACGCACAAACAGTTTTCTCATCTTCTATCTGTTGTCTGATAATTTGGTGCAAAGGTACAAATTACTGTGCGAATAACCGAATGTTTTTCCCAAAGATTTGCATTTCAGCTTTTGGCGTTCGCTTTTTTTTCGTATTTTTGCAAGCGCAAAAGCAAAATAACGCAATAGCCCATGCTGACCGAAAAGACCATGGAACGGCTGCGAATACTCGCAGAGTCGGCGAAGTACGACGTGTCGTGCTCGTCGAGCGGCACTGTGCGCGGCGGCAAGAAGGGCATGGTGGGCTCTACGGTGGGCGGCGTGGGCATCTGCCATTCCTTTGCCGACGACGGGCGTTGCATCTCGTTGCTGAAGGTCATGCTCACCAACTACTGCATGTACGACTGTGCCTACTGCATCAACCGCCGCTCGAACGATATTCCACGGGCCACGCTTTCCGTTTCCGAGTTAGAGGAAATCACGATGGAGTTCTATCGCCGCAACTATATCGAGGGCCTGTTCCTGTCGAGCGGTGTAGTGCGCAATCCCGACTACACCATGGAACGTCTCACCGCCATTGTCCGCGACCTGCGCACGGTTCACCGTTTCAACGGCTATATCCATCTGAAGAGCATCCCATGAAGCTCATTCAGCAGGGCGTGCTTGAGAACAAGGAGGACCGCAAGAAGTATCGCCACACACCGCGCTTCGTGCCTGCAGGACAGTCAACGCAGATGATTGTGGGTGCCACGAAGGAAAGCGACCGCGACATCCTCGGCATGTCGTCGATGCTCTACGGCCAGCCCACCATGCGGCGCGTGTACTATTCAGGCTATGTCAGCGTGAACACCTACGACCCCCGCCTGCCCGTGCTGAAGCAGCCGCCACTGGTGCGTGAGAACCGGCTGTACCAAGCCGACTGGCTGTTGCGTTTCTACCATTTCAAGGTCGACGAGATTGTTGACGAGCAGCACGCCAACCTTGACCTTGAAGTAGACCCGAAACTGGCATGGGCCTTGCGTCATCCTGAGTTCTTCCCCGTCGACATCAACACCGCCGACTACGAACAGCTGCTGCGTGTGCCCGGACTCGGCACGAAGTCGGCCTGGCTCATCGTGAACTCGCGCCGCTTCAACCGCCTTACCTCCTTCGACCTGCGCAAGATGGGCGTGGTCATGAAGAAGGCAAAGTACTTCATTACCTGCCACGAGCTCACGTCGGCCTTCTCCCAGCCCATCGTGGGCATCAACGAACTGCATCCCGAACGGCTGCGCCCGCTGCTCATCAGCAAGGCTCAACAGAAAAGAGCCGCCGACGAACAGCAGCTCTCTCTTGATTTTAAAGACCTCTAATAAACGCCTTCGGGAAGTGTTTCAGGACTTTTTCCTTTACACTTTTGTCAATGTCACCCTCTATGCGAAGACTCTCGATAGTCAGGTTGTAGAACCAGTCGGGGATGACGACTTTATCGGTGAAGACCAGTTCCAGGCGCTTGATGTGCTGCATACGGGCCAGCATTTCAGGCACTTCCTTCACGCGGAGACTGATGCCATAGTCCTCGTCCTTCTTCTTCAGGTCGTTCAGCATGTCGTCGTCGCTGTCAGCCACACGCACCAGCCACCCTATCTTCGGTGTAAGCGTGTTGGTGAGCGTATCTTCCTCAGCACCGATGAAGCCAGCCCACAGTTCCATGGGTGTTTCGCTCAAGACCGTACCTTTTACAGGATCTATCACATTGTACTTGAAGCCAACGCGCACGCGCTCTGAAGGCATATTCGTGGTATGGGCTACGTGGTCGAGTGTCCGCCCGTTCTCGTCGGGGAAGAACTTGAGCAGCCAACCGTCAAACTGCGTAGGCTTGTCTGGACTACAGCCGCCTCCCTTCAGCTTGTCTACCGGTTGCTTCTTCACCATGCCCTGCCAGAACTTCTGGTCAGGCTGTCCCTCGGCAGCACGAATGAACTCAGCGAGTATCGGTTCAAGGCTCTTCGTCCACTGCCCCAGCCCGTAAGCCTCCAGCCGCTTCGTCTTCTCAAGCACGCTGCGCCAGTCGGCAGGCGTGCCTTTCAGCGTAATGCTGGGAATGCCGCAGGACATGTAATAGACAATGTACTCAAAGTAGGACTTCACACTCTCCATCAGCGTGATCTGAGAAGCCACACGCTCCGCAGCACCCGTCGTGGTGAAGTCGGCGGTGATGGTCTTGGCAATGCCGCCCTTGGTGTAGCGGTCTATCTGCGAAGCGAAGTCACCCATCAGCTTCGGCCAGTTGGCCTCTCCGGAAAGCAAGTCCTTTTCCGACACGACGGCTAAGTCCATCTTGCCCTTGTGGCTCACCAGTTGCGGTCGCAAAGCCTCAGCATGGGCATTGACGTAGCGTGCAAAGCCCTGGCTAATGAGCAGCCAGATCATGTCGGGCGACAGGGTGACCGACTTATGCTTGGCGTAGGCTTCAACGATACACTGGTAGAAAGCGTCCTTTTCCGAGTTCCTCAGGCACTGCGCATCGGCAAAGCTGGTAGCAACGATGCGGTAGGCATCCTTGGGTATATTCTCATCATAGAGTATGAAATTGGCCATGCGCTCACCGTTAACAAGGTGCCTGTACGGATCTTCTACCGACTCCAGCCCCTCGTCGACCGTAAACGTGATGCTGCCCTCCGACTGGCCATTAACCGCACTGGGCAGTATGACAAATGCCGCTGTCGTAAGGAGATGGAGCATTGCAATGATTGATGTCTTCCAGTTCATAAATGATACCTCTTTAGATTAGTGCTGCAAAAATACGAATAATTTCTTAGAAAAGAAACTGCTAAGCCTATTTTTTTATCTGACAAAGGCTAATAAAAGTTTAATTACCGACGTGATAATTTATTTTCACGACGTGATAATAAATTTTCTCGACGAGAAAACAGATTTTCTCGACGTGGAAATAATTATAAATGGCTTCATCTTGGCTTTTCGGAGGCTTATTGCAACCTTTTTTCAGCCTGTGGCGACTGTTTTTCACGGCATATTATTTCCGCGTTAGCCATTTTATTCGTAACTTTGCAAGCATGTTAGTCTATACCTTCGACGGCACGTTCGACGGCCTGCTGACAGCGGTCTTCGATGCGTTTGCACTCCATCAGCAGCCCGAAATGCTGATGGGCAAGGGCGAGGTGCTGCCTTTGTTTGCAGAAGAAGTACACCCTGTGACAACAGCCGACGACAAGGCGCAACGGGTGTGGACGGGACTGGAGAAGCAACTGCAGAAGGAAGCGCTGCGACTTATATCGGTCAGCTGGCTGTCGGAACTCAGGGAACTCCCATCGCCTCTGTTTCATTACATCTGCAAGGTGTTCCGCCAGAAGCGCGACATCTCCCACAACTTTGCCGATGCCGACGTGCTGGCTGTGACGAACATTGCCCGCCGGGTGCTGCACGAACAGCTGCGCATGAAGCAGTTCATCCGTTTCCAGAAAGCCAAGGACGGCACCTATCTGGCCGTTGTCTCGCCCGACCACAATGTGCTGCCGCTGATTACCGACCACTTCCAGGACCGCTTCAACGACCAGCCGTGGCTCATCTACGATGCCAGGCGGCACTATGGCTATTATTACGATGGGGGGAAGGCTGTCATCCATATCACTTTCGAGCATGAAGCCGAGGTGCCCTTCAACCTGGCCGACGGCAAACTGAACGACGAGGTGCTGAGCAGCGACGACCACCTGCTGCAAGACCTCTGGCGCACCTATTTCAAGGCCATCTGCATCCGTGAGCG
>CAMZBS010000048.1 GCA_947304695.1 uncultured Prevotella sp.
CGTTGCCGCCGCCGTAAGGATAATGGTAGCCGCCGGTGGGGCCGCGATAGTAGCCTTTGTTCTTCAGTTCCTTCTGGTCGGTGGATAGTTCCAGCTGCGACATGCTGTTGTAGTCTGCCTTCCAGTTGGAACCCAGGATAGATGCATCGTTCAGGTTCTTCGTCATGTCAAGCGGAATGCCTTGCGGCTTGTTGTCAAAGTAAATCTGTGCAACGCCACGGGTGGGTTCGGCAGCAAAGCCCAGACGAATCTGCCAGTCGCCTTCGTAGGGCACGGGTGGCAGTCGGAAGCTGAAGTCGAAGTCTTTGAACAGGTTCATCTCGTCGCCTTCGTAGCTGTCGTACCAGTCGTGGGGGCGGCGGTAGACGAACAGGCCGCCTTCGTTTAGTGTCACGCCGTCAAGGTAGCCGTTGGGAAAGTAATAGTTCCTGCCATACTTGCCCGTCTCGTCATAGTCGGGGTCTTGGTTCTTCACGCCGTTGTTGCGCTGGTTCAGACGGATGTCGTTGGTCATCAGTTCGGGGAAGACGGTTGAGAAGTCCATGCGGATGAGGCAGTTGAACACCTCGTCGCGTGTCTGTTCGTCGAAAGCCAGGATGTCGTCAACGTAGAAATACCGGCCGTTCAGCGCGTCCTGTTTGTATTCCTTTTCCACGGTGGGACGGATGAGGGTTCCGTAAATCTTGTATTCGTCGTCATAGCGGCGGTTGATGTAGCGCTGTCCTATGGTGCTACCTCCTGCCCATTTGCGGACGGTGAGTCGTTCAAACTTCATCATGGTGTGGGGCAGCATGGTCTCGTACCAGTCCACGGGATTCATCGAGGCGGTCTCAATGCCAATGTCGTTGTAGGGCGTGAGGTAGTTCCAGCCTTTCACGTCGCGGGTCAGGATGTGATAGGCTAGGAAACGGTGCAGCGGATTCTTTTCATGGGTGATATGGGCGAAGTCGTGGTACTCGGCATTGACGTCCTCTGGGAACATCACGTCGTAGATTTCGCATGCCTTGTCGTAGAGCTTTTCTATGGAGGTGATGCCATATTTCTCAGCCAGTATCGAGTCGGTCGGAACAAAGAGGGTGAAGCCGATGCGCTTTTCGTCGGGCACGGTGGCAGTTTCCTTGTTGACGTGTGACGTGTAGCGAATGCGGGGATAGTTTGCCTTCTCCTTCTCCCACGTCTCGTCACGGTACTGGTACAGTGCGTCGGCAAAGCCGGCTTGCTTCAGGGCACTGGCATAGATGCTGACGTGGGGGTTTTGCAGCATCATGTCGAGCACCATGCGGTTACTGCTTTCAAGCACTTCGTTCACAGGCTGGACAAATCCGTTTTCCACCGAGTCGTCCTGCAGGGCGAAGATGATGTGTGAGGTTCCGTTCAGGAATACCACGCCGTTGCCGTTCTCATCGGTTCCGTGGCTCACCTCAATATAGCGGCGGTTCATGTTGGCAGTCGACAGCACACCGTCGTTCATGTCGGCAGTGGTGTACATGTCTTTCACCAAGTGGGTGCGCACCAGTGTGTCGCAGTCCTCAAAGGTCAGCTGCTCCAGACTCGTGAGACCTCTCTTCTTCAGGTAGTTGTTCATGGCCTCGTTGGTGGGAGCGAAGCAGGTATATTCACCATAGGTGGACAGTAGCTTCATCATTCCCGTACGTTCCACCAGTGAGGTGAAGTCACTGAAGTCTTCGTGGGTCTTCAGGTACTGACTCATCATCTGTCCTTTGAAGGTGTAGAAGTTTGATGAGTCTGGCTCATCGCTGCAGGCGGAAACCATCATGGTGATTCCGCAACCGAGCACAACGCTACAGAATATATTAAATAGTTTGGTCATCATAATTATCTGTTCTCAATTATCATTCTCAATTACTTTGTAAGCTCGATACTGCTGTCCTCACCACTGCCGAAAGCCTGATTCTGGACGAGGTGACTGTTCACCTTCAGCTCGTCAATGTGATAGGGCCAGTAGATGGCTTCCATACGTGACAGTTTGCTTGACAGTGCTGTGCCGCCATTCGAGCCTTTGCGTGAGACGGTGCCCACAAGATAGTTGGTGTTTCCGTCGCGTCGTGAACGGCGCACCAGATCGTACCAGCGCTTACCTTCAAACATGAGCTCGCGCTGCCGTTCTTCCATGACCAATGCCCGCATGAGCGATTTCGAGGAATAGTTGTTCCAGTCCAGGTCCTTGCTGTCCGACGAGCAGTTGCTGCGCTTGTTGATGGCGTTTACTATTTGGAAAGCCTGTTTCAGCAGGCTGTCAGCCTGCAGTTTCCCTGTAGCGGTCGTGTCTTCGCTGTTCACCATTTCAACGAGTGCCTCGGCTTTCAAGAGCATTACGTCGGTCAGCCGGTAGATAATCCAGTTGGCATGACAGAAGTTCTCCGGGTAGGCTGTTCCGTAGGTGCCCTGAATCTCGGCCTTTCCCATGTTGATGGTGGCCGATCTGAAGGCGTATTTGTTAATGCCGTAGCTGTTCGACTGGCCTTGCGCCGGTTGCAGGTTCTCATAGAACCGGGTGTCGTATTTGTTGAGGAAGATGCTGAACTTCTCATCGCTGATGTCCGTACCGATGAAGTCAGCGGGACGTGCCAGTCCGGGGAACGTCGTGGCATTGCCGTAGAACCTGCTGACGGCTCCGTTGGACAGCATGTCGTTGTCGTTCATGTAGATCAGCTCAAAGATGCTCTCGTCGCTGTTGCCGTTTCCGAAAAGCTTCTCATAGGCATTGCCGTAAAGATTGCCTGTGCTGTATTTGTCGTTGATGAGGGGATAGCCGTCAATGAGCTGGTTGTTGTCTGTGGATGCCTGCACATTCTTTTTAGCCTGTGCCTCATACTCGTCGACTTTCGACTGAATGACCAAATCGGCATAGCGCACGGCGTTCTGATAGTCCTGCTTCCACAGATACATTTCGCACAGCATGGCGTGGATGGCATCCTGCGTGATGCGGCCATGCTGATAGTAGGTCTTGGTCACGGGGTAGTGCTTCACGGCCATGTCCTGCTTGGCTTCCAGATCAGCAATCAGGTTGTCCAGCACCTCGGCAAACGGCATGGCAGGCTGGGCCAGCTGCTGGTTGTCGTCCAGATAGGGCTCGGTTGAGTAGGGCACGTCGCGGAAGGTACGGATGAGGTAGAAGTACATCAGGTCGCGCAGGGCCGATACTTCAGCTACGGTGGCGTTGAGCTTGCTTTGGGTATAGCTGGGATCCTTCTCGGCCACTTGTGGGGCATAGTAGATCACAGTGTTGCAACGGTTGATGATGCTGTAGACGTCGCCCCATTTCGTGTAGGCGTTGCTGGCATTGATGTTCTCCTTGAAGATGTTGCTGATGTTGATGTCGTTCTCGTAGTTCTTGCCACCGACGATGTTGTCGGAACGGAACTCGCCCCACACCATCATCCGGCTGACTACTTCCTGCGACTGCATGGAGGAGTAGCATCCGGCCACGACGCCGTTCACGTCGGCCTCCTCATTCCAGTATTTCTTCAGGACAATCGTCTCCAGTGGCTCCAGGTCAAGGAAGTCTGAACAGGCAGTCGTCAGCATGGCTGCCATGCAGAAACCAAATGCTTTTAAAAACAGAATACTATATCGTCTCATATCTCATTCTTTTAGATTCTCCTTTTTTGTTCTTACGTTTCCTTAGAAGTCAACCGTTATGCCCAGTGTGTACGACTTGGCGCGTGGGGTCTGTCCGGCATCGACGGAAGCTCCGTAGCCTCCGTAGGACACTTCGGGGTCCACACCCTTGTATTTCGTCAGGATAAACAGGTTGTTGGCACTGGCATACAGGCTCAGCCGGTTAATACTCAGTGCGTTCTTGATGACTTTGGGGTCGAACGAGTAGGACAGCTGCACATAGTTCAGTCTCAGGAACGAACCGTTCTCTACAAAGCGGTCGCTCACCAGAGTATTATAGTTGCTTGAAGCACCGTACATGGCACGCGGGATGCTGGTCTCATTGCCTTCCTTGCGCCATCGCCAGTTTACGGCCTTGCTCTGGTTGTTGTTGCTGGTCATGGCTTCTGCGTCCAGGCGGGCCAGGTTCAGAATCTTGTTGCCAATGCGATAGTTGAACTGTGAGTTCAGCTTCCAGCGGCCGTAGTTCAGCGTGAAGCCAAAGCCGCCCGTCAGCTTGGGCAGCGAAGACCCCAGGTACACAATGTCGAGAGCGTTGATTTGGCCGTCGTAGTTCACGTCCTCATACATGGCATCACCGCCACTGAACTCATGGTTCTTGCCTGTTCCGTCGTGCGAGTAGTTAAAGATCATGTGGATGGGGTCGCCATTGTCATCGACCACGATTTCTCCCGTCTCGCTCAGCACGAACGGAGCCGTGTGGCCTGCTGCCACAAAGTCGAGCCGTTCTTGTGGGGTCATGTCCTGGAAGGTCTCGAACTGGTATTCATACACACCCTTGTAACGAAAGCCATAGATGGCGCCAAAGGGATTGTGCAGCTGTACGCGCTGCAGAACTTCGCGGTTCTCATAGTGGAATTCCGAGTTGAGCGTCGAAAGCACAGTCTCGTCCATGCTCAGGATTTCATTTTGGTTGTTGCCGAAGGTGAAGTTCACGTCGGCGAAGAACTTGCCTTTCCTGATGAGCTTGTTGGTGTTCAGGTTCAACTCCCATCCAATGTTGCGCATAGAGCCCACATTGCGGTAGGCCAGGGTGTAGTAGCCCGTGCTCGAAGGAATACTGATGTTGGGCATGAGCATGTCGCGGCGGGTGGAGTGATACCACTCAGCCTGCAAGGTCACACGGTCGTTGAAGAATCCCAGGTCCAGTCCCACGTCCCATGTGGTCGTGGTCTCCCAGCTGAGGTTGGTCAGACGGATGTTGTCGGGCTTCATGGCTCCCATGTCAATGTACTTCGTTCCGCTGCTGTAGATGCTCTCGTACAGGTAGTCACGGTTGGGCTGGTTGCCCACGCGGCCCCAGCTGGGACGTATGGCCAGCATTGAGAGCCAGTTGTGGGTCGGGGCCATCCAAGGCTCGTCGACAATGTTCCAGCGCAGTGACACTGCGGGGAAATAGCCCCAGCGGCGGTCAGGACCGAACTTCGTGGTGCCGTCGGCACGCAGCGAGAAGTCGGCCATGTAGCGGCCTTTGTAGGCGTAGTGGGTGGAGAAGGTGTAGTACATAGACCGCCACTGGCTGAAGTTCGAGCTCATGCCAGTGACTCGTCCGGCAACCACGGGGTTCACGATGCCGCCCGACGGCAGCATGTTGGCATCGGTGCTCTGTCCGTTGCTGCTGCCCGAAGTCAGTTCGAAGCGTCCCATCGCCATCAGGGAGTGGTCTTTGTTGGCGAAATGGGGAATGAACGTCAGCGTCTGCTTCGTGTTGAAGGCCACGCTCTTCGTGCTGCCAGTATTGGCATTGTTCACGCCGTTGTTCCATGCCACCGTGACCAGTTCCCTGGGATAGAACTTGTCGACGTATTCATTGAAGATGTTCATGTAGACGCGTCCTTGCCAGTTCAGTTGGTGATGCTCTTCGTCCAGTCCCAGCAGGTGATAGTTCAGTTCCAGTTCGGGGGTGATGTCGTAGGTGCGGTCGTCGAACTTTGCCAGTCGGGCCGAAGCCACCGGGTTCACGTAGGTTTTCTGGTCACCATCGAACTCACTGGATGCCGACTGCAGCATGGTGTAGTATTTGTCGGTGTCTTTGCCCGTGACGGGATCTTGTTCATAGATGCTCATGTTGGGCATCTTGTGGTAGGCAATCGCGAGCAGGTCGTCGTAATTGCGCTTCGTGTTCGTATAGGTCAGGGCAAAGTTGGTCGAGATCTTGATGCGGTCGCTGACGTAGTAGTCCAGTGCCACACGGGTAGAGAAGCGGTCTTGCCGCTGCTCGATGACCGAACCCGTTTCATGGTCGTAGCCGCCTGAGATGCGGAACGTGGCCTTCTCACCACCGCCCGTCACCGACAGGTAGTGGTTCTGCCTGAGTCCCCACTGTGTCACGGCATCGACCCAGTCGGTGTTGTTGTTGTATTGTTCGTATTCAGAGAAGGTGGGGTCATAGTTCAGTTCCCGCAGGTTGGAGGCTGCGTCGTTCTGCTGAGGATTGAAGTATGACTCTTTCAGCAGCATGGTGTAGTCGTCGCCGGACAGCATCTCGTAGCCCTTGGGCTGGTAGGTGCCGGTGAGTCGCAGCGAGTAGGTCAGCTTCGGTGCGCCTCGGCTACCTCGCTTGGTGGTTATCTCGATGACACCGTTGGCACCTTGCGAACCGTAGATGGCAGTGGCGGCGGCATCCTTCAGCACCGTGATCGAGGCAATGTCCTCTGGGTTCACGTTCAGCAGCTGTGCAAACTGCTCGTCGTTGGCATTGGTGATGTCGAAGTTGTTCATGTCGACATTCCAGGTGTTGCCGTTGACCACGATGAGCGGGTTGGAATTGGTCAGCGAGCTCACCGACGAGGCACCGCGCAGTCGCATGGTTGTTCCAGCTCCCAGGTTGCCCGAATTGGCCACGATGTCGAGTCCAGCGATACGTCCTTGCAGGGCTTCGTCGACGGTGGTCAGTCCCAGACCTTCAAACTCCTTCATGTCGATGGTCTGTGTGGCAAACGATATTTCGCGTTCGGGAATGGCCAGACCGCCGCCGTTCAGTCGTTTCTTCGACGTAACGGTCACATCGACGAGCATGTTCTGCGATGCCATCTTGATGCGGTATTCGCTCTTGTTGATGGGCAGCACCTGTGTCTTGCAGCCTACATAGCTGAAGCGCAGTTTGTCTTTGGGATTGCGTATTCGCATGGAGAAGTTGCCGTTCACGTCGGTGACGGTGGCCTCGATGATACGTCCTGTTCCGTCAATCTCGCAGACGGAGGCTCCCATCAGTTCACCGAACTCATCGGTCACGGTTCCGTGTACGGCCGTAATCTGTTGCGCCCTTGCCGGGCTGATGAATAATGCACAATGAATCAGGAAGACAATCACTGCCATTATTCTTCTGCTGGGTGTTAGCATCCAATTTCTTTTCATAACTGTTCTTCTTTCTTCATTCTTCATTATTCGTCAGGCCGCAGGCCGCTTTCACTTCTTCTTTCCAGTTGCTGAGCTGTGACTCGTCGTAGAGCAGCGGCCCGTCGATCTGGTGTACGACCACGTCGCTGGCATTGTAGAGCATCTCGGCATGGTTGTTGTTCTTGGCGTTCTGAATCCAGTACTCACGTCCCATCATGTTGTAAAGACCGCCGCTCTTTACCACGTGGCGGTTCTCCTTCAGCAAGTCCTGAATGGTCAGATCGTCGTCGTCGGCACTGACGGAGATGCTGTAGAAACGCTTGTTCTTCTGGTTCAGCGTCGATGTTTCGTATTTCACGCCTTCTATGGGGTTGCCTCCGATGAACACCGAATTGTCTTGAATGTGGTATTTCACGAAGTTCAGGATGCGGTTGGCCACCAGTGTGCGGGCCTGTTTCAGCAGCGTGGCGTTCTTGGCAATGGGCCGCCACACACCGTTGGTGTCGCTCAGGGCCTCATAGTCGCTCCAGTAGGGCAGCTGGTCTTTGTCGTGCAGGGCATCAATCTCGGCGTTTACCGGCACGTAGACCGTGTAGTTGTAGGCATCGAACAGCGAGCAGTTGTAGTCGGCACAGGTGTAGCCGCCCATGGCCGACTTGAGCAGCGTGTTGGCACCGCCGCCTTTCGAGAGCAGGTTGAAGAACCGCTCGCAGTCGTCCTTGCCGTTCAGGATGCTGTAGAGCGAGCGGCGGCTGGACAGCGGCAGCTGGTCGTCGACCACGTAGCTCTTTCCGTTGCCGGAACGGGTCTGGTCGTAGATTTTCTTCACCGTGACGGGTGTGTTCTCTTCTATCTGCAGTCCGCCCGAGACGGTCATCACATTGTCTATGCCGGCATTCTCCACCTTGATCATGCTTCCGCCCTTGGTGCGGTAGAAGGTGTGGCCGCTCTCCAGGCTGTCAACGATGATCAGGTTGTCCAGCAGGTCGCGCAGCCGGTTTCTGATCTGGTCGCCGCCGGCTTGGGCATCGGTCACCTCGCCGTCCAGCTTCTGCCTGTTGGCCACGTCATAGTTGTAACGGTGTGCTCCCACGGTGTTCTTCTCCTTGTCCCAGTAGAACTCATAGAGAATCGACGTTGTGTTGCCGTAGGTACAGGGGTCTATGTAGGTGAGCATGGCCGTGTTGGTGGGAATGATGAGGCTGTAGTAGGAGTCCATGGAGTTCAGGTAGGGCTCGAACTCCAGTTTCTCGATGGCCCAGTAGATCACGTTCATGGTGTTCTCATTGACCAGTGCCGGGAACGACACCGATGAGTAGGCCGCAGGGGTGAAGACGCGGTTCAGCTGATAGACCACACCGTTGCAGCCCATGTAGCATTTGTCCACGTCGTCTTTGGTGATGCCGATGGGCACCTTGTTGGTGTTGTCGACGATGTTCTTGAACTTAGATGGTACGGTCTCGGTGAACGAGCGGATGAAGTCGATGTCGAGCATCTTCACCAGCACCTTCATGGGCACGCGGTCCCATGAGCCGTACATGTCCTTCAGTCCTTCGCCGTCGTGGTTCCACCAGTAGTCGAGTGCCTCGTTTGAGGGAACGAGCAGTGCACCGGCATCGTAGTGCAGGTCGCGTCCCGACGTGTTGCTGTACATGTACTGGTTCCATCCCGGGTCGAAGGCCAGTGTGGCTTCCACGGGCTGTCCGTCGGGGTCGTTCTCCAGTGCGCCGCCTTCCGATCCGGGATAGTCTCTCAGGTTGCTGTTCTGCGAGAAGTATTTCAGTGTGTAGACCTTCTCTTCATTATTATACAGGCGGTTGTACTCCTTCGTGGCACCCTCGTCGTAGTAGGGGGCTGAGAAGCGGTCGATGAGCGAGGCGAAGAGCGACATCTCGGCATGGTTATGCACAATCTCGGCCATGTTCTCGGCAGCGGTGGCCAGTCCGCCGACCTTATGGATATAGCCGTTCTTGCAGGTGATGTCGGTCTCAATGAGCTTCTTGCCGTTCACCCATGAGTCCTTGGCCGACGTGCTTACGCCGTTGGTCAGGATGCTCAGGTCTTCGTCGGTAATCTTGTTGTTGCGCATGAACGCAGGCAGGAAGTGGATCATGGGCTTTGTCGTGTTGTCGCACAGCAGCACCATGCTCTGGTTGTTGTCCTTGAAGTCACTCCAGTATTTCGTGGGTGGCATCTGGCTGGGTGCGAATCGCGGCACCGAGTCGAACACCGAGGCTGCCGTGGGGCGGCGCATGCACTGACCTTTCAGCGGCTTGGGACCGCTCACGTTGCTCAGCAGCTCTATGAGGTAGGCATTGTTCACCATGGCACTGTTCAGCAGCAGCTTCTTCTGTGCCGTCGTCAGGTCTTCATACTTCGCCACGCCCCAGTCGTTCTGCCTGAAGAACGTGTTGTAGACCGAGTCGCTGGCGGCAAACAGTGTCTTACTGCCTGTCTGGCTGAGCACGTCGGTCAGTCCCAGGTCGTCGATCAGTCGCAGGGTGTAGGCGAAGTCACCGCTTTCTTTCAGCCGTTCGTAGATAGAGTTGCCCAGCCACGAGGGCTCTTCGTAGAGCTCGTCTTTCTCTCCGCAGGCGGTGAGCAGGCAGCTGGTAGCCAACAGACTGCAGAGCCACGCCCGTGCCGTCCTTGTTTTCTGTTTCAGTCTTAGAACATCCATATTCTCTGTTTATTACTTATTTCACCAATATCTTTACGCTTGCCGTCTCGCGTCCGTTCTGTCCCTGCATGATGTAGTAGCCTGGGCCGATGCCGGACGGAATGGGGAAGCTGCCGTCGCGCATGAAACTTTGGGCCGAAACGAGCTGTCCGGCCTGATTGTAGAGCCTTACCTGCACCTGCAGCTGTGAGGCTGCCGTGAAATGCAGGGCCACTTTTTCGCCACGGCTCACCACCGTGTGTTCGGGTGTCACGGCAAAGCGGGCCGATGAGGCTACCTCGGTGGCCTCGATGCCGCTGTTGATGAAGTCGTTGTCGCGAATGGTGTTGCGGTATTCGTACCACTTCAGCTGCGCCTTGGCCGGCATGAAGATGTTGTCGTCCATGCGCAGGCGGTAGTCGAAGTGCTGTTTGCGTGTCTCGTCGCCCTTATATATATAATCGGTGTTGCACACTACGGCAATCACCACGTTGTTGGCGGGCTTGCCCTGCAGCTGCATCACCACGTCGCCTTCGCCCTCCACGGGCTGCGAGTAGAACAACCGGCCCTGCTTGGTGCGATAGCACAGCATGCACACCATGTTCTCGCCCAGCGGCTTGAAATGCAGGCTGATGATGTCGCCCACGTTGCCGCTCACGTGTAGCGGTATCTGGTTGGCTCCGCTCCAGCCGGGGGTGGTGCGCCATTCGGGCCGCCACCAGCGGGCGCTGTCCACCTCGTCACACCGGTACATGTTGGCATAGGGTGTGGCCTTCCACGGCTCCACCTTCTTCCAGTAGGGACTCCACTCCTGTTCCACGTTGACCAGCCAGTTGTCGTTGAGCAGCTTGCGGCAGGCGTTGCTCCACTGGCCCACGTCGATCATGGCCTGGCGTGCGCGGTACTCCATGATCATGTGGCGCATCTGGCGGTCGCCCAGTGAGTCGGCCATGCCTTCGAGCACGCGCCCTTTGCAGTAGCGCCATATCCAGGGAATCGAGCCCCGGCCCATAATCTCGCTGAGGAAGTGGGGGAACAGCTCACCGTACTGCACGCCGCCCAGCAGGTTGCGCCAGGTACATGTTTGCTGACCACCGTTGTACATGTTCACACCTTCGGCCGACGGTCCGCCGAACGAGTCGTCGAGCAGCCATCCGCTGTAGCACTCAATGGGCATGAACGGTGCAATCATGTTGCCCGCACTCAGGAAGCCCATGCTCTCAGGCGTCTTGCCGCTCTTGGCCAGTTCGGCCTCGCCCTGCAGCCAGGTGTTGCCGCCCTCATGGAACCAGGCACTCTGCTTGCAGCCTTCAAGGTCGGCAAAGGTGGCGTGAATGCCCTCATGCACGCAGGCGTTCTGCTGCCCGATGGCATCGCTGTAGGTGCAGTTGGGGTCGAAGCTGGCAATGGGGTAGTAGCTCAGTAGCACCATGGGCCAGCTGGAACCGTTGTACCAGGTGGAACTCTGCCATCCGCCCAGTGCGGTGTTGGGCTCGTTGTCGGTGCCCACTCCGCTGCCGTAGCCGTAGATCTGACTGTAGTAGCCATTGCGGGCCCGCTTGTCGGGCGGCCATCCGAACACGTTGCGGAAGTAGGCGAAGTCCTCGTCCATCTTCTTCACCAGCAGCACCAGCGAGGTGTCGGTAATGGCTTTATTGGCATTGGGGCCTACGGCTACGCTCCACCACTCGCCGTCATACTGGCGGGCAATGTTCATCTTTTCCGGCAAACGTCCTTTCGTGGGGGCCGACAGGGTGGGGTATTCCCAGCGGAAGTCATAGTTTAGGGTAGGGGAGTATTCCGGCCACTTATAGCTGACCGAGGGGTCGATGTAGCCCATCAGCTGCAACTCGCGCAGTCCGCAGGCTTTGTCGCTCTTCATGTAGAGACGCACCTTGGAAGCTGCCATGTCGACCTCGGTCACCGACAGCTGCTTGTCGTCGGCCTGTGCCAGTGTGGCTCCCTTCTGCCACTCCGTGCCGTCCCACCAGGCTACGTAGGCATCGGTGGGCAACAGGATGTTGGCACCGTCTTCCTTCCAATACGCGCGTACCTCCTTATATATATTCTGCTGCACCCATTCCAGTTCCACGTATTCATACTCTCCCAGCCGGTCGTCGCCGTTGTAGCTGCTCCAGTATTTTCCGCTGGCCGGATAGCGGTTGTCGCGAATCAGGCTTACGGGATTATCGTTAGACTCTGCCGATGCAGTCACACGGGAAGCCGTGAGCGACAGGTTTTGCACCTCGATGGCTGTGGCGGTCAGGGTGTGCGCCGTGAGCATGAGGCAGATTGTTGCAATGTGCAGTCTTGTTTTCTTCATGTCGAAGGGATCGTTTTGCAGGTTATTGGTCTTTGTGGCGGGAAGATTGGCTGTCCTCGCCATCTTTGATGGCAAAGTTACGATTTTTTTTGATTTCCTGCGAAAGAATAACAAGTTTTTTTGAATTTATCTGAAAATGTCTTCACAATGCTGAAAAATGCGTCCAGATTCTTGGAAAATTCGTCCACCCACCTTTATTTATTATACATTTCGTTTGTTCGTTTGAAGTTTAATTGCTATCTTTGCCCCAACTTCAACGAACTAAGAAACAATAACATAACACTTTATTAATAACTAAAATTTTCTTTATGGTATGAAAACTACTTGTTTAAGAAACCTGCTTCTTGCAGTTGTTTGCCTCTTTACAGGCGTTTCCGCTCAGGCACAGTTCAGTGGCGGAGTGGAACAGTATCCTACCAATGACTGGTCGGGCTCTCCCATCTCGTTCCCCATGGCCGAGGTGGCTGCCGCACTGGGAACCGAGGCTGCCACGTTGAGTGAAGCCCTGGAGGCTTACATCGGAGCCGAGGGCACGCCCGATCCCATCCTGTTCTATGTGCAGGATGCCGAGGGTGACATTCCCTACACTGATGCCACGGCGGCTGCCAACCACGGCTTCTGGCTCGACCAGAACGGTCTGCCCCTGGCCTACGGCGAGGGCTGCTGGTTCTATGTGAGTCCCAGTGTTGACGACGACGGTGCCACGCTGACCTTCAATCTGGGTCAGATGCCCGACGTGATGCAGGTGGGCAATGTGGGCCACACCACGCTGAAGCTGAAGCTGAACGACAAGGAGGCCACCTTCACCCTGAAGCTGAGCGTTGTTGGAAAGCCTGACTTCGATGTGCCCGAACCTACCATCATTGAGAAGGACCTTCAGATTGTGGGCGGACAGGAAGTGACGGTCAAGCAGTTCCCCCGTGGCGACTACAGCAGCGATGCCGTGCATGTGAGCATTGCCGAGGCAATCAATCTACTGGGCATTGACAACAAGGCTGGTATGGCCGAGAATGTTGGAAAGGTGCTCTACACCACCTGGTACAACGACGGTGAGCTGGAGCAGGGCGGCGGCATGAAGAAAGACTCGCTGACCAATCAGTCCACCGCAGGAGAACCTGGCTTCTGGTTCCGTGCTGTCCAGAATGCCGAGGGCGTGGAAGACGGCGAGGTGTCGGCTTTTGGCTGGAATGATGCCGACAAGCTCTTCATTGAACGGTTTGCCTACAATGCCGAGAATGACACGCTGACTGGCTATCTGGGCCAGTATCCTGGTACGTGTAAGGAGAACGAGACTTGGTTCGCCTACATCTACCTTGTCTACGGACAGAAAGCCTACCGTATTAAGTATACGCTGAAACTTGAGGAGAAAACTCAGGGCAGCGGTCTGGCCGACTACACGAAGGTTGGCGAGGAGACGGCTATCGTTGAGCAGGAACCCACCACGGGTTACGAGGCACTGAGTGTGAAGCCAGACCTTGATGCCATTGCAGCTGCCCTCGGTTGCGAGGTAAGCGCCATCGGCATGATCGCCCTCGACGACAAGGACAACTTTGCAAGCAGCACCGCTAATAACGGCGGCTTCTGGTTCAGCGATGGCGGTACCGTCATTGCCTACGGTTCAAGTGCAGCATTCTTTATCGAACCTGCTAAGTCGGGCGACTACTCTGACCTCCATGTGGGCCAGTACCCCAACCACTTCAAGGTGGGCGATGAGTACAGCGCAAACCTCTACTTCGTCAACGGTACCAACTACTATCAGTACACCGTGACCCTGAAGGTTGTGGAGCCCCAGAAGCAGGAATACCAGTTCGAGAGCGTGACGACACGCACTTTCGCAGTGCAGCAGCTGCTCGACAACAGCTACACCATGTTCGACCTGGGTACCGTCAACGTCGAGGACATCGAGAGTCTCATCGGTACGACCAGCCCCGTGCTCTACGGACTGAACATCGACTCCGTGGCCGTGGTCAGGGGTGACTACTCGAAGGCTTGGAGCTGCGACCCGAATCCCGGATTCTGGCTCAACAAGGAGGGACGTGTCTCTACATGGGGCGACGCCAACAGTATTATGGGTATCGTCTATGCCGACGGACTCTTCCGCGGATGCCAGAAGCCCAACCTGCCCGCAGTGGGCGATGAGTTCGCTACTCAGCTCTTCCTGGTCAACGAGGATAACAACAAGATGATAACCGTCAACATCAAGATCGCATTTGTAGAGAGCCTGGAGCAAAAGGAAGTGGTGGGCTCAGAGGACATCGTCCTGCCGCTGACCGACGAAGATGAGATTCCTGTGGAGATTGACCTGGCCAAGGCTGCCGAGGCACTGGGTACGACCGTTGACGACCTGCTCGACAACAGCAACTACTGCCTGCGTGGCATGACCAGCGGCGGCGTCTACGGCAAGGGCCAGAATTGCGAGAATGGACTGAGCTTCGCTCCCGACGGTGGCTACGACGACCACGCCAACATCTACTTCTACATTCAGAAGGCTGGCGACAAGGTGATGCTTATGATCTACAGTCAGGATCCCGTGGCCGAAGACTTCAGCCTCGACGTGCAGTTCTGCTTCGAGAAGGATGCCAAGCAGTATGTTTACTACGCCAAGCTGGTGTCCACCCAGATCTATGCCGGTATCAACACCTTGAAGGTCAGCGATCTGAAAGATGCCACCATCTACGACCTCAGCGGTCGTCGTGTGGAGCGTCCCGTTCGTGGCCTCTACCTCCAGAAAGGCCGTAAGTTCATTGTGAAGTAAACGGTTGCTATTCCCCAAAACGCGCCCCCGGTATGCCTTGAGTGTACCGGGGGCGTAGTCTTTTAGGCAGTTAGGCATTTCCTCATAGGCAGTTAGGCATTTCCTCATAGGCAGTTAG
>CAMZBS010000049.1 GCA_947304695.1 uncultured Prevotella sp.
CTCGACAAGGTCTATGAGAAGTTCCTGCAGCTGGCCGACCAGAAGAAGGAGGTGAGCGATGCTGACGTGCTCATGCTGGCAGGTGCCGATACCGCAGACCAGCACGCTGTACGACTTGACTTCTTGCAGGTGACTACCGGTAAGGGCGTGAAGAGCGTGGCCAGCATCGGGCTGGACATCAGTGGACAGAAGTTTGAGGCTGCCAGTAGTGGTAACGGTCCTGTGGATGCTGCCATCAAAGCCTTGAAGAAAATCATCATGAAGCAGATGACGCTGAAAGAATTTACTATCCAGGCCATATCTAAAGGTTCCGACGATGTAGGTAAGGTACACATGCAGGTGGAATACGACGGCCAGATGTACTACGGTTTCGGTGCCAACACTGACATTGTGACGGCTTCTGTTGAAGCCTATATTGACTGTATCAATAAATTCAAGCATGCAGAATGAATACCTTATTCGATAAGATTTGGGATGCTCATGTCGTACAGATTGTTGATGATGGCCCCACACAGCTTTATATAGACCGCCTCTATTGTCATGAGGTTACATCGCCCCAGGCGTTCGACGGTATGCGGACCCGTGGACTGAAGTGCTTCCGTCCCGACCGTATCTATTGCATGCCCGACCACAACACGCCTACCCACGACCAAGACAGACCTATTGAAGATCCTGTTTCAAGAAAACAAGTTGAATTGTTGGAGCGTAATGCCCGTGAGTTCGGACTGACCCACTTCGGCATGATGTCGCGTGACAATGGCATTATTCATGTGGTAGGCCCCGAGAAGGGCCTTTCGTTGCCAGGCATGACCATAGTCTGTGGTGACTCCCACACTTCCACACATGGCGCGATGGGAGCTGTTGCTTTCGGCATTGGCACCTCGGAGGTTGAGATGGTAATGGCCTCGCAGTGCATCTTACAGCAGAAGCCTAAGAGCATGCGTATCAGCATTAACGGTCGGTTGGGTAGGGGAGTGACGGCCAAGGATGTGGCTCTTTATTTGATGTCTCAGCTCACCACCAGTGGAGCCACGGGCTATTTCGTGGAGTACGCTGGCGACGTGGTGCGCTCTATGTCGATGGAAGGGCGCCTGACGCTCTGTAATCTTTCAATTGAAATGGGCGCCCGTGGTGGTTTCATTGCTCCAGATGACGTGACTTTTGATTATCTCAAAGGTCGGCAGTTTGCACCGAAGGGTGAGGCTTGGGACAAGGCCGTCAACTATTGGAAAACACTGCGTAGTAATGATGATGCTGTTTTTGATAAGGAACTGATTTTCAGCGCTGAAGATATAGAGCCCCGTATTACTTATGGAACTAACCCTGGCATGGGAATTGGTATTACGGAAAGCCTGCCAGAAGAAGGTAATGCTAATTTCGTGAAGGCATTGGACTACATGGGATTCAAGCCTGGCGAGAAACTCTTGGGCAAGAAGATTGACTATGTGTTCCTTGGTGCCTGTACTAACGGTCGCATTGAAGATTTCCGTGCCTTTGCTTCTCTTGTGAAGGGGCGCAGGAAAGCTGATGGCGTGGTGGCCTGGTTGGTGCCCGGCTCGTGGGCTGTTGACCAGCAGATACGAGAGGAAGGTCTCGACCATGTGCTCGAGGAATCTGGTTTTGAGATTCGCCAGCCAGGATGTTCGGCCTGTTTAGCCATGAATGACGACAAAGTGCCAGCAGGAAAATATTGTGTATCGACCTCGAACCGTAATTTTGAGGGACGCCAAGGCCCTGGAGCACGCACCATCCTCTGTTCACCCTTGGTAGCTGCTGCTGCTGCCGTAACAGGAGTAATAACCGACCCAAGAGAATTGCTATGAAACAGAAATTCGATATTATTACATCCACCTGCGTTCCCCTTCCTTTGGAGAATGTGGATACCGACCAGATCATTCCCGCCCGTTTCCTGAAAGCCACCGACAAGGAAGGCTTTGGCGACAACCTGTTCCGCGATTGGCGCTACGACAAGGATGGTCAACCTATACGCGACTTTGTGCTCAACGACCCCACTTACGGCGGTTGTATTCTCGTGGCAGGCAAAAACTTCGGTTCGGGTAGTAGTCGTGAGCATGCAGCCTGGGCTATTGCTGGCTATGGTTTCCGGGTGGTTATCAGCTCGTTCTTTGCCGATATTCATAAGAACAACGAACTGAACAACTTTGTGCTGCCCGTAGTGGTCAGCGAGGACTTCTTGAAAGAACTCTTCGATAGCATTGGCCAAAATCCGAAAACGGAGGTTGAAGTCGACCTGCCCCGTCAGACCGTGACCAATAAGAGCACTGGCCATAGCGAGCATTTCGAAATCAACGGCTATAAGAAGCACTGTTTGATGAACGGTCTCGACGATATTGACTTCCTCGTGGCCAACAAGGGAAAAATAGAATCCTGGGAGAAAAGCCGATGGAACAGCGATTTATAGAGATCATGGATTCCACACTTCGCGACGGCGAGCAGACCAGCGGTGTGAGCTTCTTGCCCCATGAGAAGGTGATGATTGCCCGCATGCTGTTGCTTGATCTGAACGTTGACCGTATAGAGGTGGCATCGGCTAGGGTGAGTGAAGGTGAAAAGGAGGCTGTGAAGATGATTTGCCGCTATGCCCGCCAGATAGACAGACTGGACTCCGTAGAGGTGCTGGGCTTCGTTGACGGTCACACTTCAGTGGACTGGATTCTCGATGCAGGTGGCCGCACGCTGAACTTGCTGGCCAAAGGTTCGCTGAAGCACTGCCGTGAGCAGTTGCATAAATCTCCCGAAGAGCATATCAGTGACATCAAGGAAGTCATTGCCTATGCCCATGAGAAAGGCGTTAGCGTGAACATCTATCTGGAAGACTGGTCAAGCGGCATGAAGGATTCGCCTAGTTATGTCTACCAGCTCATGAATGCCCTCGTTGATACACCAGTTCATCGCTACATGCTGCCCGACACGCTGGGCATAATGAATCCCCTACAGGTCATTGAGTATTTCCGGAAGATGTTGAAACGCTATCCTGACGTTCACTTTGACTTCCACGCCCATAACGACTACGACCTGGCCGTGAGCAACTCGCTGGCTGCGGCGTTGAGCGGAGCACGTGGACTGCACGTCACCGTCAACGGACTGGGTGAGCGTTGCGGCAATGCACCGTTGTCGAGTGTCCAGGTGATCTTGAAAGACCAGTTCAATGCCCAAACGAACATCATCGAGGAAAAACTGATGGACGTGAGCCGCTTGGTGGAGAGCTATAGCGGCATTGCCATCGCTCCCAATCAGCCCATCATCGGCGACAATGTGTTCACACAGGTGGCCGGTGTTCATGCTGATGGCGACCAGAAGGGCGGACTCTATCACAACCCGTTGGTGCCTGAACGCTTCGGAAGAAAGCGAGAGTATGCCATGGGTAAGACCAGCGGGCGGGCTAACATTGCCCGTAATCTACAGGAGCTGGGTTTGGAGTTGACGCCAGAGCAGACACAGCGCGTCACCCGGCGTATTACTGAACTGGGAGACCGCAAGGAAGTGGTGACCTTGGATGACCTGCCCTTTATCGTGAGCGATGTGCTGAAGCATGACGTAACGGAAGATAAGGTCCGTCTTGTAAGTTACCAGGTTTCACTGGCTTACGGTCTAAAGCCTCTTGCAAATGTGAAGGTAGAGATTGATGGTCAGCAATACGAAGGCCACTCTTCTGGTGATGGTCAGTACGATGCTTTCGTGAAGGCCATGCGCAAGATTTACCGTGAGTATCTCGACCGTACCTTCCCTCTGCTTCAGAACTATGCCGTGACCATTCCTCCCGGTGGCCGTACCGATGCCTTGGTGCAGACCGTTATCACTTGGCAGATGGCCGACGGTAAGTTATTGCGCACCCGTGGATTGGATGCCGATCAGACCGAAGCCGCCATCAAGGCCACCATCAAAATGCTGAACATTATTGAGAGGTAACACTATATACTAAACCTTATTGAATTATGAAAATCAGATTCTCAATTAACTATCGGACAGAATGGGGACAGCAGCTTGCCGTCAGCATACGTTATGCCATGCAGGACGGAGGAGAGCGTACGGCCCACGTACCAATGACCACGCAAGACGGGGAACACTGGACGGCAGAGACAGCCGTTGTAGAGAGCCGTCGAAGTCCTGTCATGTCTTTAGTTTATTATTATCTGGTTGAAGATTCAGAAGGTCATCAGTTGCGTCGGGAGTGGACAATGGTACCACGGCTTTATGCCTTCGACGATTCGAAGAGCTATACTTTCGCTGACCAGTGGTGCGACCTGCCACTGCCATACCATCTTTATACCAATGCTTATGCTGTAACGACTGGAGGCCGTCCTGATGACAGCGTTGAGGCTGTCCGTCTTCCCCTGTTCCGCAAGACAATTGTCTTCCGTGTGTCGGCTCCACAGCTTCAGCAGGGCCAGCTGCTTGCTATCGTGGGTAACCATCCGGCTCTGGGTTCTTGGAGTCCGGTTCGCTATCTGCCTATGACCAGTCTGGGACAGAAAGAATGGATGATTTCGCTTAATGTCGACGGGTTGGTCTTGCCGCTGGAGTATAAATACGTGGTGGTCGACGAGAAGACCAGCCAGTTGGTGACCTGGGAGGAAGGCGATAACCGTGTGGTTGCTGATTCTGTGGCCGACGGTGAAGTGCTGGTGACGTATGGACAGCCACTGCGTGTGGCTGAAAAATCATGGCGTGCGGCAGGTGTCAGCGTGCCCGTGTTCTCACTGCGCAGTGAGCACTCCTGCGGCGTGGGCGACTTCGGTGACCTCGTCCGTTTCATTGACTGGGTAGCCCTGACGGGCATGAAGATTATCCAGTTACTGCCCGTGAATGACACCTATGTCACAGGCCAGTGGGGCGACTCCTGTCCTTATAACATCACCTCGGCCTTTGCCCTCCATCCTCATTACATTGACTTGGAGCAGCTGGGTGCGCTGAAGGACAAGAACCTTATGACCGCTTTCCGTCGCCAGCAGCGTGAACTGAATGCTCTACCTTACAGCGATTATGAGGCTGTGGGACGGGTGAAGGATGATTATCTTCGCCATTTCTTTGAGCTACAGGGTGAGAAGACCTTGCATTCGGAAGATTTCCAAAGTTGGCAGAAAGCCAACAGCTTCTGGCTCGATGCCTATTGCAGCCGTTCGCCCTACGGCCCCCAACTGGCTGCTTTTATACAATATCATCTTCATATACAGTTGAAAGCAGCTGTCGACAAAGCCCGATCTCGAGGCATCTTCCTGATGGGCGACCTACCCATTGGCATGGGCAAGACGAGCGTGGATGCCGCCCTCCATCCTGAACTATTTCATCTTGATAGTCAGGCAGGTGCTCCTCCCGACACGTCCGACCGCCAGGGACAGAACTGGCAGTTTCCGCCTTATCGGTGGAGCGAAGAGTCAAAAGGAAAGGCCAAAGAGTCTACAGCAGGATGGTTCCGCCGAAGGCTGAGCCATCAGCAGCAGTATTTCGATGCCATCCGTATCGATCATGTACTGGGCTTTTTCCGCACTTGGGAGATACCCACCGACCAGCTTTTCGCCACCATGGGACGCTTCTCGCCTGCACTTCCGTTTACGGCCGACGAGATAGAGCACTTCGGACTGCCTTTCCGTCGTGAGTTCCTCACTCGTCCCTTCATCAATGACCGTATCATTGACCGTTTCTTTGGCATCCATGCTCAGTACGTACGCGAACAATTCCTTGTGAAGAAGGCATACGGACTCTACGATCTGAAAGAAGAAGTGGCTACCCAGCAGCGCATTGCCCACTATTTTGAGGGGCAGACAGACGAGAACAGCCTCTGGATACGCGATGCCCTTCACCGGCTGGTGGCTAATGTTCTTTTCCTTGAAGACCTGCACCAGCCCGAGACCTATCATCCCCGCATTGCTGCCTGGCACGAACCCGTATTTGAGGTTCTTTCGACCGAGGAACGCGATGCTTATATGCGGCTCTACAACACCTTCTTCTACCAGCGTCACTCGATGTTCTGGGGTAAGACCGGCTATGACCGTCTCTCCGCTATATTGGCCGACAGTCGCCTGCTCATCTGTGCCGAAGACCTGGGCATGTTGCCCGACTGTGTGCCTGCCGTGCTCGATGCCCTGCGTATCCTCACGCTTGAGATTCAGCGATTGCCCAAACAGACTGGGGTGGAGTTTGCCCATCTTGATGCCAATCCTGTGCGGTCGATAGCTACTATTTCCACCCACGACATGTCCTCGCTGCGCCAGTGGTGGCAGGAGGATGCTCAGCGTGCCCGCCGCTTTAGCTTTACTATGCTTCAGAAACAAGGACGTGTGCCTGAGCAATTACCTGCTCATTGGGCCGAGGAGATCATTGCCCGTCATCTTTACTGCCCCTCTATGCTCTGTTTGCTTTCACTACAGGACTGGTTGGCTATGGATGGAGAACTACGGTCTAAGAAACCCTCTGAGGAGCGCATCAACGTGCCTGGTGATCCCTATTGCCGTTGGCAATGGCGCATGCACCTCACCATTGAGCAGCTTGTTGAGGCCACTCGCTACAACGAAAAAGTCAAGACAATGATTGTCCGGAGCAAACGGTGATAAAACGGACGTGAAAGAATAAACTAAAAACGCCCTCGGTATGCCTTGAGTGTACCGAGGGCGTTTACTTAAATGCATCTACGCTGCCCGTAAGTGCGTCTAAGGAGCGCGTAGATGCATTTAGGAATTGCTTATTGGTGCTGTTCGCGCAACAGGTCGTTTACGGTCTTCACGGGATTGAAGGTGCCCAGGGGAACTTCGACGAAGATAGTAGACCAGTCGCTCATGGCTCCGTTCCACAGTCCAGGCAGTTCAAGAGCCTTCAGCTCTTTGCCGCTCTTCGACTTGGAAGAAATGAAGCCGGTGGTCTTGTCGACGAAGTCGGGCAGGTTGAAAGGCTTGCCCTGATAGTCACGTACGGCGCAGACAAGGTCTACTGGGTTGAAGTGAGTGCCCTGAGTGAACATTTTCATGTAGGCATCGTTGTTGGTGTCAATCTGCGAACTCTCGAGAATCTGAAGACTCACGGTGCCGTCCTGGTTGTAGGTGAGGAACGGGCCGCCTCCGGGTTCTCCAACGTTCTTCACCACGCCACATACGCGCATGGGGCGGTTAAGTTTGCGGCGCAGGTAGGCAGCGTCGACCTTGTTGTCCTTGGGGCGGCAGCAGAGGTCGCGCTCCACAAACTGTGCTATCTCGGCCAGCTGTTCGTCGGTGGGTGTTCCGTCGAGGATGCGCAGGTACTGGAAGGCTTTCTCCTGAAGGGTGACGAGGATGCCTGCGATGACCTGCTTCCACTCTACGGTTTCGGGCTTCAGACGGTCGGGCACCACGTTGTCGATGTTCTTAATGAATACCACGTCGGCTTCAATCTCGTTCAGGTTCTCAATGAGTGCACCATGGCCACCGGGACGGAACAACAGTGAGCCGTCTGCCTCGCGGAAGGGGGTGTTGTCGGGGTTGGCTGCGATGGTATCGGTCGAAGGTTTCTGTTCCGAGAAACTGATGTCGTATTTGATGCCGTATTTCTGGGCAAAGCCGTCGGCTTTCTCGGCCACCTTCTGCTTGAAAAACTCCATGTGCTCATGAGACACGGTGAAGTGGACATGAGCCTCGCCGTTAGAGGCTGCATAGAGGGCACCTTCCACGAGGTGCTCTTCCATGGGCGTACGGGCACCCTCCTCGTATTTGTGGAACAGGATCATACCCTTGGGCAGCTGTCCGTAGTTCAGTCCTTCGGGCTTGAGCATGTTGGCTGCCACGGCCTTGTAGTTGCCCTCGGCCATGAGTTCCTTGATGCCCTTTCCCTCGTTTTTGCGGCATACAGCGTCGAGGGCATCGTAGAAGGCGAAATGCTCTATTTGGTCGAAATATTTCTTTTCAAAGTCGGTGGCAGGCTGGTCGTAGTCGGCGTCGACAAAAGAAAACATGTTCTTGAACATGCGGCTGGCGGCTCCCGAAGCAGGGACGAACTTCACAATCTGCCGTCCTGCTGCCTTGTACTGCTGCCATGCGGCTACGTAGTGCTGACGTGCCTCCTGATCGGGGGCTACGATGCCGTTGCCCACTGCTGCGGCTGCTTCGAGTCGCAGGAAGGGAAATCCTGTCTTGAACTGTTGCAACTGTGTTTCGATTTGCTCTTGACTGATGCCGCGTTGGGCAATTTGCTGAAGGTCTTGTTGTGTTAGCATAATGTATGGATTGTTTTTGGTTTTTATTGTGACGACAAAGATACAAAAGAGTTAGGAGTTAGGAATTAGGAGTTAGGAGTTTTTTATTCCCCCTTAATTTTTTTTAACTCATTACTCTTCCACATGCGAGAGAGAATGGGCAAAGGTGTAGAGTAGGCTGGTGAGGCTTTCCGACGGGCAGTAGCGGAAGTAACGGGCCGAGTGACGCACCTGCCAGAACATGGCGGTGGTGTTGGTGGTGTGGACGAAAATGCTGTCGGCCTGTTGGAAGTTCCATTCGCTGCGGTGTGGCTGTCCCAGACTGGCAATCTCTTTCATGATGAGCGAAAGGTCGCTTTTTGTTGCTCCCTCTGCCCCCGTCACACCTTCCACGAACGGTATCTCGTCGTCAGCGAATCCCAGCAGGCCAGTAAGCATGGCACCTGCCAGTCGGGCCATGCGTTCCATTTTCAGTCGCTGTAGCCACTGCTGTAGCTTCACATAGTCGGCACGGTCGCCCTGCTTGCGTAGGAAGATGCCCAGGTCGACAATTTGTTTCAGCGAAATACCGTCGCTGAGCACATAGCGGGCTATACGTAGCAGGATGAGCAGCAGGCTCAGTGTGGGAGGCACGGTTTCTATGCGTGCATGATCTATGGTGACGTAGGCGGCCTGTGTTTCTCTCATCTCCTGTTCTACGATTCCCTGAAGCAAATGTTCCAGCAACTTGTTGGTCAGGCGCTGCATGCGGTGGTGATGCTCCACTTTGACGCCGTTCCAGTGATAGGTGAGTTGTCGCTTGTCGATAATCTCCACCTCCTCACCGTAGTCCAGTGCCCATTGGTCGGCTTTCTGGCCTTGGGTATCGAAGGGGAAGAATATGTCGATGTCGCCAGGCATGCGGTGGTAAGGTTGATCGTAGAGGGTTGACATGCTTTGCCCCTTGAGCAGAATGGGACGCAGCTGCAGGGCTCCTAAAGTGCTGAACAAGGCTGCTGTCTCAGAAGCGATGTGGCGGTTCTCCTCTTCGGCTTCAAGGGTGGCTTTCCGCCATGCTTCGTAGAGTCCTTCGGGCAGTTGCAAGAAGAACTGATCCTGACAGCGGCAGATGCCGTCGAACACCAGAGCCGACACATGGTGGACGATGGATAGCTGGTAGAGACGTTTCCATTTCCATGCCGAGAGAGGTTCTATCTCGACCTCGTCGCCGAAGGCTCCAGCGCGTAGCAGACGAAAGAAGTTGCGGGTGGTGATGTCCATTGTTCTATATCAGGAATAGCGTTTGGGATAGCGCAAAAGAATGGCTGCAAGGGCAGCAATTCCAATGGCAATGGGGTAGTAGAGGTAGGGCAGGATGGCAATCGGGTTGAGTTGAGCCAGTCCTGCAGCCATGAGCATCTGGGCACCGTAGGGAATAAGCCCCTGCGTAAAGCAGGAGAAGGTGTCAAGCAGCGAGGCACACTTACGAGGATCGATTCCGTAGCGCTCGCCTATCTTCCGGGCAATGCCGCCCACAGTGATGATGGCTACGGTATTATTGGCTGTGCATACGTCGACAATACTGACCAGTGCTGCTATTGACAGTTCTGCTCCGCGCTTACTGTGGATGCGACGGGTGAGGAGTCGGATGATGTAGTCGATGCCACCGTTGTGCTTGATAATCTCCAGCATGCCTCCAGCCATGAGCGTGATGATGATGAGCTCACCCATGCTGACGATGCCGCTACCCATGGACTGGAACCATCCGAAGACGTCGAACGATCCATTGCACAAGCCGATGATGCCCGTCAGCGTGATGCCCAGCGTGAGGACGGCCATGACGTTCAGACCCATGATGGCTGTGAGCAACACGACCAGATAGGGAACCACCTTCCAGAAGTCAACTTGGGGAATGTTGGTGGGGGCGGTGATGCCTTGGCCCATGAGGAAATAGACGACCAGGATAATCAGGGCCGCTGGTGCAACAATGAACGAGTTGACACGGAACTTATCGCTGGGCTGGCATCCTTGTGTCTGTGTAGCAATGATGGTGGTGTCGCTAATGAAGGAGAGGTTGTCGCCGAAGAAAGAACCTCCCACGACTACCGCAGTAAGCAGGGCGGTGTTGGCACCTGTCTCTACAGCCACACCGGCAGCGATGGGGGTCAGGGCTACGATGGTACCCACGCTGGTGCCTATGCTCAGCGAGATGAAACAAGCGGCCAGGAACAGTCCTGCCAGTAACATCTGCGAGGGAAGCAGCGAGAGGGTCAGACTGACGGTTGCATCGATGCTGCCCATCACCTTGGCCGAGTTGGCAAAGGCTCCGGCAAGGATGAATATCCAGATCATCAGCATCATCTCAGGTGTTCCGGCTCCCCGGCTGAACACGTTCACACGCCGTCTCAGTTTGCCCTTTGTCGTGGCGATGGCATAGATGCTGCTGGCCATGAACGCTACGGTGATGGGCACCTTGTAGAAGTCATGGGCAATAATGCTGGTGACCAGATAGAGGACAACAAATACCAGAAGCGGCGATAGTGCCAGGAATCCTTTTTTCTTCATTATGGGGTGCAAAATTACAAAAAACAGGCGAAATGCCAAATCTATTAGAAGAAAATGTGTAACTTTGTCGTCAAAATCAATTTGACAGGTTATGATGTTTAGAGAGATGAAGATGTTGAGCCTGCTGATGTCTTTCATGTTGGTGGTATGTGGCATTCCTGCCCAGGCTGCCTATGTAGAGAAAAAGAATCATCAGGTGACAATTTACCCCGACAGCGGACAGGCTCGTGTAGTGTGTTTGCAGGTGATGGGTGATAAAATCATAAGGGTAAGGGCCACTTCTCAGGAGTCGCTGCCCCGTAAAACGAAGAGCCTCATGGTGGTGGAACAAGAGAAACAGGCCGTGAAGTTCAAGGTGAAGGAAGAGCCAGGCACTGTGAGTGTGATGACAGCCAGTGTCAAGGCCGTGGTCGACAAGAAGTGGGGTAGGGTGACTTTCTATGATGTTGAGGGACGGTTGCTGCTGAATGAAGCCGATAATGGTAAGGTGTTCACTCCTTACAGGGTGCCCGATTGTGAGATAGGGGTCGATGCCAACAAGGTACCTGAGCAGCAGCGTCATGCCCTGTCGTGGTGCATGGCCTTCGACCTACAGCCTCAGGAAGCACTCTACGGGCTGGGACAGCACCAGTCGGAGGAACTGAACATGCGGGGCAGGAACGAAGACCTGTTTCAATATAATACTAAGGTGAGCGTGCCGTTTGTCATTTCCAGCCGGAACTATGGCGTGCTATGGGACAGCTACAGTTATTGCCGTTTTGGTCAGTCTGACGACTATCTGCAGTTGAACCGTGCTTTCCGCCTTTATGACCGTCAGGGCAGGGAAGGCCATCTCACGGGTGTCTATACTGACCGTCAGGGCAGGACGTTGGAGCGTGACGAGGATTCACTCTATTTCGAGTACGACCTGCCTGCCAGTCAGCAGCAGAACGATGCGGGCGGCATCAAGAACCTGCCCCAAGGGTTCCGTCTCGACGGCTCGAAAGTTGTCTATGAAGGCTATCTGGAACCATTAACCGCCATTTCCCACTTCGTCCTCTATTATGCAGGCTACGTAAAGGTCTATATTGACGGTCAGCTGGTAGTGCCCGAACGCTGGCGTACAGCCTGGAATCCCAATGCCTATAAGTTTACAGCCGACATTCCGCATGGCAAACGGACACCACTTCGCATAGAGTGGCAACCCGACGGCAGCGTGTCCTATTTGGGGCTACGGGTGGCAGCCAATTGCCAATTGCCAACCGCTAACGGTCAACTCTCCATCTGGACTGAAATGGCACAGGACATGGATTATTACTTCATTGCCGGACAATCAATGGACGAGGTTATCAGTGGCTACCGTACCCTGACAGGCAAGGCACCGGTCTATCCCAAATGGGTGCTGGGCTACTGGCAGAGCCGGGAACGCTACAAGACAGCCAATGAGGTGGAAGAAACGTTGGAAGAGTTCCGCCGCCGACATCTGCCCATTGACAACATTGTGCAGGACTGGAACTACTGGAAGGAAGACCAGTGGGGCAGCCACCAGTTTGAAGCCTCGCGATTCCCTGACCCTCAGGCCATGCTCGACAAGGTACACAGCCTTCACGGACATTTCATGATCAGCGTGTGGCCAAAGTTCTACTGCAACACCGATAACTATAAGGCGATTGACCGTCATGGATGGATGTATCATCAGGCAGTTGCAGACGACATCCATGACTGGGTAGGCCCCGGTTATGTGGGTTCTTTCTATGATGCCTACTCCGAGAGTGCCCGTAAGTTGTTCTGGCAGCAGTTGGACGAGAACCTTTACACCAAATACAATCACGGCATCGATGCATGGTGGATGGATGCTTCGGAACCGAACGTGCGTGATTGCACTCCGATGTGGTATCGTAAGGCCCTTTGTGGCCCTACCGCTTTGGGCACGTCGACGGAGTATTTCAATGCCTACTCTCTTGTCAATGCCGATGCTATCTACAATGGGCAGCGGCGTGTGAACCCTGGTCGACGTGTCTTCTTGCTCACCCGCAGTGGCTTTGCCGGATTGCAACGCTACTCCACAGCCACGTGGAGCGGTGACATTGGCACGCGTTGGGAGGACATGAGGGCACAAATGACGGCAGGCATGAACTATTCGCTTTCAGGACTGCCTTTCTGGGGCATGGACATTGGTGGCTTCTGTGTGGAGAACCGCTACGTCAGGGCTCAACAGTTGTATGACCGCACAGGAGAGGAAAACGACGACCTCACGGAATGGCGCGAACTGCAGACCCGATGGGCGCAGTTCGGCACCTTTGTGCCTCTGTTCCGTGCCCATGGTCAGTGGCCGCTGCGTGAGCCTTGGAACATTGCTCCCGACGGTCATCCAGCCTACCGTTCGTTTGCTTACTACGACCGGCTGCGCTACCGGCTCATGCCATATCTCTATTCCTTGGCAGGCTGGGTACATTTGAAAGACTACACCATGATGCGTGCCCTGGTCATGGATTTCGGCACTGACCCACAGGTGTTTGACGTGAAGGATCAGTGGATGTTCGGCCCTTCGCTCATGGCCTGTCCCGTCAGCGAATACAAGGCTCGCAGTCGCACTGTCTATTTCCCCGAAGGCCGTAGCTGGTTCGACTTCTATACTGGCCGTAGAATCATAGACCGCAGCTCGTCCAGTCGCCGACTGTCCGTCCCTGCCCCCTATGATACCATTCCCGTCTTCGTGCCCGAAGGCTCCATCATCCCCTTTGGCCCGGTCATGGAGTGGAGCGATGAGAAGCCTGCCGATGTCATCGACTTGTACGTCTATGGTGGACGCGATGCCCAGTTCATGCTCTACGAAGATGAAGGCACTAACTACAACTATGAGAAAGGACGCTATGCCACCATCGGCATCCGCTACGACGAAGCTGCCCGTACCCTCAGTTTCAGCCGTCGCCAGGGTTCTTTCGAAGGCATGCTCCGCCAGCGGCGATTCAACATTGTCTTCGTTGATGGAAATGACCAGAAGCTAGAAGTCCGGGAGACGGTCGACTACACGGGCAAAGCTTTGAGGGTCGAGTTAAGAAAAAAAATAATCAAGTGAGACTAAATAACTGGTGATTTATAATTTGTAATTCATAAATAATCTCTATCTTTGCACCATTATTAATAATTAATAAATAGACGAAAAATGAAACATCCGTTGAGAAGCAGCGTCTGCACCGAAGGACGCCGCATGGCTGGAGCCCGCGCATTGTGGGTGGCCACAGGCATGAAGCACGAGCAGTTTGGCAAGCCCATCATAGCCATTGTCAATTCCTTTACCCAGTTTGTACCCGGTCACACCCATTTGCATGAGATAGGCCAGATCGTACGCGAGGAGATCGAGAAGATGGGCTGTTATGCAGCCGAGTTCAACACTATTGCCATCGACGACGGCATCGCCATGGGTCATGACGGCATGCTCTATTCGCTGCCCTCGCGCGACATCATTGCCGACAGCGTGGAGTATATGGTCAATGCCCACAAGGCCGATGCCATGATCTGCATCTCCAACTGCGACAAGGTCACCCCAGGCATGCTCATGGCAGCCATGCGCCTGAACATCCCAGCGGTGTTCTGTAGTGGCGGTCCTATGGAGGCCGGACGCTGGCGCGGCGAGAATGCCGACCTGGTTACGGCCATGGTGAAGGGAGCCGACCCCAGTGTGAGCGACGAAGAGATGAAAGAACTGGAGAGCTGTGCTTGTCCGGGCTGTGGCTCATGCTCAGGTATGTTCACTGCCAACTCCATGAACTCGCTCACCGAGGCCATTGGTCTTTCCCTGCCAGGCAACGGCACCATCCTGGCCACCCATACCAACCGCATTGAGCTGTTCCGTCAGGCTGCCCGTCAGATTGTGAAGAACGCCCTGGCCTACTACGAGCAGGGCGACGAGAGCGTTCTGCCGAGGAAC
>CAMZBS010000050.1 GCA_947304695.1 uncultured Prevotella sp.
TTCGTTCTGCATTCTCGGCAACAGTCAGGGCGTAGATCATTGCCTGTATATCACCACCAAGAAAGCCTTGAAGGTCGTGGGTGGTATAGCCGATACGGTGGTCAGTTACGCGACCCTGCGGGAAGTTGTAGGTGCGGATTTTAGCACTTCGGTCACCCGTAGACACGAGACTCTTACGTCGCGAGGCAATGTCGTCCATATACTTCTGGTGCTCCTTGTCATATATAAAGGTATACAGGCGCGAGAGCGCGCGTTCCTTATTCTTAGGCTGGTCGCGGGTCTCGGTACATTCGATGAGGATTTCCTCCGTCTCGCCTGTGTTGGGGTTCTTCCACATATAGCGCAGACGGACGCCCGATTCCACCTTGTTGACGTTCTGTCCTCCAGCACCGCTGGAACGGAAGGTGTCCCACTTGATTTCACCCTCGTTGATGTGAACCTCGAACTTGTCGGCTTCGGGCAGCACGGCTACCGTGGCGGCAGAGGTGTGCATGCGGCCCTGCGTTTCGGTGGCGGGCACGCGCTGCACGCGGTGTACGCCCGACTCATACTTCAGCGTGCCATAGACGTCGGCGCCGCTGACGGCGAAGTCAATTTCCTTGTAACCGCCTACGGCACCTTCCGACACACTGGTGATGCTCAGGTTCCAGCCCTTCGAGTCGCAGAAGCTCTTGTACATCTTGAACAGGTCGCCGGCAAAGAGACAAGCCTCGTCGCCGCCCGTTCCGGCACGTATCTCCATCTGCACGTTCTTCGCGTCTTCAGGATCTTTGGGGATGAGCGCCACCTTGATTTCCTCCTCCAACTGCGGCTGCAGCGCTTCATTAGCGGCCAGCTCCTCGCGGGCTATCTCCTTCATCTCCGGGTCATCCTCGTTGGCCAGGATGTCCTTGGCCTCCTTGATGCTGTTCAGACAGGCAATGTAACGCTTGCGGGCATCCATGATGTCGCCTAGGTCTTTGTATTCTTTGGTCAGTTTCACGAAACGCTGCTGGTCGGCAATCACGTCGGGGTCGGTAATCAGTGTCGACACCTCCTCGAAGCGGCTCTCCAGACCGTCAAGTTTCTGCAAGATGCTGTTGGTTGTATCTGCCATTCTTGTTAAATCATTTGCTGGTTTCTATTTCTTCCTGCATGTCGATGAACTGGCGGTTCTGGTCGTAGAACTCATATTGCAGGAACGCCAGTTTCTGACTGGGAACGATGCGGATGCCCAGTCCGTACTTCAGTTGCCAGCGGCGTTTCAGCGAGATAACGCCCTGGTTGATGAATGCTGCTACGTAGGGATGTACGTGTAGCGAGAAACGACGAATGCCTATCTTGTTGACAAGGCGGTCAATTTTGCTCTCTAACTGGTCGGTGAACAGGATGCTCGACTTTATCTTTCCCGTGCCGTGGCAGGTGGGGCAGCTTTCCTCTACAGCCACGTCCATGGCCGGACGCACGCGCTGACGGGTGATCTGCATCAGTCCGAACTTGCTCAGTGGCAGGATGTTGTGGCGGGCACGGTCTTTCTTCATGTTTTCGCACATGCGCTCATAGAGCAGCTGGCGATCTTCGGCCAGGTTCATGTCGATGAAGTCGACGACGATGATGCCGCCCATGTCGCGCAACCGCAGCTGGCGTGCCAGCTCGTCGGCAGCTCCCAGGTTGGTTTCCAGCGCATTGGCTTCCTGTCCGTTGTCTTTCTTGATACGGGTTCCGCTGTTCACGTCGACGACGTGCATGGCCTCGGTGTGTTCGATGATGAGATAAGCCCCTCGCTTGTAGTTGACGGTACGTCCGAATCCGGATTTGATTTGCTTGGTGACATTGAAATTGTCATAGATAGGCACGGTGCCTGTGTAGAGCTTGACTATGTCGGCCTTCTCTGGCGCAATAAGTGTGACATAGTCACGTATTTGTCCGTAGATTTCCGGGTCGTTGACGTGAATGCCGTCGTAAGTGGGGTTGAAAAGGTCGCGGATGAGTGCAACGCTGCGACTCTGCTCTTCAAACACGAGCTGTGGGCGCTCTGTCGTCTTCTGTACTTTTGTGATGGCATCTTCCCATCGCTTCAGGAGCACTTTCAGTTCCTGGTCAAGTTCGGCGGCTCGCTTTCCTTCTGCAACAGTGCGCACGATGACGCCAAAGTTCTTTGGCTTCATGCTCTGTACAAGCTGCTTCAGACGGCTGCGCTCCTCGCCCCGTTTAATCTTTGAACTGACGTTTACCTTGTCGCCGAAGGGAATGAGTACCATGTAGCGTCCCGCAAAGCTGAGGTCGCAGGTCAGTCGTGGCCCTTTGGTGTTGATGGGCTCCTTGACAATCTGCACCAGAATCTCCTGGCCAACCTTCACCATGTTCTGAATGCTTCCTTCCTTGGGCAGGTCGGGTTGTCGGGTGGCTTTCTGGATGGGGTAGAGCTTTTTGCGGTCGCTGGTTACCTGTTTCAGGTATTTTTCGTAAGAGCTAAATTGAAGTCCTAAGTCAAGATAGTGCAGAAATGCGTCTTTCTCGCTTCCGACATCGACGAAGCAGGCATTCAGGCCCGGCATCAGTTTCCTGACCTTGCCAATGTAGATGTTGCCCACCGAAAAAGAAGCCGATCGCGGTTCGCTCTGATATTCCACAAGGTTCTTGTCCTCGAGCAGTGCGATGGAAATCTCTTTCTGGCCAGCATCGATGATTACTTCGCTTGTCATTTCTGTCTTGCTTGATAATTAGGTGAATGAATTACAAAAAGGGTGCGCCCCACATATCACTATGCTTTGGCACACTCCTTTCATTTTCTGTGCAACAGGCACTTTGTGCAGTGTTTTTTCTTACTTGCTCTTGTGTCTGTTCTTGCGCAGGCGCTTCTTGCGCTTGTGCGTAGCCATCTTGTGGCCCTTCTTCTTCTTTCCGTTAGGCATAATTGTTAATAATTTATTTGTTTATTCTAATTAATTAGTGATTAATCTTCAGCTGTGGGATTCTCGATGCCGTCCATCCTTTCAATGAAGCTCTTGGCGGGCTTGAAGGCAGGCAGGTCATGGGCATCGATAACCAGTGTCGTGTTCTTCGAAATATTGCGGGCAGTCTTCTTGGCACGGTGCTTCACGATGAAACTGCCGAATCCGCGCAGATAAACGTTCTCGCGATTGTTGGCCAGGCTGGTGCGAATCTCTTCCATGAAGGCTTCGATGGTGATGGCAACTTCCTTCTTGCCAATGCCTGTCTGATCTGAAATACTGTTGACTATTTCTGCTTTCGTCATGTTATTATCTACCTTGTTATAGTTACTTGTTTATTTTTCGGAGTGCAAAGATACTGTTTTTCAGTCAGATACGGAAATATTATACCGTTTTTTTTTATTTTTTTGTATTCTTCTTGCCCTATTCGCCCTCAAAATAGTCAATAAGCTCGCTTTCAGCGCTCCCTTTTTCGTTTTTCAGGTCTTTGATAATCCTTCCTTTTTCAAGGAGCACGATGCGTGAAGAAATGTCGACGGTGTGCTGCAAATTGTGCGAGCTGATCAGAATGGTGGCACCGGTCTGCTGGTTGTATTCGGTAAGCAGGTGTTTCAGCAGGTTCTGGCTTGAGGGGTCCAGAAAGTTGAACGGCTCGTCGAGAATGAGCAGCTGGGGCTTCTGGAGCAGAGCCGCCATGATGCCCACCTTCTGCTTGTTGCCGGCCGACAGGTTGCGGATGAGCTTTTTCTGTCCGAGCACCTCGCCGCTGGCAAAGCGTTCGAAGGCTTTCAACTGGCTGTCGATGCTGTCCTGTGGTATTCCGCTGATCTTGCCTAAGAAGGCGAAATACTCTTCGGGCGTGAGGAAATCAATGAGGAATCCTTCGTCGATGTAGGCACCTGTGCTTTCTTTCCACTCTTCGCTTTCGGCCGGGTTGATGCCGTTGAGCGTCACGTGGCCTTCGTCGGCTTTCAGCAGGTCGAACATGATGCGGAAGAGGGTGGTCTGGCCTGCACCATTGTTGCCTACAAGTCCAAGGACATCACCGTCGTTCACGGTGAACGACGGGATGTCACTGGCTACAGTCTCTCCGAAATTCTTCTTAAGATTTATGATGCTAATCATACCTCTCAGTTCTCAGCTTTCCGTTCTCTTACACCAGTCCCTTGCCGTGACAGTTCTTGAACTTCTTGCCGCTGCCGCAGGGGCAGGGGTCGTTGCGTCCGGGCAGCTTGTCTCTCACCACAGGGGCAGTGGGCTGTTCCTGCTGAGGCTGAGGCTGAGGACGCTCGGGACGGCGTTGCGGCTGGCGCTCAGGCTCGGTGGGCTGCTTGATTTCGTTGTACTGCTGGCGGTCGGTGTGCTCTTCGGGTGCAGCCTCCTTCACCTCTTCTCGCTGCATCTGCGGGATAGCGGCACGAGTCAGTATGCTCACGGTGCGGTTGTTCATGGTGTTCACCATGTTGTCGAACAGCTTCACGCTTTCCAGTTTGAAGATGAGCAGCGGGTCTTTCTGTTCGTAGCTGGCATTCTGTACCGAATGGCGCAGCTCGTCAAGTTCGCGCAGGTTCTCCTTCCAGGCATCGTCGATGATGTGGAGCAGCATCTGCTTCTCAAACTCCTTGACCACCGTCTTGGCATTCGACTCGTAGGCTTCCTTCAGGTTGCAGCCGATGTTGTACATGTGGCGGCCGTCGGTGATGGGCACCATGATGCGCTCGTACATCTGTCCCTGGTTCTCATAGACCTGCTGGATGACGGGCCAGGCCACTTCCTGAATGCGCTGCGTGCGGTGGTTGAAGTGGGCCAGTGCCTTCTGGAAGGCATTCTCGGCCAGTTCGTCGGGCTTCATGTTAGTGAACTCATTCTCGGTGAAGGGCACTTCCATGGCAAACAGGCGCAGGAACTCTTCCTTGCAGCCCTGGTAGTCGTTGCGCTCGATGATGGTCGACACGCGGTCCCAGATCACGTTGGCAATATCCATTCCGATGCGCTCACCCATCAGGGCGTGGCGGCGCTTCTCGTAGATTACCTTGCGCTGCTTGTTCATCACGTCGTCATATTCGAGCAGGCGCTTACGTACGCCGAAGTTGTTCTCCTCGACCTTCTTCTGGGCACGCTCAATGCTCTTAGAAATCATGGGATGTTCAATCATTTCGCCTTCCTTGAAGCCCAGGCGGTCCATCACCGAGGCGATGCGCTCAGAGGCAAACAGACGCATGAGTTTGTCTTCCAGTGAGACATAGAACACAGACGAACCTGGGTCGCCCTGTCGTCCCGAACGTCCGCGTAGCTGGCGGTCCACTCGGCGGCTCTCGTGGCGTTCTGTGCCGATGATGGCCAGACCGCCTGCTGCCTTCACCTCCGGGGTCAGCTTGATGTCAGTACCACGACCGGCCATGTTGGTGGCGATGGTCACGGCACCCAGTCCGTTGGTTGAGCGTCCTGCCTGTGCCACGATGTCGGCTTCCTTCTTGTGCAGCTTGGCATTCAGCACCTGATGGGGAATGGGATCGCGCTTGCCGGTCTCCGGGTCGACGTGCATGTCGAGCATGCGTGACAGCAGTTCGGATATTTCCACCGAGGTCGTACCAATCAGGGTGGGGCGTCCCGAGTTGCGCATGCGTACCACCTCTTCAATCACGGCACGGTACTTGTCGCGTGCCGTTTTGTAGACGCGGTCGTCCATGTCGTTGCGGATTACGGGCTTGTTGGTCGGAATCTCAACCACGTCGAGCTTGTAGATGTCCCAGAACTCGCCTGCCTCGGTCGATGCCGTACCGGTCATACCTGCCAGTTTGTGATACATGCGGAAATAGTTCTGCAGGGTGATGGTGGCAAAGGTCTGCGTAGCGGCTTCCACTTTCACATGCTCCTTGGCTTCCACGGCCTGATGCAGACCGTCACTCCAGCGGCGTCCTTCCATGATACGGCCTGTCTGCTCGTCCACGATCTTCACTTCGCCGTTGATGACAACATATTCGTCATCCTTGTTGAACATGGTGTATGCCTTGAGCAGCTGGCGCAGCGTGTGTACACGTTCGCTCTGCACAGCGTAGTGCTCCATCAGTGTGTCCTTGCGGTTCAGGCGCTCCTCGTCACTGAGTCCCTTTTCGGCCTCAAGAGCCGACAGCTGGCTGGTGATGTCGGGCAGCACGAAGAGTTCGGCATCCTTCACCTTGTCGGCCAGCCAAGCCGTACCCTTGTCGGTCAGTTCGCACGAGTTCAGTTTCTCGTCGACCACGAAGTACAGGGGCTTTACGGCCTCGGGCATGCGCTTGTTGTTCTGCTCCATGTAGATTTCCTCGGTCTTCAGCATGCCAGCCTTGATGCCCTCTTCCGAGAGATACTTGATGAGCGGCTTATTCTTGGGCAGGGCCTTGTGCGAGCGGTAGAGCGACAGGAAGCCTTCGTCCAGCAGGGCCTGACCCTCGTTCTTCTTTCCGGCATCCAGCATCTTCTGTCCTTCGGTAATCTTCTGCTTGGCGTCGGAGAGATACTGGGTGGCCAGCTTGCGCTGCACATCGACGATGCTCTCCACAAGTGGCTGGTATTCCTCGAACATCTGCACGTCACCCTTGGGCACGGGGCCACTAATAATAAGAGGTGTACGGGCATCGTCGATGAGCACCGAGTCAACCTCGTCGACGATGGCGAAGTTGTGGGAACGCTGTACCAGGTCGGCGGGCGATACTGCCATGTTGTCACGCAGATAGTCGAAGCCAAACTCGTTGTTGGTGCCGAAGGTAATGTCGGCCTGATAAGCCTTGCGGCGTGATTGCGAGTTGGGCAGGTGTTTGTCGATGCAGTCTACGCTGAGTCCGTGGAACATATAGAGCGGACCCATCCATTCCGAGTCACGCTTGGCCAGATAGTCGTTCACCGTCACCACATGCACGCCGTTGCCGGTCAGTGCGTTCAGGAACACGGGCAGGGTGGCCACAAGGGTCTTACCTTCACCTGTTGCCATCTCGGCAATCTTGCCCTGATGCAGCACCACGCCGCCAAAGAGCTGCACGTCGTAGTGAATCATCTCCCATTTCAGGTCGTTGCCACCTGCCGTCCAGTGGTTGCGGTAGATGGCCTTGTCGCCGTCGATTTTTATGAAGTCCTTCAATGGGTCAGAGGCCAGTTCGCGGTCGAAGTCGGTGGCTGTGACCACCGTTTCTTCGTTCTCGGCAAAGCGTCGTGCCGTGTCCTTCACAATGGCGAAGACCTCGGCCATCACTTCGTTCAGTGCTTTTTCGTAGACGTCGAGTGCTTCCTTCTCCAGCTTGTCCACCTTGGCAAAGATGCTGGCGCGCTCGTCGAGCGGTGTGTCTTCAATGGTTGACTTCAGCTGCTCAATCTCGTCTTTCTGTGTCTTGGCTGCACTCTGAACCTTCTCGCGTATCTGTTTCGAGCGTTCACGCAACTGGTCGTTGCTCAGCTTCTCGATTTCGGGGTAGACAGCCTTCACTTCTTCCACGAAGGGCTGTATGAGTTTCTTGTCGCGGTCGTACTTGTTGCCGAACAGCGAACTAAGAATTTTTGTCAGGTTGAAATTCATCGTTTCTATCTTGTTTTTGTTCTTAATCTGTGAAATTGGGTGCAAAGGTAGTGATTTTTTTGCTCATTAAAGCATAAATCACTCATTATTTGATGGTTTCTGCTGTTTGCGAGACAGTAAACAGTCAGAAAAGCGGTTCGGCAGAGCAGGCATTCGGTGCCCTTATGCGTATGGCCCGTGCAATGGTCGGGGCTATACGGTCGGTGGTGACAGGTGTCTTGATGCGTTCTGCCGTTGTTCCTGCACCGAAGATGATGATGGGGAAGGGCACGTGCGATGCCCTGACGAGTTCGTTCTCCTGTGTGTCCTCGTTCAGCAGCTTCCATCCCGGAGCGGGTTCTATCAGGATGTCGCCGCTTTTCTCGGCATTGAAGGCATTGCGTATCTTGCGTAGATGTTCGTTGTTGCCAGTGAGCAGTTGCAATGAGGTGTAGACGTTGCGCACGCCGGAAAGCATAGCCAGAAACTCCTGTGCTCTGTTGGTTGCATCGGCAATGCTTATCTTTTTGGTTTCCAGTAGCTTATGATTCAGGTATATCTGGTTCCTGAAATGGGTGTCCACATACTTTCCCTGTCCCCAGACGGCTCCCAGATACATGTTCAGCAGTCCGGCAGTCCGGTTCATGTAGAACGTGCCGGTGGGTATGCGGTACTTCTCGTAGTCAGCCGATTCCACGTCGCTGTAGCCCGTGCTTGTGATGACGAAAAGCACGCGGTTCGTGCCCACCTTCTGTTCTATGTGGTTCAGCAGGCGGCTCAGTTCCTGATCCAGTCTTACGTAGGTGTCCTGCAACTCAATCTGACATTCTGTCACAGTGCGGTGGTCGTAGTTTCCTGCGTAGTAGGTCAGGCAGAGCAGGTCGGTCACCCCGTCAATGCCCATCACATTGTTGGCAATGCACTGCTTGGCCATTTCGGTCACGGCCTCGTTCACCAGTGCGCTGGCCTTGAATTCCTGGAAGCAGCGGTTGCCCGTGAAGGCATGCTTGAAGGGCTTTTGCTGGCCGGTCTGCATGAAATAGCTGAAGTTGCCTACAAGATAGTTGATGGGCTCCCATACGGAATCTTTCGCTGTCTTGGCGGGCGACGACAGTTTGTTGTAAGCCTGAAGCCAAGCTGGAAGAGTGTCGAAATAGTAGTCCGACGAGCACCATTCGCCGCTTGCATCGTCAATCCAGAACACACCGTCGGCGGCATGTCCGCCCGAGAGTACGGCAGCATCGCGATAGGGCGCAATGGCAAACACCTTGCCTTTGCCGGCAGTGGCCACCTTCAGTTCGTCGCCAATGGCCGAAGTGCCGAGATTGGCGGGTGAGGCTGTCTCCGTAGTGCCCAGACCTGCGTGGCTGGCGTCGTCTATGCTGTTCACGGGGCGCAGCGTCTCACGGTTGAGCCACCGTTCGCCCACAATATTATTATAATAAGGTGTAACGCCAGTGCTCAGCGAGGCAATGGCCGAAGCACGGTCTACGGGCGTGAAGGGATAACTGGCACTTTCATAGACCAACCCCTTTTCCAGCAGTCGCTTGAAGCCGTCGGGCAGGTAGAGGGGGGCAAAGGCTTGCAGATAGTCGCTGCGCAACTGGTCGATGGCAATGCTTACCACCAGCCGTGGCGCACTGCCGTCTGCCTGTGCCTGGGCCTCGGTCTTGAAGCCCAGTATGGCAAGAAGTGTGATGTAAAGATATTTATTTGTCATTCTTAAGATGGCTCAGGCAACGTGTAAGCAAACATAATGCCAATATTTCCATTCCTTCGGCGTAGTCCTGCCACAGACCGCCGATGAGAAACAGGGCGATGAGGCCAATGGTCAGCAACCAGTAGCGGCGGCCAGTTTTCTTTTTGCGCACGACAGCGGGAATGAAGAAGAGTGGGAGAGGGTTGAGTAGCAGCACCTGCAGGTTGGTGCTGGTCGTGGGGTGTTCGGAGAAGAACATCAGCACAATGACGCATCCGGCCAGTCCGATGCCCAGCATGACGACAGCGTCGACCCACGTCAGGCAGTGCTTTCTTTTCCATTCAAAGAGCAGGATGCCAACGAAAAGCAGCAGCAGCAGGACGGCACACTCCATGGGCGACAGCGGAAACTCCTTCTTCACCATCTGTACGCCTGCCGGTACCAGTGTGCGCCGTTCCTTTACCAGCGGGCGGTAGGTGCCGTCGCGGCTGTAGATCTGTGCGTGATCGAAGTCGTACTGCAGGTTCATCGGCAGGAACTCCTGTTCGCTTCGTGTCGTCTTCATATCGGCCTTTACGCCGAGAAGCAGGTCGTTGGCCATCGATGCCCAGGGATGGTGGGCTGTCAGCTCATGGATCATCTCGCGGAAGGACGGTGCAAAGTCGGGCCGTTCCTCATAGATGATCTCTCCGCTTAGGTTGTTGGCAATGATGTCGCGCGGCCTGGTTGAACAGTTGTCGTAGAAAAAGTTGTAGCGGTAAACGCGGTTTTCGGGTCTCAGGTTCAGCGAAAGGGCAATGCGTATCATTGTCTTCTCTTCTGCCGTCAGGTCCAGCACCTGCTCCGTGACCTGGCTTCCCCATTTCTTATAGTACTGGCAGAACAGGTCGGTGGGAACGATTCCCAGCTCGTAGTCAGTCTTGCCGAAGACGAAGCGCGACACGAAGTGCGGGGCCTTGAAGTCGAACACGCCGTAGTTGAACGTCATGTCACGGCCTGTGTTCAGCTCATGGTAGCGAATGGCGGAGTGTCCGTAGAGACTGTACACCTCCTCATGCGGCGAGCAGGTAATCAGTCCTATCTCGATGCTGTCCATGTTGACGGCCTGTTCGGAAGCATGGGCCGCACAGGCCAGCATGTGAACGAAGACGGTCAGACAGAATGCCCGAAAAAAGAATGCTATTTGTTTCACGCGTGCAAAATTACTTAAAAGTTAGGAGTTAAGCTGTAGTTGTCAGGAGTAAATTCCATGTGTTTAACTTTTTTTTTGCCATAGTTTCAAAAAAACTCCTAACAGCTAAGGCTTAACTCCTAACTTTTTCGTAATTTTGCACGCTGATACAAAATATCGAATAATGAATAAAAGATTTTTGTGTGGCGTGCTGGCGCTTTCTTTCTCGGCGGCCATGTTGGCGCAGAGTGGTACCAATTCGCCATATAGTCAATACGGACTCGGCCTCTTGTCCGAAACGTCACAGGGATTCAGCCGTGGAATGAACGGCGTGGGCTTGGCATTGCGCCGGGGAGATATTGTAAATTCACTGAATCCGGCTTCCTATTCGGCTGTTGACTCGCTGACTATGATTTTCGACGTGGCTTTCTCCGGACAGTTCACTCATTTCAAGGAGGGCAAGGCCAGTGTGAATGCTAAGAATGCCGATTTCGAATATGCCGTAGCCAGCTTCCGCCTGATGCCCAACGTGGGCATGGCAGCGGGCATCCTGCCCTACACCAATGTGGGCTACAAATACAGCAAGAGCACTTTCCTGGACCATACCAACGGCAGCCTCGCCGAGACCTATTCGGGCGAAGGCGGCTTGCGCCGTGTGTTCCTGGGTGCCGGTTGGAGGGTGATAGAACCTTTGTCGGTGGGCTTCAATGCCAGCTATCTGTGGGGCAGTGTCGACCGCGTGGGTTCTACCAGCGGCAGCACCACGGGCATCAATCCGCTTACCCGTCAGTATTCTTACTCCGTGAGCAGCTACATGCTCGACTTTGGTGTGCAGTGGCAGCAGCGGCTTAACAGGAAGGACGTGCTCACACTGGGTGCCACCGTGGGGGTAGGCCACAATCTGCATGCCGACCCGATGTGCATCATTAATACCGATACGATGACGGTTGAAGATGGACTGTCGATTCCCATGACCTACGGGCTGGGCGTATCGTGGAGCCATCGCGACAAGCTGGTGGCAGCACTCGATGTCACGCTGCAGCAGTGGGGCAAGCTTGACTTCCCAGACATTGTAGGGGGAAAATACGTGCTGACGAACGGTCTGCTGAAAGACCGCTACAAGGTGACGGCAGGCATCGACTATGTTCCCAATCCCCAGGAGCGTCACAACCTGTTCCGGCAGATTCACTATCGTGGCGGCATCGGCTATACCACACCTTATTATAATATTAATGGCAACAGCGGCCCGAAGGAATTCAGCATGAGTGCCGGCTTTGGCGTGCCCATTGGCCGCTCGGTGCTGAATGTCAGTGGCCAGTGGGTTCACCTGTCGGCCAAGGACCTCATTACAGAGAACACGTTCCGTATCAATATCGGACTGACCTTCAACGAACGCTGGTTCGCCAAGTGGAAGATTGAGTGATGCGGCATTTTCTCCTTTTTCCTCTCTCCCTCCTCCTTTGTCTTATTTCATGCAGCGAAGCCCAGGAGCACACGGCCGATGCCATCCGTCCGGAGGACTCTACGGCCATGATGGTGTCCTACGGTGTCAACACGCTCATCAGCGATTCGGGCGTGATCAAGTACCGCATCGTCACGGAGCGGTGGGAAGTCAACACCGTGCGACAGCCGCCGCGCTGGGAGTTCATGAAAGGCATCTTCTTCGAGCAGTTCGACGAGCAGTTCCATGTGCAGGCCTACATTCAGGCCGACACAGCCTGGTATTTCGATCAGCAGCGGTTGTGGAAACTGCGTGGAAGGGTGAGCATCCGGAATATCGACGGCCTCGTCTACAAGAGCGAGGAACTCTACTGGGACGGCATGGCTCATGAATTCTATTCCCACGTGTTCTCACGTCTGGTAACGCCGGAGCGCACCTTGGAGGGCACCTATTTCCGCAGCGATGAGGCCATGACCCGCTATACGGTGTCCAACTCTAAGGGCTCGTTCATTGCCGAGGACATGGAAGGCGGCTCGTCTTCCACAGAGAAAGGACCAGCCGACACGGTTACGGTTGAACAGCCCCTGCGTCCGGCCTCACAGCGGCATGCAGCCTCACACTAAAACAGGACAAAAATGACGGCACAGATTATAGGACTTATCATCTCAATGATCTTTTCCGCGTTCTTCTCGGGCATGGAGATAGCTTTCGTGTCGAGCAACCGGCTCAGGGCTGAGATGGATCGCGAGAAGAACGGACTGGCCCAGCGGGCCATTGCCCGCTTCTATATGCACCCCAACAACTTTGTCTCGACCATGTTGGTGGGCAATAACATTGCACTGGTCATCTACGGCATTCTCTTTGCACAGATCTTCGATGCCACGCTGTTCTACCATCTGAACGACGGCGCACGCGTCACAGCCGACACCCTGCTCTCCACGCTGGTGGTGCTCTTCACGGGCGAGTTCCTGCCGAAGACCATCTTCAAGAGCAATCCCAACACCATGCTCACCATCTTTGCCGTGCCCGCTATGGTGTGCTACATCATTCTCTATCCCGTGTCAAAGTTTGCTACCCTGCTGGCCAAAGGACTGCTGCGTCTCTTCGGCGTGAAGATGGACAAGCAGGCTGAAGACAAGGAGTTTACCAAGGTTGACCTGGACTACCTCGTTCAGTCGAGCATCGACAACGCCAGCGAGATCGAGGAGGAGGTGCGCATCTTCCAGAATGCCCTTGACTTCAGCGAGACCAAGGTGCGCGACTGCATGGTGCCCCGCACCGAGATTGATGCTGTGGAGGACACGTGCAGCATTGAGCAGCTGAAACAGAAGTTCATCGAGAGCGGCCACTCGAAGATTGTGGTCTACCATGAGGACATCGACCACATCATTGGCTACGTCCATTCATCAGAGATGTTCCGTAATCCTGTTGACTGGACTCAATGTTTGCGTACAATGACCTTTGTCCCCGAAACGATGGCGGCCAGCAAGATGATGCAGACCTTCCTGGCGCAGAAGAAGTCGCTGGGCGTGGTGGTCGACGAGTTTGGCGGCACCAGTGGACTCATTGCCCTTGAGGACATCGTGGAGGAGATCTTCGGCGACATCGAAGACGAACACGACTCCACCCACTATGTGGCCAAGCAGTTGGAGGATGGCGAATATCTGCTGTCGGCGCGTCTCGAAATAGAGAAGGTCAACGAGCTCTTCGGCCTCGACCTGCCTGAAAGCGATGAATACATGACCGTCGGTGGACTCATCCTGCACGAATATCAGAGTTTCCCCAAGCTCAACGAGGTAGTGACCATAGGCGGCCGTTGGGAGTTCAAGATCATCAAGAACACTGCCACCAAGATAGAACTTGTACGCCTCAAGGTCTGAAATCGTTACCATTTTGTAAAGATTTTTCATAGAAAAAAGCACTCTCCCGACAGGTACTTCTGGATGGAAGAAGGCGTAAAAACCATCTCTTTCATGGTCAGCAGCTTGCTGCTACAGAGTCAGCCAAGCCTTAAGCGCATCTAAGCAAGCCGTAAGCGCGTTTAAGTAAGGCTTAAGCGCATCGAAGCCAAGGCTCTTTTGCATCGGAAATAAGCCTCTTTTGCATCAAAACCAAGCCTCTGTTAGGCCGTAAAACGGCTGTTTTTGAGGGCTGAAAACGCCTCCAAAAACTCAATCGTTTGATTGCCAACCACTTACAAAATTGCTCATAATTCGCTCATTTGCGACCAACTGACCACTTGGTGAATTCTGAGCAAATCTCAGAGGGGGCATTGTAAAGATTTTTCATATTTTTTCTTTCAAACTTTTGGTGGTATCATTCTTTTTCACTACATTTGCAACGTGCATTGTGATGCACATACTTTTTATTTGCTCATTCGCCACACGAACTGCAAC
>CAMZBS010000051.1 GCA_947304695.1 uncultured Prevotella sp.
ATCACACTTAAAATTCGTTCAATAACTTAAGAAATGGGATTTTTTTCTTTCATACGCGACATAGCCATGGACCTTGGCACGGCCAACACCATCATCATCAGCGATGGTAAAATCGTGGTGGACGAGCCTTCAGTCGTGGCACTCGACAAGCGCACGGACAAGATGCTTGCCGTGGGAGCGAAAGCAAAACTGATGTATGAGAAGACGCACGACAACATCAGGACCGTGCGTCCGCTGCGCGACGGCGTGATAGCCGACTTCTCCGCCTGCGAGCAGATGATGAGAGGCCTCATCAAGATGGTGCACACGGGAAGCCGCTTCTTCACCCCCTCGCTCAGAATGGTGATTGGAGTTCCCTCCGGTTCCACGGAGGTGGAGCTGAGGGCCGTGCGCGACTCTGCCGAGCACGCCGACGGCCGCGACGTTTACCTCATCTTCGAGCCGATGGCAGCCGCCATCGGCATCGGCATCGACGTCGAGGCTCCTGAGGGCAACATGATTGTCGACATCGGTGGTGGTTCCACCGAGATTGCCGTCATCTCATTGGGCGGCATCGTCTCTAACAACAGCATCCGCACGGCTGGTGACGACCTCACCGCCGACATTCAGGAATACATGTCGCGCCAGCACAATGTGAAGGTGTCGGAGCGCATGGCCGAACGTATCAAGATCCATGTGGGTTCAGCACTCACCGACCTGGGCGACGAGGCTCCCGAAGACTACATCGTTCATGGCCCGAACCGCATAACGGCCCTGCCCATGGAGGTGCCTGTGTGCTATCAGGAGATAGCCCACTGTCTTGACAAGACCGTAGCCAAGATTGAGAACGCCGTGCTCTCTGCCTTAGAGAACACACCGCCCGAACTTTATGCCGACATTGTGAAGAACGGCATCTACCTTTCCGGTGGCGGTGCCTTGCTGCGTGGCCTTGACAAACGCCTACAGGACAAGATCAATATTCCCTTCCATGTGCCTGAGGATCCCTTGCACTCTGTTGCCAAGGGTGCCGGCATTGCACTGAAGAACGTCGACCGATTCTCATTCCTGATGAGATAATGCAGAATCTCTGGGCATTCCTGACGAAACACTTTCACTGGCTGCTTTTCCTTTTACTGGAGGCAGTCAGTGTTGTAATGCTGTTCGGTTACAACAACTACCAGGGCAGCGTGTGGATCTCGTCGGCCAATGCCATGGCTGCACGGCTCTATAGCCTGCAAGCCTCCATGGAGCATTATTTCTCACTGAACCGCACCAACGAAGAGCTAACCCAGCGCAACATCTACCTGGAACGACAGGTCGAAAAGCTACGTCGGCAATATGCCGATCTGACAGCCGACACCACCGTCGTTCAGCGCAACGAACTGGAGATGCTCAGCCAGTATCAGCTCATCCCGGCCAAAGTCGTGGCCAACTCCGTGAACCGTCCAAACAACCTGATTACCATTGACAAGGGACGGGCCGACGGCGTTGACACCGACATGGGCGTGGCCTGTGGCAATGGCCTGGTTGGCGTGGTTTATCTGGTCAGCGACCACTACGCTGTGGTCATCCCCGTGCTTAACAACCACTCACGCATCAGCTGTGCCATCCGTGGCCGTGACTATTTCGGCTACCTGGTCTGGGAAGGCGGCGACCCGTCCATGGCCTACGTCGAGGACATCCCACGCCATGCCCGATTCAAGAAAGGCGACTGGATTGAGACCAGCGGCTATTCGTCCATCTTCCCCCACGGTGTGTCGGTGGGAAGAATCGACAAGATCTTCAACTCACGCGACGGTCTTTCCTATCGGCTGAAGGTGCATCTCTCCACCGACTTCGCCTGTCTGCGCGATGTGTGTGTCATCAAGGAAAAGGGCATGATTGAACGCATGCGACTGAAAGAGGCCGCCTTGGACTCTCTCAGCAAAACAACCCACTAAGCAGAAAAAGAAATGACTATCGACACCCTGAAACGAGTCCTGACATTCCTGGTCCTGTGCCTGTTGCAAGCGCTGGTCATGAACCGCATCCAGCTCTTCTACTGCGCCACACCCCTGCTCTATGTCTATTTCGTGATCACGTTCCCCCGCAACTACCCCAAATGGTCTGTCCTGCTGTGGAGCTTCTTCATGGGTGTCACCGTCGACATGTTTGCCAACACCCCGGGAGTGGCAGCCGCTTCGCTCACTCTCCTGGGTGTCATCCAGCCCTACCTGCTGGAGCTGTTCCTTCCGCGCAATGCCGAAGAAAACATTCCCTCTTCAGCCGCCACGCTTGGATGGAGCAACTTCTCTACGCTTACCTCCCTGCTGGTCTTCATCTATTGCCTCACCTTCTTCTCGCTTGAAGCCTTCAGCTTCTTCAACTGGCTGCATTGGCTGGCATGCATCGGAGGCAGTACGGTGCTCACCATTTTGATCATCTTGACTTTGGAAAGCATCAGGAAGTGAAAGACTACGAACTTGAAAAAAGGAAATATGTGATTGGCGGAGTGGCCGTGCTCATCGTGGTGGTCTACATCATCCGGCTGTTCACCCTGCAGATCACCAGCGACGACTACAAGCGTAGCGCCGACTCGAACGCTTTCCTGCGCAAAGTCGAGTATCCTTCACGCGGCATCATCCGCGACCGCAACGGCCAGCTGCTGGTCTACAACCAGCCAGCCTACGACATCATGGTGGTCATGAACGAGACCCGTGACCGCCTCGACACACTCGACCTATGTCAGGCATTGGGCATCACGAAGGAGGAGTTCGACCAGCGCATGGCCACCATCAAGGATCGTTCCAGGAACCCTGGCTACTCCCGTTTCACCCAGCAGCTCTTCATGAACCAGCTCTCCGACCGCGACTTCAGCGTGTTTCAGGAAAAGATGTATCGTTTCCCTGGTTTCTACGTCCAGCGCCGCAGCATCCGCCAGTACCAGTACACCTGTGCCGCCCATGTTTTAGGCGACGTGGCCGAGGTGTCGCCCGCCGACATCGAGGAGGACAGCTACTACCAACCGGGCGACTACATCGGCAAGCTGGGTGTGGAGCGAAGCTATGAGAAGCAGCTGCGCGGCGAGAAGGGTGTTCAGATCCTGCTGCGCGATGCCCACGGCCGCATCAAGGGCAACTACCAGAACGGTGCCCTCGACCGTCGTCCCGTACCGGGCAAGAACCTTACGCTGGGCATCGACTACAAGCTGCAGGCCCTGGGCGAACGCCTCATGGAAGGCAAGATCGGCTCCATCGTGGCCATCGAGCCGAAGACGGGCGAGGTGCTCTGCATGGTTTCTTCACCCACTTACGACCCCCGCATCATGGTGGGCCGCAAGCGTTCCAAGAGCCACCGCGAACTGAGTCAGGATGCCTGGAAGCCCCTGCTCAACCGTTCCATCATGGGACAGTACCCTCCTGGCTCAACGTTCAAGACCTCCCAGGGACTCACCTTCCTGAGCGAAGGCATCATCACGCCGTCAACCCCCTACCCCTGCTACCACGGCTTTGTGTTCAGGGGCCTGCGTGTGGGCTGTCACGGTCATGCCTCTCCGCTACCGTTGGTACCGGCTCTCTCCACTTCGTGCAACGGTTTCTTCTGCTGGGGACTCTATTATATGATTGGCAACAAGAAGTACGGTTCCGTCCAGAAGGCCATGGACACCTGGCGCGACTACATGGTTTCCATGGGCTTTGGCTACAAGCTGGGCATCGACCTGCCCGGTGAGAAGCGCGGCCTCATCCCCAACGCGCAGTTCTATGACAAGGCATATAAAGGCTCATGGAACGGTCTCACCATCATCTCCATTTCCATCGGACAGGGTGAGGTCAACCTGACACCGCTCCAGATTGCCAACCTCGGCGCCACGATAGCCAACCGGGGCTATTTCCTCACGCCACACGTGGTGAAGAAAGTGGAGGGCGAACCGCTCGACACCACTTTCACCAAACGACACTATACCAAGGCCAGCCGCACCGCCTACGACTATGTGGTGCAAGGCATGCGTGCCTCCGCCCTTGGCGGCACCTGCCACGCCCTGGCCCACTACGACTTCATGGCCTGCGGCAAGACAGGTACGGCCCAGAACCGAGGCCACGACCATTCCGTCTTTATGGGCTTTGCCCCGATGGACGACCCCAAGATTGCCATTGCCGTCTATGTGGAGAATGGTGGCTGGGGTGCCACCTACGGTGTGCCCATCGGCGGTCTGATGATGGAACAGTTCATTCACGGCAGTCTTTCCGAGGCATCCGAGAAGAAAGCCTCTGAGATTCAAAACAAACGCATTGCTTATGGATCAGCTGACAGGTAGAAAGAACAAGGGTGTGCTCCGCTCACTCGACTGGTGGGTTGTTATCATCTACATTGCCCTGCTCGTTTTCGGGTGGGTCAGCGTCTGCGGTGCTAGCTACTCCTACGGCGACACCGACCTCTTCTCGCTCAGCACCCGTTCGGGCATGCAGATTGTGTGGATTGGCACGTCACTGTTCCTGGGCCTGATACTGTTGCTGCTCGACGACCGTTTCTATGAGACCTTCGCTTACGTGCTTTTCGCCCTGCTGCTCATCCTGCTCTTTGCCACCATCTTCAACCCCCATAGCATCAAGGGTTCGCGCTCCTGGCTGGTACTGGGCCCGCTGCGCCTGCAACCGGCCGAGTTTGCGAAATTCGCCACTGCTTTGGCACTGGCCAAGTTCATGAGCCGCTACAGTTACGACATCCATAAATGGAAGGACTTCGGCATCACGCTGGCCATCATCTTCGTGCCGATGCTCTTCATCGTCATGCAGCGCGAGACGGGTTCCGCCCTGGTCTACCTCTGTTTCTTCCTCATGCTCTATCGCGAAGGCATGACGGGCAGCGTGCTGTTCACCGGCGTGGCCATGGTCATCTATTTCGTCGTAGGCATCCGCTTTGCCAATGTCGAACTGGGCCACACCACCACCTCGGTCGGCAACTTCGTCGTCCTGCTGCTCATCCATTTCTTCACCAGCGGCATGGTGTGGGTGTTCTGCAAGAAACAGACCGATGCCTTGCGCATCCTGGGTGTCTGCTCAGGTGTCACAGTGCTGTGCCTGGCCTTCGCCATCTACGTTATTCCGTTCAACATCGTCTGGGTACAGTTGGGACTGTCTGTCCTGCTCATCCTCTACCTGCTCTGGCAGGCACTGGACACCCGCATCCAGAACTACTTCTGGATTGCCGGGTTCACACTGGGTTCCGTCCTGTTCTTCAATACGGCCAACTACGCGCTCAACAACGTGCTAGAGCCTCATCAGCGCACCCGCATCAACGTACTACTCGGACTGGAGGAAGACCTGAAGGGTGCGGGCTACAACGTGAACCAGAGTAAGATTGCCATCGGTTCAGGCGGTCTCGAAGGAAAGGGCTTTCTGAATGGCACGCAGACTAAGTTGAAGTACGTGCCCGAACAGGACACCGACTTCATCTTCTGTACCGTGGGCGAAGAGGAGGGATTCGTGGGAGCCGCTACCGTGCTGCTGCTCTTCCTGGCTCTCATCTTGCGGCTCATCTATCTGTCCGAACGCCAGCCCTTCCGTTTCGGCCGTATCTATGGTTATTGTGTGCTTTCCGTGTTCTTGTTCCATGTCTTCATCAACGTAGGCATGGTTCTGGGTCTCACGCCGGTCATCGGCATTCCCCTGCCCTTCTTCAGCTATGGCGGCTCGTCGCTCTGGGGCTTTACCTTCCTGCTGTTCATCTTCCTCCGCATCGATGCCGCACGGAACCTGAAAAGATAGAAATTGGAAGTGAGAGTTTATTTCTCATTTTGCACAGCAACCGTCACTCCCACATCACTCACACCCGGCAGCACTTCACGTTTCATCACATGACGGACGCTGACCATCAGCGTGTCACCGACATTCAGATATACGTCGGTCAGGGGGAAGCTGTACTGGAAATAGCTGATGCCCTGCCCCTGGATGGTGCCGTCGCTCTCCATCAGTTGGGCACTCAGTGTGTCAGTCCTCATCATGAAGGCGTGCAGGGTGCGTTGTTCCACCACAAGCGTCAGCCCCTTGAAGGGGAAGGCACTGCTGGTGCGCAGTCCCACCTCTTCATGATACAGGCCGTCGGCAGGTATCGGTGCCACACAGAACGTGAGTGTGTCGTTGCGATCCCAGCCCGCAAGCGGCGTCGGCTCATAATGGCTGTAAATGGTCTTACGGTTGCAGCCGACCATCGTCAGTGCAACCGTAATCAGTAGTAGCAGCCGTCTGCATCTATTCTTTAGCATCATTCTGCTTTGTTTCGTCTTTCTGCGGTTCCTGTGGCTTTTTCTTCTTGGGCCTCTTCTGAGCAGGCTGTTGCGGCTGTGCCTGCTGCGACTGTGCCTGCTGCTGTTGCGGCTGTGGTCTCTTCTTCTTTTTCTTCTTCGACTTGTCAAAGCGGCTGACGCTGTCGCCTGCCAGCAGGTCAACGGGTTTCTGCGGCTCCTTCTGATGGGCGTCGGCCTGCAGCGACTCGGGCTTCTCGCCCCGCTTGTTCATCTCTACCACCTCCCTGGCACGCTCGGCCGTGATGGTCTCCAGATTGGCCGCCAGGCGCTTGTCGGTCGAATAGGTCACCAGTCCGGCCAGAATGTCCTTCTTGAACATGAAGTAGTCGGCATCGAGCGTCTGTAGCACCACGTCGTGGCCCGGCAACAGCCGTCCGGCCTCCATATAATCATCCACCTCATAGTTCAGGCAGCATTTCAGCTTCGCACACATACCGGCCAGCTTCTGCGGGTTCAGCGAGATGTCCTGATGGCGTGCGGCACCCGTCGACACGCTGACGAAGTTCTTCATCCACGTGGCACAGCACAGCTCCCGTCCGCAGGGACCTGTTCCACCAATGCGTCCTGCCTCCTGCCGGGCACCAATCTGCTTCATCTCAATGCGCACATGGAAGGCAGCAGCCAGGTCTTTGATCAGCTGGCGGAAGTCCACACGCTCGTCGGCGATGTAATAGAAGATGGCTTTCTGGCCATCACCCTGGAACTCCACGTCGCCTATCTTCATCTTCAGTCCCAGTCCCTTGGCTATCTCACGGCTCTCAATCATCGTCTCGTGCTCACGGGCCTTGGCCTCACGGAACTTGTCCATGTCCATCTGGCGGGCCAGCCGGTAGATGCGCTTGATGTCGTCGGCACTCTTCAGGTTGGCCTTCTTCAGCTGCATCTCCACCAGTCTTCCCGTCAGCGTCACCACGCCGATGTCGTGTCCGGGACTGGCCTCAACGGCCACGATGTCGCCTTTCTTCAGCGGCAGCTTGTTCACATTGTGGTAATAGCCCTTGCGGGTGTGCTTAAACTGCACCTCCACCAGATCGGTCGTGTCCATGTTGCCGGGCACGTCGGCCAGCCAGTCGTAGGTGTTCAGCTGGCGGTCCTGCCGTCCTATGGCCCGCTTGCACAGCCCGCGGTCACAGCCGGTGCGTATCTCTAAGCCTTTCTTTTGTTCTATCATGTTCTTTTTCTAAGCCCCCTGAGCCAGGGGGAAGGTCTGAACAAGCGTGGATCAGACGTTTTTTTTCTTATATCTTGGTCATGAGAGTCTGCGCTTGTCCAGACTCCCACCCCCCTGACTCAGGGGGTTTGTATCAGCAACACAATCATCTGCAGTGCGAAGTCGAAGAACACGATCTTCGCGTTGGCGTTCTGACCGATGTCGCGGTTGGCGCGGTTGGCCAAGTCATACATCGGCAGGATGTTCGCCTCGTTGATGAAGCGGGCGAAATTCCGTGAGAAGTCTTCCTCCTGACGGGTCATGTAGGTCAGTTCCTCCTGCTGGAAGTTATACATGAAGTTCTCCCTGAGCATGCGCAGGAAGAAGGTGAGGAAGCGTCGCTGCTTCTCGCGCCCGAAGGCTGCCATCATCTCACTCCATTTCCGCAGGTCTTTCACCCTGCGCTGGTAGGCCAGTCGCATCAGCATGATAAACAGGTCCAGGAACTGCTCGTTCTCACTGCCCACCTGCAGTTCCTCCAGGGCTTTCAGCCATGAGCCGTTGGCCAGTCGGGCAATGCGGTGGGCCTCCTGTGGGTCAATGCCTCTGCGTTCCACCAGTGCCTGTTCAATGGCTGCGGTGTCTATCCGCTTCACGTCGATGCGCTGCACACGGCTGCGGATGGTCTCCAACAGTTTGTCGGGCTCTTCGCACACCATGATGAACACGGTCTGCGTGGGAGGTTCCTCTATCAGCTTCAGCAGTTTGTTGGCACACTCAATGTTCATGCGCTCAGGCAGCCAGACGATGCTCACCTTGTAGCCGCCCTGACTGGATTTCAGCGACAGCTTGCGCACCAGGTTGTCGCTCTCGCCGGCCGTGATTATGGCCTGCTGGTTCTCGGCTCCGATGGCCGTCAGCCACTGGTCAATGCTGAAGTAAGGCCCCTGTATCAGCAGCTCGTGCCACTCCCGTGCGAAGTCGTCGCTCGTGGGCTTATGGTCAGCCCCCATCGACGGCAGCTTGATGGTGGGATAGGTGAAGTGCAGGTCGGGATGCTCCAGCCTCTTGACCATCGCATTGTCCTCGCCCAGCAGGTAACAGCCGAACGCCACAGCCAGTGCCTTCTTGCCCACGCCAGTGGGTCCGCAGAGCATCAGCGCATGCGGCAGACGGTCTTCCCTGACCATCTGCACCAGGCGTTCGCGCACCTCTTCCTGTCCTATAATCTCATCAAACGTCAAACTCTTAACTCCCTCACGATTTCCACCACCGAGTCCACGGCTCCCATGGTGTAGAAGTGAATGTCGTTGATGCCGTGGCCGTACAGCTCACGGCACTGTTCCGTGGTCCACTCAATGCCCAGACGGCGGGCATCGTCGTCGGTCTTGCACTTCACAATCTCACGGGCCAGTTCCTCGGGAATATCGCAGTGGAACGTCTTCGGCACCACCGTCAGCTGACTCAACTTGGCCAGCGGCTTGATGCCGGGTATGATAGGGATGGTAATGCCCATCTGCCGGGCTTTCTCCACGAAGTCGAAGTATTTCCTGTTGTCGAAGAACAGCTGGGTCACGGCATATTGTGCCCCCAGCTCCTGCTTCTGCTTCAGATACTCCATGTCGCGCTCCAAGTTTGGTGCTTCCTCATGTTTCTCAGGATAGCAGGCCACGCCGATGTCGAAGCGCGGACCGGGGTTCTTGATGGGGGTGCCGTCGGCAAAGAAGCCGTCGTTGAACCGCTGCACCTGCCTAATCAGGTCGGTGGTATGGGCATGTCCGCCCGGCGTGGGCTTGAACACGGGGTCGTCCTTCGCCTTGTCGCCGCGCAGCAGCAGCAGGTCGCGGATGCCCAGGAACTGCAGGTCGAGCAGCTCATATTCTATGTCCTCGACGGTCGCACCGCTACAGATCACATGCGGCTGCACCGTCACACCGAAGCGCTGCTGTATGGCGGCTGCCACGGCTATCGTGCCGGGGCGTCGCCTCACGCTCTGCCGTTCGAAGCGTCCGTCGCCCACCTCTTTATATACGAACTCACTGTGGTGGGTGGTGATATTGATGAAGGCGGGCCGCAGCTCGCACAGCTTCTCTATGTCCTGGAACAGCCGTTCCGTGCCTGTGCCCTTCAGCGGTGGCAGCACCTCAAACGAGAACTGCCTTTTCTCCTGTTCCTTATTGATGATATTTGCTACTGCCATGAGTTTATGATCAGCCTATTTGGCGACAAAAGTACAAAAAAAAAACGGCATTGCCGTCTTTTTTTGAAAGAAATTGCCCGAAAGCAGGTAAAATGTGACTTTATCTTGCAAAGCCGTACCATTCTTCCATGAACTGCTCCTCTCGCTCCATGTCATCAATCAGGCACTCGGCCAGCCTCAGCACCACCTCCTTGGGCACTGCCAGCCTTGGGTCGTCGCTGTGCGCGTTGATGGCCGCGAGGAAATGGCCCATCTCCTGTTTGTACACGCGCTTCATGCGTTCATTATCCACATCGCTCCTGCCTGGCTTCGGCGCACAGCTGTAGCTCACGTTGGCCAGCCGGTCGCACAACTTGACAAACGGTGCGTAGGGGGTCTGGCGTATGCCCTGGTAGTAGCGTTCTCCGGCCCGTTCGGCACGTGTGCGCCCCTTGTCGTTGGTCAGTGCATAGGCAATCTCGGTGGCCATGAGGGCCTGTTCCTCGCTGAGCATCAAGCGTGCCTGGTGCATCACATCGTTATAGGTCAGCCGCGCATCCTCAATGCTGTCGTGGTAGTAGCCGCCGAAGAACATTGGCAGCACATCTTCCTCCCGGGTACATACCAAGTGTCCGAACTCCCTGATACCGCTGACCACCATGTCAAGGTGGTAGCCGTAGGGAAGTCCGTCACCATAGGTCTGGTTCACACTCCGGTGCAGCTCATGTGCTGCCTGCCGTATCTTCTCTATCTCGTCAGCATGCCTGCCAACGATCGTCTCAAAACATTCTCTTTCCATTGGATCACTTCTTCACCCAGTACATCCGGAAGGACATGGCGGGCACCTCGTCGGTGAGCACCGAGCACTTCTTGTCGGCGGTCACGGGGGTGATGCCGGGCTTCGGGGTGATCTTCTCCGGCTGGTCCAGCGTGTTCTCGTCGTCCATCGAACCGTCCCACGACAGTGTCAGCGTCTGGGCGGTGCGTTCACCCTTCATGCCCTGTAGGTTCAGCTGCACGGCCTTGGGCTGCTTCGACGTGTTGACCACCTTTACGATGACCTCACCCGTCTCTGCATCGAGCACGGAAGAGGCGTAGAGGCCGTCCATGCCCTCCTGACCGGCCACGGGCACCTGCTTCTTCCCGTTCTGCGGGTCGGCGGTGGTCAGGCTGAGCACATTCGTGCCCTTGTTCATGGCGAACATCTGCTGCACATAGTAGCTCACTGACTTGAACATCCGCAGGTTGTCGTACCAGATCATGTCGGGCCGCCACTGCCATCCCTCCACATGGGCGAAGAGCGGGGCGTAGGTGGCCATCTCCACGATGTCGGCATTGCGCTCCAGGCCCGTCATGAAGGCAGCCTCGTAGAGCGACGTCTCATAGTGGTTCCACTTCTTTCCCGCACCGTGGCAGGCATACTCACCGGCAAACACCTTCGGCCCCTTGCGGTCGTAGCTGTCGTAGCGCAGCGCACCGCAGTTGCCGTACTTCTTCTTGGCCTCGGGCGTGGCCAGGAACCAGGCCTCGGGACGGTAGAAGTGCTCGTCCACCAGGTCGGCCTTCTGCGTCTTCATGGCCTCCCAGCCCTTCTCAAACATCTTGCCTTCTGAGTCGGGGCCGCTGGTGCCCACGATCTTGATCTTCGGGTACTTCGCTCTGACGGCGGCCACAAAGGGCTTCAGACGCTCAAAGTAGGGTGTGTCCCACTGCTCGTTGCCAATACCTATATATTTCATGTTGAACGGCTCGGGGTGCCCCATCTCGGCACGCACCCTGCCCCACTTCGAGTCGGCGGGACCGTTGGCAAACTCTATCAGGTCCAGACAGTCGTCAATGTAGGGCTGCAGCTCGTCCATCCCGGCATGGGCGTCCAGGCCGTTCTGGAACTGGCAGGCCAGACCCACGCTCAGCACCGGCAGCGGCTCGCAGCCGAAGTCCTCACACAGCTGGAAGAACTCGAAGAAGCCCAGGCCGTAGCTCTGATAGTAGTCGGGGAAATAGCGGTGGGTGAACGTGTAGTGCCAGCGGTTCTCGTTCAGCGGACGGTTCTCCACCGGGCCCACCGTGTTCTTCCACTGGTAGCGGGTGGCCAGGTCGGTGCCCTCCACGATGCAGCCGCCGGGGAAGCGGAACACGCCGGGCTTCATGTCGTTCAGCGCACGGGCCAGGTCTTCACGCATGCCGTTCTCACGGCCCTTCCACGTCTTCACGGGAAACAGGCTGACGTGCTCCACGTCGGTCGTCACCTTCGAGTCGCCCCACAGGCGCAGGTGGGCTTTCTCGCAGGTCTTCTTCGGCTTCACGATGGCCGTGTATTTCTTCCACTCCTTGCCGCTCACGTCCAGTCCGGCATTGCCCAGCTTCTGGTCGTCGCTCATTGTGGCGTTCTCCACCAGGTCCACATACAGCTTGGCCTTGCCACCGTCGGGCACGCGGGCCCATACCGAGAAGCGGTACTCTTCACCGCCCTGCAGGCCCATGCCGAAGAAGCCGTGGTTCTCAATCATCGTGTGCTTGTCGCGGTGACCCGACGGTGACAGGCGCACGTAGTGGGGGTTCTTGTCAAACGGACCATCGTTCCGCAGCTCCACCCGTCCGGAGATGTCCCAGCCGGTGAAGGCGTTCGGGAACTCAAACGAGCGGTTCTTCACCAGCTCGGCATACAGGCCGCCGTCGGCGGCATAGTTAATGTCCTCGAAGAACAGGCCGTACATCGTCGGCGACACCGCCGCACCGGCCTTCTGCGTCTTCACCTCCATCACGCGGGGCTGGGCCTGGGCCGTCAAAGCTGCCGTCAGGGCCAGTACACAAGTAAAAATCTTCATGCTCATTATTATTAATGTTAGTTTTAGTTTTCAGACGTTTTATAGTGCTTGCTCATGCAAAATTAGTTAAAAAAAAGGTACAAAGCAAACAAATTTAAAAGAAAAACATTATTTTTGTGGCACTTTAACGAAAAAACAGCGTAAACACATCAAAAACAAGACCAATATGAAAACAATCCTCGTAGCAGAAGACAACGACAGCAACTTCATCCTCATGACCTACATCCTCAAGCGTAAGTACGACATCAAGCGTGCCAAGAACGGTCAGGAGGCAGTCGACATGGCCAACGAAGGGGGCATCGACCTCATTCTCATGGACATCAAGATGCCCGTCATGGACGGACTGGAGGCCACGGCAAAGATCAAGGCCGACCACCCCGACCTCCCCATCATCGCCCTCACCGCCAACGCCTTCGACAGCGACCGCCAGCTGGCCTTCGACGCCGGTGTCAACGACTTCCTCTCGAAGCCCGTCAACAGCGAGAAGTGCCTCAACATGATTGCCAAGCACATCGGCGAGTAATCCCCACAAAGACATATCGGCCTGAAAAAGGCCAGTAAGCTCATGGGCCAGGTTGCAGCCTTGGCCCATGAGCTTACTGGCCTTTTTTACACAAATGAAGAGACAGAAAAGAAGCGTAATTTTATTATCATAGAGTTTTTTTGCTGAAAATTGGCAAAGACTACATAAATCATCGTAATTCATTGTATTACAGACTATTGTGTAGTGTAGTCAGACTACATAAGACTACATAAAACTACACTATTCAATAGTTTTTCGTCACAAAAACGGGTAAAAAACGCTGGAAATGCCTTTAAACAAAGGCAGTCTACCATTTCTATTCAGGCTGTATACAAGTTGTATTCACGGTAAATACAAATTGTATTTACGTTGAATACAGAGTGTATATCATGAGAATACGACCAGTAGACAGCAGCTGACCGACTGCCAGCAACCCACACGGCGGGAACTACCGAAGGCACTCTTTTCCATTCCATTATAATTGTTAAAAATAAAGTTGTAATAAAAGATTTTTTCGACAAAATAATGAAGTTTTAAAAATATTTCGTACTTTTGTAGCCCGAAATGTAATTACATGTAACTAAATTCATGCTATTTAAACCTTATAGGTCGAACCAGCCGTCCGACGGAGACTATGGCTCTGCCGGTGCGTGCAGTGTGCTATGGCCCCAGCCGTAGTGCCGGAAAACACAGGAAGTCCCACCATAGGGGCAAAACGTAAAAATCCAAAAAAATAAATAAACAATCAAACATTAACAAACAAAACAAAGAAGTATGAAACAACAAGTTATCTACTCAATGCTCGCCATGGCAGCCATTCCGGCAGTGTCATCGGCACAGGTCTCAGAGACCGAGGCAATCGTCCCCCAGACGATTGTGGATACCACTGCTGCTTATATGGGTGGTGCTGTTGGTATGCGCATTAACAAGGACAACATTAAGCTTGCCAAGGGTAAGTACAGAATTCATCTGAAAGGCGTTACCGGTGAGGTCGAGTTTTTCTTCAATGATATTGCCCCCAATCAATCTATTTACCAGGTCGATGGTAACGAAGCAAGTCCTTCCATCATCGTAGAGCTGCCCGACAGCGGCTATATCCTGGTGACAGGTGCTGACTTCGGTATCGACTCCATGTTCGTGCAGTTCCCCGAGGAGTGCGTCATCTACGCCA
>CAMZBS010000052.1 GCA_947304695.1 uncultured Prevotella sp.
ATCTGGAGGGTGTAACCCATTCTTGGTGTACACTGGAATTTGTGGAGCACCGACCCCTCTACGACCTGTTTGTGACGTGGATGCGCGAATGGATTGCCGACTGCGGAAAAGATGCAGAAAACGGCAGCAAACTTTCAACTCTCAACTCTCAACTCTCAACTTATCAGGGACCTCGCCAAACGGAGTTCAACAAGCTGAATCTGAATTACACGCTCATGTCGAAACGCAACCTGCTGGCACTGGTCAATGAGAAACTGGTGAACGGCTGGGACGACCCCCGTATGCCAACCATCTGTGGCTTCCGCCGTCGTGGTTACTCGCCCGAAAGTTTGCGCAAGTTCATTGATAAGATAGGTTATACGAAGCTCGATGCCCTAAACGATATGGCCCTGTTGGAGAGCGTGGTGCGCGACGACCTGAACTCACGTGCCATCCGTGTCTCGGCTGTACTTGACCCTGTGAAGGTAATCATCACCAACTATCCTGAGGGACAAGTGGAGCAGCTCACCGCCGTGAACAATCCTGAGAATGAGGCCGACGGCACGCACACTGTGGAGTTCAGCCGCGAACTGTGGATTGAGCGCGATGACTTCATGGAGATAGCTGAGAAGAAGTTCATGCGTCTGGCTCCCGGTAAAGAGGTAAGACTAAAGAACGCATATATTATTAAATGTGACGAGGAACATCCCTGCGACAAGGACAGCGAAGGCCACGTGATAACCATCTACTGCACTTACGACCCTGAGACCCGTAGCGGGATGCCCGGTGCCGACCGCAAGATCAAGGGCAAGACGCTGCACTGGGTCAGCTGTGCCCACGCTGTGAAGGCTGAGGTTCGACTCTACGACCGTCTGTGGAAGGTGGAGAACCCACGCGACGATATGGCTGCCATACGCGACGAGCAGCAGTGCGATGCCGTGACGGCCATGAAGCAGATTATCAACCCTGATTCGCTGCATGTGATGACAGACTGCTACATCGAGCCCTTTGCCGCCACGATGCAGCCACTCAGCTACCTGCAGTTCCAGCGCATTGGCTATTTCAACGTTGACCCCGACTCAACTGCCGACCATCCTGTGTATAACAAGACAGTGGGCCTGAAGGACACATGGAAGAAGTGATGAGTGATAAGTGATGATGACAGGCGATGAGTATTACGACAGCAACGAGTTCCGCGACATGCTTGCGGAATACGAGCAGGCCAGGAATGCGGGTAAACCCGTGTTTCTGGATGCTGACGAGTTGTCGGAAATAGCCGATTTTTATCAGCTACAGGGCCAGACGGATGATGCCGAAACTGCCATCTCCCTGGCTCTGAAACTTTCACCCGGTGCCATTGCTCCACTAACCTACCGCATTCACGAAGCTCTCTATAATGGCAATATAGCCAAAGCTAAGGAATATCTGAGCCAAATCGTGGAAAAGGACGAACCCGACTACGTCTATAATCAGGGCGAGATACTCATTGCCGAAGGGCACATTGACGAAGCCGACAAATTCTTCCGCGAAAACCTCAAGACCATTCCTCCCGACGAGTACCAGGACTATGTTGTTGACGTGGCCACCATCTTTTCTGAATATGGAGCCAACGAGAAGGCAATGGAATGGATGTCACGTGCTAAACACGAAGACACTTCCGACTTCAAGGAGCTCATGGCACGCACGCTCTTCGGATTGGGTAAATACAAAGACAGCGAGAAAATCTTCAACGAATTGCTTGACCGTGACCCCTTCCAGAAACGCTACTGGAACGCGCTGGCCTCAGCCCAGCTCATGAACGAAGACTACAGCAATGCCATTCAGAGCAGCGAATATGCCATTGCCATCGACCCAACTGACCCCGAGGGATTACTATCAAAGGCCAACGGTCTCTACAGGCTTGGTAACTACGAGGAAGCACTCGACTACTTCCGACGATACTCCGAACTGGAGCCTACCGACGAGTTTGTTCTGATGCATCAAGGCGCCACACTCATCAATATGGGACGTAACGAAGAGGCTATCAGCATGTTGGAGCATGCTGCCGATGTGGCTCCAGCCGACTCAGAATGCTTGCCGGACATCTATCAGGAGTTGGCCTTCTCTTACAGCGAGAAGGGCGATACCGACAAGGCGATAGAGTATCTCAACAAGACCGACTCTCTGGACTGCGACCATACGGGCATCAGAGTGATCAAAGGCCACATCCTGTTGGCTGGCCATCGCATGAAGGAAGCTCAAGACCAGTTCTATCATGCCATCCTGGAAAGTGATAATGCCTCGAAGACGCTGATGCGCATCATTGTCTCACTCTATGACAACAGGTATCTGGAAGCTGCCTACCAAACTTTTCACAAGTTCTTTGACATCGTACCGCCCGAATACAACGAGGGTCATGCCTACATGGCATTGTGCTGCTACGACATGAGACGCTATGACGAGTTTCTTGATTATCTCAAGACCGCCTGCGAGCGCAACCCCAAAGAGTGTAAGCAGGCACTTAGTCACATTTTCCCCGACGATCTGGAGCCGGAGAAATATTATGAATATGTAAAAAACAAAATGAAGCCATGAGCCTTATATCAACATTGCTCAACAATCTGAACTACGGCACCATCTTGCTGCTTATGCTGCTGGAAAGCACTGTCATTCCCGTACCGTCCGAACTGGTGGTGGCTCCTGCCGCCTACCATGCAGCCAGCGGCCAGCTCAACGTGCTGTTGGTGGTGCTCTTTGCCACCATCGGTGCCGACTTAGGTGCCTCCATCAACTATTTCGTGGCTCTCTATGTAGGGCGTCCCGTCATCTATAAGTTTGCAAACAGCCGCTGGGGAAAGATGTGTTTGCTCAATCAGGAGAAGGTAGAAAAGAGTGAACGCTACTTTGACGACCACGGAATTGTAGCCACGTTGACGGGCCGTCTCATTCCCGGCATCCGCCATCTGATAAGCCTCCCCGCTGGTCTGGCCCGCATGAACTACTGGAAGTTCTTGATCTATACCACCATCGGTGCTGGAGCCTGGCACTCCATCCTAGCCGCTTTGGGCTGGTATCTGCATGCCATCGTGCCCGAAGACCAACTGGAGCAGACCATCGAACAGTACAACCATTACATCGTAGGTGCCATACTTGCCATCGTGGTGGTGGTCATCGCCTACTTTGCAGTCAAACATACAGTAAAGAAAAATAAACAGTAATCACTATGGCTCGAATCAACAACCATTTAGTCATCATGGCAGGTGGCGTGGGAAGCCGCTTCTGGCCCATGAGCACCGCTGAGACGCCCAAGCAGTTCATCGATGTGCTGGGCGTAGGGAAAACGCTTCTTCAACTCACTATGGAACGTTTCGGAACACTGGTAAGCCCCGAGAACATCTGGGTAGTGACCAACGAGAAATATGCCGACATCGTAGCCTATCAGCTGCCCGACATGCCTCGCACTAATATTCTCTGCGAGCCTTGCCGCCGAAACACGGCACCCTGCATTGCCTATGTCAGCTGGCGCATCAAATCAAAAGATCCCAAGGCCAACATTGTTGTGACCCCTTCCGACCATATTGTGATGAACATTCAGGAGTTCCAGCGCGTCATTGGCGACTGCATGAAGTTCACTAGCGACACTGATGCCATCGTAACACTGGGCATGAAGCCTACCCGGCCCGAGACGGGCTATGGCTACATACAGGCCAACCTCACGGCCCCGTCGCTCCGAAACAGGGGCATCTTCCGTGTAGACTCCTTCCGCGAGAAGCCAGACCTGGATACTGCTAAAGAGTATATCAGCCACAAGAACTACTTCTGGAATGCCGGTATCTTCATTTGGAACGTCAACACCATCGTCAACGCCTTCCGTATGTACCAACCTAAGATGGCCAAAATCTTTGAGTCGATGCTTACTATCTACGGCACGCCAGCCGAACAGCCGACCATCAACGAGAAGTTCCCCACCTGCGAGAACATCTCCGTGGACTACGCCATCATGGAGAAAGCCGAAGAAATCTTCGTCTGCCCTGCCGACTTCGGATGGAGCGACCTCGGCACGTGGGGCTCGTTGCTCACTCAGACCAAGCGCGACCTCTACGGCAACGCCTGCATAGGCCATGACATCAACCTCTACGAGACCCACAACTGCATGGTTCACACCACACAGGAGAAGAAAGTTGTCATACAGGGTCTTGATGGCTACATCGTGGCCGAAAACAACGACACCCTGCTCATCTGCAAGCTGTCGGAAGAACAACGTATCAAGCAATTCAGTGGAGAAAACTAAATAATATAAATGGAAAAAAGAAACATTGCCCTTATCACAGGCATCACAGGACAGGACGGAAGCTATCTGGCCGAGTTCCTAATTGAGAAAGGATATGAAGTCCACGGCCTTCTGCGCCGTTCCTCGTCGTTCAATACCGCCCGCATCGAGCATCTGTACCTCGACGAGTGGGTGCGCGACATGAAGAAGAAACGCTTGGTCAACCTGCACTGGGCCGACATGACCGATTCATCGTCACTCATTCGCGTCATCGGCGAAGTTCGCCCCACCGAAATCTACAACCTGGCTGCACAGAGCCACGTGAAGGTGTCGTTTGAAGTGCCCGAGTACACAGCTGATACTGATGCAAATGGTGTGCTGCGACTGCTGGAGGCAGTACGCATCTGCGGTCTGGCCGACACCTGTCGCATCTACCAGGCTTCTACTTCAGAGCTGTTCGGCCTTGTACAGGAGGTTCCACAGAGCGAGACCACACCGTTCTATCCCCGTTCGCCATACGCTGTGGCCAAGCTCTACGGTTTCTGGATTATGAAGAATTACCGTGAGAGCTACAACATGTTCTGCTGCAACGGCATCCTCTTCAACCACGAGAGCGAGCGTCGCGGTGAGACCTTCGTTACCCGCAAGATTACCCTTGCCGCCGCCCGCATTGCCCAGGGCTATCAGGACAAGCTCTATCTGGGCAACCTCAACGCCCTGCGCGACTGGGGCTATGCCCGTGACTACGTGGAGTGCATGTGGCTCATCCTACAGCAGCCTCAGGCCGACGACTTTGTCATCGCCACTGGAGAATATCACACCGTGCGTGAGTTCTGCACGCTGGCCTTCCGCGAGGTGGGCATCGAACTGGAGTGGCAGGGCGAAGGTATCAACGAGAAGGGCATCGACAAGAAAACAGGCAAGCCGCTCGTTGAGGTTGACCCCAAATATTTCCGTCCTGCCGAGGTGGAACAACTGCTGGGCAACCCCGCCAAAGCAAAGGAGAAACTGGGCTGGAACCCACGCAAGACCTCGTTTGAAGACCTTGTCAAAATTATGGTTCAGCACGACATGAAGTTTGTCAAGAAACTATTCTTAAAGGCGCAGATGGATCATGCTGAACAAAGAAAGTAAGATATACGTGGCAGGCCACCGCGGACTCGTAGGCTCTGCCATTTGGAACAACCTGCAGCAGCGCGGCTACCACAACCTCGTAGGCCGCAGCCACAGTGAGCTCGACCTGACCGACCAGGTGGCCGTACGCCAGTTCTTCGATCAGGAGCGGCCCGATGCGGTTGTGCTGGCAGCCGCCTTCGTGGGCGGCATCATGGCCAACTCGCTCTATCGAGCCGACTTCATCATGCAGAACATGAAGATTCAGTGCAATGTCATCAGCGAAGCCTACGCCCACGGTGTTCAGAAACTGCTCTTCCTCGGTTCCACCTGCATCTATCCCAAGAACGCTCCGCAGCCCATGAAGGAAGACTGCCTGCTCACCTCGCCCCTGGAGTACACCAACGAGGAATATGCCATCGCCAAGATTGCCGGACTGAAGATGTGCGAGAGCTACAACCTGCAGTATGGCACTGACTACATTGCCGTGATGCCCACCAACCTCTACGGTCCTAACGACAACTTCCATCTGGAGAACTCCCACGTCATGCCCGCCATGATGCGTAAGGTCTATCTGGCCAAGCTTATACACGACGGCCAGTGGGAGAAGATAGCGGCCGACCTCTATAAGCGCCCCGTTGAGGGTGTTGACGGTGGTGCGTCGAAGGATGACATCCTGAACGTGCTGGCCAAGTACGGCATCTACGACAACCGCGTGGTGCTCTGGGGCACGGGCACTCCGCTCCGTGAATTCCTCTGGAGTGAGGATATGGCCGACGCCTCAGTCCACGTGCTGCTGAATGTAAGTTTCGCTGACATCATCGGCATCGAAAAATATTCCAGCGTACACTTTGGCACGCGTGCCGACGGCATTGTTGACCGCAACCACTCGGCAGGCCGTGGCGGTGCCATCCCCTCACTGGGCGAGATTCGCAACTGCCACATCAACGTAGGCACAGGCAAGGAGCTCACCATCCGTGAACTGTCAGAGCTGGTGGTGAAAGCCGTAGGTTTCGAAGGCACCGTAGAGTTCGATGCCAGCAAGCCCGACGGCACTCCCCGCAAGCTCATCGATGTCGCAAAGCTTCACTCGCTAGGCTGGCACCACCAGGTTGAAATAAAGGAAGGCGTTGCCAAACTGTTCCAGTGGTACGTCAACTCCTGACTTACTACTGTTTAATCTTATCCCACACCTGGCTCTGCGAGGCGTTGATACCGAAAAGGATGTCGTAGACCGACTCCTTTTCTTTTTGTGTACCCTTACCCTTATAGATATTGGCCAGCTCGTCCTTCTTATAGTCTGTCCAAATCTGGGGCAGCAGGCTCAGTGGCTTGGCCTCATGTGCCTTCTTCAGTCCCTCCTCCAGGGCTGTGGTGACATTGGTGCGCCCACGCTCCACATTGTTGGCCATCTCGTCGAGACCTTTGCGGTAGTAGTCATACTGCATCTGGCGGAACGGTCTCATGGCCTCGTCAAGATAATCGTTGAGAATAGCAAAGCGGTTGCGCGAGTCTTCGAATGACTTCCATCCTGGATAGTTCAGGTGCTGGGCATTGTTAACCAGATACATGCAGCGCTGCAGCACGTCGGTACCGCCCATTGGTGAGAAGGTGTCGAGGTCTAGACCTATGATGAGAAAGGCATAATAGGCACAAAGGGCCACCAGTTGGTTGTCGATAGATTCCTCCATGAAGTTCAGCTGGTCGAACTGCTGGAAGGTGAAGTCGAAGTTCTTGTCCCTGTTATTATACAAAGTGGTGGTATAGGCCGAGTTGTACACAGGGCGGTTGGCCTGGATCAGTGCGGTGCAGGTGAAGAGGTTCTCGCTTTGGTCGTACTTCGTCACTGTGATGTTGAACGTACAGTTAATGCGCTCGTTCTCCTTAAACTGCAAGGGAGTCCACTGTCTTTCGTTGATGAAATGTTCCATCGTCTGCTGCAGGTTCTCAAACACCGACTCATCGGTGCCCTGAATCTGACTGCGGTTAATCACCACCTTCGCGTTCAGCTCCTGTGCGGCAGCGCTTAAAGGCAAAAGGGTAAGAAGATAAAAAAGCAAAGCCCTTTTTACCAGCTCCGTTACCGTTCTCATGACCATATTCATTCTCATCATTTCTACATTTTTATCCTTTTACTTTTTTACCTTTTCACTCATTTCGTCAATGATGTCGCGTGCCACCTCGACTTTCGTTTTCTTTGCATAGTCCTTTTTTCCCTGACGCGAGATGATAGAGATCTGGTTCTCGTCGCTCTTGAAGCAGGTGCCTTCATTGCGCAGGCTGTTCAGCACGATGAAGTCAAGGTTCTTCTTCTCCAGCTTCAGTAGCGCGTTCTGCTCCTCGTCGTTGGTCTCAAGTGCAAAGCCAATAAGCACCTGCCCCTGCTGCTTCATGTTGCCCAAAGTCTTGGCAATGTCGGGATTGGGCACGAGGTGAATGTCCATCGTCTGCCCCACCCGCTTGATTTTCTGCCCAGCCACCGTCTCAGGACGGAAGTCGGCTACAGCCGCACAGAGGATGGCAGCATCCTGACGAGGGAAAGCTTCGACAGCAGCGTCGTACATCTGCTGGGCACTCTCCACGTCAATACGGTGTACACACCCACTCTCAGTCCCTTCCTGTGGAAAAGGAAAAGACGTCAGCTGTTGGCTGACGGGGCCTGCTATCAGTGTAACCTCAGCACCACGGCGGGCACACTCTTCGGCCAGCGCAAATCCCATCTTGCCACTGCTGTAGTTGCCGATGAACCGCACGGGGTCAATCTTCTCATACGTAGGGCCAGCGGTAATCATCACCTTCTTGCCAGCCAAGTCCTTCGGCTCGAAATAGTTGTCAAGGAAAGCCACGATGCGTTCCGGCTCCTCCATGCGCCCCTTGCCTTCCAGTCCGCTGGCCAGGAATCCGCTCTGCGGCTCAATAATCTGGTTACCGAAGGAGCGTAGACGCTCCATGTTCTGCTGCGTAGAGGGATGGGCATACATGTCGAGATCCATAGCTGGGGCGATGAACACGGGTGCCTTCATCGACAGATAGGTAGTAATGAGCATGTTGTCAGCCACGCCGTTGGCCATCTTCCCCAGCGTCGATGCCGTACAGGGTGCTATCAGCATGGCATCGGCCCAGAGACCCAGCTTCACGTGGCTGTTCCACGTGCCGTCCCTTTGTGAGAAGAATTCACTCACAACAGGCTTCTGTGTCAGTGCTGACAGGGTTATGGGGGTGATGAACTCCTTGCCAGCAGGGGTGATGACCACCTGCACCTCGGCACCTGCCTTCACCAGTCCGCGAATGATGTAACATGCCTTGTAGGCCGCTATCGACCCCGTGATGCCCAGTACTATTTTCTTTCCTTTCAGCATAGTCATTTCTTCATTTTCATGCAAAAGTACGCTTTCTCTCCGAATTATCCAAACAAACAAGGTGATTATTACGAAGTTTTAAAAGATGATAGGAATTTACCACCTCCCCCAACACCGATGCATCTACGTGAGCCGTAGTCGTAACTAACTGCCACGTAGATGCACTCATTTCTCATTTCGCGGTCATTTGGTCATTTGGTCATTTGTCAAAATCGAAAACGGAATGTCAAAATCGGCCACTATAAATAAGAATAATATTCTTATTATAGTGAGCAAATGACCGCATTCCCGAAATCGAAAATGACAAATGACCAAATGACCAAATAACCACGATTCACCGTTTTTCTTTACTTCTTGTTGTCTACAGCTGCCTGCTCAATGGCCAAACCGCGCTTGTAGTTCTCAATGTAACGCTCAAATCCGGCAACGTCGTCGGCCGAAGGAGCAATGGATACACCCGTGTTGCCTGCGAAGACCACCGTTTCCAGATAGTCGGCCAGGGAGAGCTTGTTGGGATTGTTCACCACATAGCCAGCTAACAGGGCAATGCCCCAGGCACCACCCTCGCCTGCGGTCTCCATTACCGAGATGGGGCTGTTGAGTGCAGCAGCCAGCATGCGCTGACCCACACCAGGCGTCTTGAAGTAGCCGCCGTGACCAGTAATGCGGTCAACGCGTATCATCTCGTCCTTGAACAGGATGTCGTTGCCAATCTTCAGCACGCCAATGGCTCCGTAGAGATGGGCACGCATGAAGTTAGCCAGGTTGAACTTGTCGTTGGCCGAGCGCACAAACATGGGACGGCCCTCGCTGAGACCCGTAACAGGCTCACCGGACACATAGTTATAGGCCATCAGACCGCCACAATCGGCATCACCCTCAAGGGCCTTGTTGAACAGCTTGCCATAGAGCTCGTTCATGTCGATGGACACACCCAGCAGCTTCTGGTACTCCTTGAACAGTCCCACCCATGCGTTGATGTCGCTGGTGCAGTTGTTGCAGTGAACCATAGCCACGAGGCTGCCGTCGGGCGTGGTCACCATATCAATCATCTCGTATGGCTTGGACAGCGGCTTCTCGAGCACAATCATTGAGAACGACGAGGTGCCTGCCGAGACGTTGCCCGTGCGCTGCTTCACGGCGTTGGTAGCCACCATGCCTGTGCCTGCGTCACCCTCGGGAGGACACACGGGGATGCCAGCCTTCAGATGGCCGCTCACATCGAGACGCTTGGCACCCTCGGGCGTGAGGAAGCCAGCATTCTCACCAGCATTGAGGCTCTTGGGCAGGATGTCGAGCAACTTCCACGAGAAGCCACGCGGAGCGATGAGTTCGTCGAACTTGCGCACCATCTCAGCATCGTAGGTCTTCGTGGCGGGGTCAACGGGAATCATGCCCGAGGCATCGCCCACACCCAGCACGAACTGGCCAGTAACCTGCCAGTGGACATAGCCTGCCAGCGTGGTCAGATACTTGATGTCAGCCACATGCTCCTCATTGTCAAGAATGCACTGATACAGATGGGAGATGCTCCAGCGCAGGGGGATGTTGTAGTTGAACAGCTCGGAAAGCTCAGCAGCGGCACGTCCCGTGTTGGTGTTGCGCCAGGTGCGGAAAGGTACCAGAATCTGCTGCTGCTCGTTGAAGGCCATATAGCCGTGCATCATGGCCGAGAAGCCGATGGCGGCCAGCGACTCAATCTCGCAGTCGTAGTGCTTCACCACGTCTTTGCGCAACTCGGCATAGCAGTCCTGCAGACCGTACCAGATGGCTTCGGTGCTGTAGGTCCAGAGTCCGTCGACAAACTGGTTTTCCCACTCGTGGCTGCCCTGTGCGATGGGCTTGTTGTCCTGGTCGATAAGCACGGCCTTGATACGTGTAGAACCAAACTCGATTCCCAAGATGGCTTTTCCAGCCTCAATGGTTTGTTTTGCTGTCATTGTTTTCGTTAGTTTTAGGGTTATGTTTTTTGTTAATAAAATGTCACTTCACGGTGTCCTGTCGCTGCGACAGACGTTCACGGGCTTTGGTGTATGCCTTGAGAGAGGCAAAACCGCTTGCTTCGGCTGCGGCCTCATCGGTGGAATTGGGATGTTGTATCTTGTAATGGTCGAAATAGTCCAGACGCAGACCGTTGACATAGTCGGAGAATCCCCCAAAGCGCTCGGTAAACACACGCGAGACACAGACACGGCTGAAATTGCAGCGTTCGACCACCTGCTCCAGCTTTAGGTGGGAGTCCAGATAGGCAGCTTCAGTGCTTACAAACTGTTCTATCTCGGCAGCAATCCTGTCGGTACGCTCATCAGCCAGTTCGTCGTTCTCATCGAACGAGGGGTCCATATCTTCGTCAACGATTTCGGATAGGATGATTGACCGCCGCCAGACGGGCAGAACGTTGAGAAGCAGCAGGATATTGAACACTGCCAGCGGCACACACAGCACAGCCATTACGTCGCGCGAGTCGGTGAGGTAGGCTGGCCACAGCAGGGGGGTAAGCAATATGGGCACAATCCACACACGGTGGGCATACTCAGTGGGAAAGTCATCGGGATTGGAATAGCTCACGGCACGAGCCGTCCTCATCCACAGCCATACCTGCCACATAGCCACAGCCGAGTAGGCCATCATGAGAAGGCTGACCGCAAGCACCACCTTGTTCCACACACTCACGAAGCCCGCACCGAGCACACCATCAGGCCACCAAGCGTGGACAACAAACGGTATGATGGCCACCAAGGTGATAAAAGCCGCTATGCGCACAACAGGCTTCCAACTGGCCCACTGCTTCACCGAGCCGAAAAAGCAGAACAACAACGAGCCACAGAAGAAATAATAGGTGCAGGGGAAGTAGGACTTCATCAGCAGCCACGCTGGCTCACTCTGGGGATTCAGCACATAGGGCAGCACCACAGTACCCGTAAGATAAATCAGAATCTGCATCTTACGGTCAGGCCAGATATACTCCCGACGTTCGTGCGGGACACCACAGTTGTGACCCGTCCTGACAGCGGAAAACACCCAGCAGGTCACAAGATAGATCGCCGCTGCTATCCCATACCAATAATAATTGTCTGTTTGTACCATAATCGATGGCAAAGATACAACTTTTTTTTCAAACTACACACCCTGTATCAAATAAATTTTGTATCTTTGCCAACAAATATCAGCCTGACCTGACAATGAGAACAATAACCGTTCTGACTCTGCTATTGACAGCGATAGTATTCATCGCTCTCTTCCTCTATTCCCGTCATCGGGCTGCCGTAAGACTGAAAGCCGCCTACCTCGAACTGGAAGAGGCCAACAGGCGTGCTGAGGAATCGTCGCGGATGAAGAGCGACTTCATACAGCAGATTTCACATGAGATACGCACACCGCTCAACATCCTGTCAGGCTTCACCCAACTGCTCACGACGCCAGGCATCTATTTAGACGATGCCACCCTGCACGACATTAACCACAAGATAACGGAGAACACCAACCGCATCACCAGCCTGGTCAACAAGATGCTGGAACTCTCGGAAGCCAGGAACCACGCAGTCATTGAACGAAATGACAACGTTCTGGCAGAACTGATTGCAGCAGAGGCCGTCAGCGAATCGGGCATCACCAGTGCCGACCACTTGGCGTTTGACATGATTGTATCAGCAGAAGCCGAGACCGTCCTTCTTCAGACCAATCAGCAGGCCGCTGTCCGCGCCCTTTCATTACTGCTCGACAACGCCCGCAAGTTTACAGCCCCCGCAGAGGCACTGAAAGCGGAAAAAGCCACCGAACGAAACCAGAGAGCCCTACTACGGTTGACAGTCTCGTCAGGACGCATGTTCTTCTCAGTAGAGGACACAGGCATAGGCATCCCCCACAGAGAAGCCGAACGAATATTCGACGAGTTTGTTCAGCTCGATGAGTACTACGACGGCACGGGCATAGGTCTGACCGTTGCCCGTTCGCTGGCACGTCGCATAGGCGGCGACATCAGGCTCGACACAGCCTACATAGGCGGCTCCCGTTTCGTGATGACACTGCCCATTTGACAATAGAACAAGGGGGAACCAACAGAAAAGGAGCATCCGAGGTTGTCGGACGCTCCAAAATAATCAATCTTGTAGTCGCAAGAATCAGCGCAGAGCCTTCGAGAGCATATAGTACATCTCGTTGTTCTGCAGCGTCTGCTTGAACTCGCTGGTCTTCGTGTCCTTGTTGATGCGTACATACTCGATGCCCAGCATCTCGGCGAAGTCCTCCCAGTACTCTTCAGTGATGTCGTAGGAGAAGGCACTGTGGTGAGTACCACCAGCCAGAATCCAGGCACCTGCACCAATCTCAAACGTAGGCTGTGGAACCCACAGGGCACTAGCCACAGGCAGGTTGGGCATAGGCTTCGGCTCGATGCACTCAACCTCCTGAGAGATGAGGCGGAAGCGGTTGCCCAGGTCAACAACGGTGGCCTTGATGCCACGACCCACCTTAGAGGTAAACACCAGACGGGCGGTCTGCTGCTTGCGAATGCCGATACCCAGGAAGTGAACCTCAAGCTTGGGTTTGTCCACAGCGATGAGCGGGCACACCTCCAGCATGTGGCTCTGCAGGCAAGACGAACGATCGCCAGCGAAGTTGAGCGTGTAGTCCTCAAGGAACGAGCAGCCAATAGGCATACCCTGCTGGATGACCCAAAGCGTGCGATAGAGGCAGGCTGTCTTCCAGTCACCCTCAGCACCGAAGCCGTAGCCCTCTTCCATCAGGCGCTGCGAAGCCAGACCGGGAATCTGGTCGAAGCCGCAAAAGTCGGGAGCATCGATGTCGGCATCACCCAAGTCATCGAAGTTGGTGGTGAAGGCGGTAGCGCCCTCATCCTTCAGCACACGGCGCAGGG
>CAMZBS010000053.1 GCA_947304695.1 uncultured Prevotella sp.
GAAGGAATCAAGGAAGACGATGTGGAGCTGGAGTTTATCCTGAAAGCTATGAAAATTGCCACGTGGCACATGGATGTAAAGACACGTCAGATAGCCTATGACAATGATTTCCGTGAAAGAACCAGTGAATGGATGTTCGATGCATCGGTAAGTAGTGGTGACATGAACGAGAGTGTAGTCCTGCTGCATGAAGACGATGCCCCGAGAGTGGCAGCTTCATTGTTGGCACTTTGCGATGGTACGGCTGAGGAATATCATGAGATCTATCGGGTGAGAATTCCGCATACAGACAATGTATATTGGGAAGAGTCATACGCTACCGTTTCCAAACGTGACATCGACGGTAATCCAACCATGGTTGTGGGCACCTCGAAGCGCATTGATGACCAGAAGAAAATGGAGGAGGCGCTGATTGATGCACGAAACAGGGCTGAGGAGAGCGACCGCCTGAAGACAGCCTTCCTGGCAAACATGAGTCATGAGATACGCACACCGTTGAATGCCATCATTGGCTTTACGGGTATTTTGCCCGATGTGGAGGATGCGGCAGAAAGGCAGGAACTGCTGAACCTGATTCATGAGAACACGCAGAAACTGCTCCGCATCATCGACGATGTGGTCAACATCTCCAAGATTGAGGCAGGAAAGGAAGAAATGGTCATGACTCAGTTTGATTTGTCAATGGTGCTGGGACAGCTTACGGACGAATATCAGTCGAAGGTACACGATGGCGTGGTGATGACCAACCAATTTGCAGCATCGCCGCAAATCGTGACAACCGACCTTAGCCGTCTGACTGAGGTAATGAAGCATTTGATTTCGAATGCTACCAAGTTTACTTCCCTGGGAACAATCGTTGTGGGATTCGATGCTCCTCGCGACGGTCGTATCCGTATTTGGGTACGCGACACCGGTAAGGGTGTGGCCAAGGAGCATCTGGAGCAGATCTTTGAGCGTTTCTTCAAGGTCGACGAGTTTATCCCAGGTGCAGGTCTTGGACTAAGCATCTGCCGCACCATGGCTTACAGCATGGGCGGCAGCGTGACTTGTGAATCGCAATTGGGAGAAGGCTCTACCTTCACCTTCGAGATTCCAGTAGAGGCTTAAGAGTGAGTTTTATTGCATGTCGTAGACCACCTGCATGAGCTTTTTGCCCAGCAGGTCGGCCTCTTCCATCGTCTGTGCTTCGCTGTAGACGCGGATGATGGGTTCTGTGTTCGATTTCCGCAGATGTACCCACTTGGTGGGAAAATCGATCTTCACACCGTCAATGTCGTTGACCACAGCCTCAGGGTCGCTGGCAAACATTTCCTTGACCTTGACCAGGATAGCGTCAACATCTGTGTCGGGTGTCAGATCTATGCGGTTCTTGGCTATCTGATAGTCAGGATAGGTGCGGCGCAGTTCGCTGACCTTGCAACCCTTCTGAGCCAGTAGCGAGAGGAACAGGGCAATGCCCACCAGTGCGTCACGGCCGTAGTGGCTCTCGGGATAGATCACTCCGCCATTGCCTTCACCGCCAATCACGGCACCTACTTCCTTCATCTTGGTCGTCACGTTTACCTCGCCTACGGCAGCGGCAGCATAGTGGCCACCGTGCTTCTCGGTCACATCGCGCAGGGCACGGGTACTGCTGAGGTTGCTCACCGTGTTGCCAGTGGTGTGGCTAAGCACGTAGTCGGCCACACTGACCAGCGTATATTCTTCGCCGAACATGGTGCCGTCTTCGCTGATGAAGGCCAGCCGGTCTACGTCCGGGTCGACGACAATGCCCAGGTCGTAGCCTCCCTGGCGCATCTTTTCCATAATACCGCTCAGGTTCTTCTCCAGCGGTTCCGGATTGTGGGCGAAATCACCCGTACACGAACCGTTGAGAATGTCGAATTCTACGCCTAAGGCACGGAAGAATTCGGGCAGGATGATGCCACCTACCGAGTTGATGGTATCGGCACAGACACGGAACTTTGCTTTCTTGATGGCTTCCAGATCGGTCAGCTTCAGGTCAAGCACCGACTGAATATGACGCTGGTTCATGGTGTCGTCAAGGACGATGTGTCCCAACTTGTCCACTTCGGCATAGTCAAAGTCTTCCTTTTCGGCGATGGCAAGCACCTGCGCACCGTCATCAGCAGTCAGGAACTCGCCTTCGCTGTTCAGCAGTTTCAGGGCGTTCCACTGCCGTGGGTTGTGGCTGGCCGTGATGATAATACCACCGTCGGCCTGGTGCATACGCACGGCCAGTTCGGTTGTGGGCGTAGATGCCAGTCCAATGTCAACCACTTCATAGCCCATCCCCACCAGGGTACCACACACAATGTCGCGTACCATGGGGCCTGAGATGCGTCCGTCGCGGCCTACAACAATTTTCTTACCGCCAATGAACGTAGCGTATGCGGTGGTAAACTTTACAATGTCGAGCGGGTTCAGTGTGTCACCCGTATGTCCGCCAATCGTGCCGCGGATACCTGAGATAGATTTAATAAGTGCCATTTATCTTTGGAAAGTTATTTCGTAGTAGAAGGGTACAACTTCGCTGGCTGCTGCCGTGTGTCCTTGCGTATGGGGCACGATGAGGCGCACTTTCGCAATGTCTTCCGTTTCCGAGGGTGGCCCCACCTTAATATAATTAAAGGGAACGAGCCAGCCTGTGGGCACCTGCGCACTGTAGCATTCCAGCATGAGTCCCGAGGTGAACGAAGCCGTGTAGTTGTTGCCCGACCTTGAAATGCTCATCACGTCGGGGTCGTATGGGTCGTCGTAGTTGTAAATGACGTAAGTGGTGTCGAGTATCGACATTTCGAGGAAGCGGATGTACAGCGTGGCGTTTTCACCGTCCTGTAGGGGCGTGCCACTTCCTTTCCGGACAATCTGCATGTAGACGCCGCTGTTGTTCAGGTACACATATTCGTTCTTGGCCGTGTCGGTCACATAGCCGTTCTGCTTGAACTCACTTTCAGAGATTTCCTGAATGCCGTTGCGCTGAATAAAACTTTTCACGGCCTTGCGCTCCTTCTCCTTCTGGTCGGAGTAGGTCTCATAGTTATTACAGGCCGAGAATACGAAGGCAGCCAAAAGGGCTACCAGTATGAATGAAAATTTCTTCATAAAATCGTCTAATTGAATATTCGGTTGCAAAGGTACGAAATAATGATGAAATGAGAAAGCATTTTTGTTTGATTAACTCAAAAACGCTTTCTCGTTCGTATGTTTCTCTAAAAAGCTGATGGTTCACCCCATTTTTTCGATTCTGGTGATGCTACAGGATGTTTGAGAAGGCAGCGATGGCCTGTTCGGTAATCTTTACGGCTTCTTCGATGGAGCAGTTGAGGCGGCCTCCGGAGGCATTGAGGTGACCACCGCCGTTGAAGAACTGGGCGGCTACCTGGTTGCATGGGAACTGGTCGACAGAACGTAGTGACACCCAGACCAAATTGTCGCGCTCCGTATCTTCGCGGAGCGAAATGCTGAGCTTCATGCCCTTGATCTGTAGCGGCATGTTCACCAAGCCCTCGGCGTCGCCTTTGATGAAGTGGAAACGCTTCAGGTCTTCGCGGGTGAGCGTGAAATAGGAGGCATGATGCTGGGCAAGGACTATCAGCTTCTCATACATGACATAGCCCGTGAGACGCAGGCGGTTCTCGGAGAAATTGTGGTAGACGTTGCGGTAAATCTTGTCCTTGTTGATGTGCTTGGTGAGCAGTTGGCTGATGATGAAGAAGATGTCGGGATTGCACGAGTTGAAGGTGAACCCGCCCGTGTCGGTCATCATGCCGCAGTACACGGGCACGGCAAAGTGCTTGTCCAGCTGCTCAAAGGCACCCAACTGCCACACCAGTCGGAACACCAGTTCGCAGGTGCTGCAGGCTTCTGGCCGCGAGATGGTGAGTACGCTGTCTACGTCGGGATTCGGGTGGTGGTCTATCAGCACACGTTTGGCGGGCGACTGACACAGAGCTTCCTGCATCTGGTCGACGCGTGAAACCGTGTTGAAGTCCAGACAGAAAATCAGGTCGGCATGCTGCAGCGTCCAGTCACATCCCTCTTTGTGCTTGTCGTAGCGGATAATCTTATCGGTGTTCGGCATCCACTGCAGATAGTCGGGATACTGGTCGGGAATGATGATCTGGACTTCTTTGCCATGGACGGTCTTCAGATATTCGGTCCAGCCCAGACAGGATCCCACTGCGTCGCCATCGGGATTGACGTGGCACACACAGATGATGGTCTGGCTCTCATGAATGACTTGTGTCAGCAGGCTGGCCTGCTCTTGGGTAATGATATCGTTCAGCATAGTTCGTTGAATGTTCAGTGTACAATAGCTTCCCACAACGGGTCGTGGGGTAGGGGGGATTCTTCACAGATGAGGGCCTTTGAGACGGGGTGGACGAACTCTACGCGGTGCGACAGCAATGAGATGCTGCCGTCGGGATTGCTCCGTTGGGCACCGTATTTCAGGTCACCCTTGATGGGGCAGCCCATGGCGGCCAGCTGACAGCGAATCTGGTGATGGCGGCCCGTCATCAGCTGCACCTCAATCAGACAGTAGTTGTCGGTGTGGCCAATGACCTTGTAGTGCAACACCGCCTTCTTTGAGCGTGGCACTTCGTGGTCGTGGGCGTAGCTCTTGTTCTGCTGCTCGTTGCGCACCAGCCAGTGGGTCAGCGTTCCTTCGGGTTCGCGTGGCGTGTTTTTGGTGATGGCCCAGTAGGTCTTGTGTACCTCCCCTTCGGCAAACATTTTGTTCAGCCGTGCCAGGGCTTTCGACGTGCGGGCAAAGACCACCAGTCCTGCCACTGGACGGTCCAGACGATGAACCACACCGAGAAACACTTCGCCCGGCTTGTTGTATTTCTCCTTCAGGTACTGTTTCACCATGTCAGACAGTGGCCTGTCGCCGGTCTTGTCGCCCTGTACAATCTCGCCGCTTTCCTTATATATAATAATAAGGTGGTTGTCTTCGTAGACCACTTTCATGCTGAGTCAGGAGTTAGAAGTTAGGAGTTGGGGTGCTGATCATTTCTTCGAGTTCGTCCTTTGCAATGCCCACGGCTTTGGCGGTCATGGAGAGATACATCTTCTCGGCCACTGACTGACGGCCGGCCACTCGCATCACGTCGATGAGGGCGCGGATGCAGTCACGGGCGTAGTCGGGATCACAGGCTAGCAGGTCGTAGTCTGCGTCGATACTGTACTCGGTGCCTAAATGCTCAAGCAGCGACAACTGCTGTTCGTCGGTAAGGTCGGACTGTGCAACGCGTTCTTCTATCAGGTCTTGCATTTCAGGCGAAAGGTTGTCTGCAATGTTGGCCATGTTGACCATGGCCTGCAGCATGGCGAGCTGTTTCTCTTGAGGCCGGTCCTGACTCTGTTCGGCACGGGTGAACGAAGCACGGATGTTCTGCCGCCCTGTTTCTCCGTCCTTCTCCCAGAACTGTTCCAGTGCGGCAGCATCGGCATTGCCGAAGTATTGCTTCTGGGCCTTGAGACGCTTTTGCAGTCGGCGTGCTCCCGGTTTGAAGGTGAAGAGTGTCAGCGTGCCGGAGAAGACACCGGCGGCTATGGGAATGAGTTTGCCTACGGTACGTGTGAATCCACTCTTGGTGAGCCTCATGCCTACCAGTCGGGCCACCTGCATGGCAATGGGATAGACCGCAGCCTTGGTGATGGCCACACGTGGCAGTCGGCTGACGGCCGAAGTGGCTACGCCACGTGCTATCTGACTGATGCCCTGATCGGCCACCTTCACCCCCATCATGGCACCCATGAAGATGGTGAGCAGGTCACTGGCTACATCGCTTAGCTCGTCGTTCTCGTCGTTGAAGTCGGGGAACCCGTAGAGGTAGGCCAGCTTCTGTGAAAGTACGACCACATGGTAATAGTACTGTGTGAGGTCGCCGGGTATGGTGGCCATCATGGCCAGTCCGCCAGGCAGTCCGGCCAGCGTAGAGCCTGTTGTGGCAAGGGCGGTGTGGCGGTTGATGCATTTGGCTGCCACTTCGTCGATGACCTTGTCGGTGGTGATGGTGTAAGGCCGCACGTTGGGCAGAAGGTCCAGTTTCTGTTCGCCTACGTAGCCATGCAGGGCACTACGCAGGAATTCGACACGGTTGACTCTCACCCCAGGCATTTTCAGCACTGCGGAAAGAATGCGGTTCCATAAGCCCCCTGTGTTTTTGCCTTGCAAGCCAGTAGCACTGGAGTGAGGGGACTGAGGGGCTGACTGCCCCATGTTTTCTTTTTCTTTATTGTCCATAATCATTCTGTCTAAAGTCGTTCAGGCTCTCTGCCCCCCTGACTCAGGGGGTCTTGGAACTGTATTTCTTAATGATGCCGTATGCGGTGTAAAGTCCCAGTTCGCCTGCCTTGCTCAAATCCTGCAGTCCGGCCTCCTGCTGTTTTGCATAGATGGCGCAAAGGCCACGGTTGAAGTAGGCTTCGGGCATGTTGGGCTCTATGTCGAGGGCACGGGTGAAATCGGCAATGGCCTTGCTGTAGTCTTGCTGCTGGGCGTAGTGGCAGCCGCGGTTGTAGTACAGGTAGGCACTTTGGGGTGATAACTGGAGGGCGTGGTCGAGGTCGGCCAGCACACGGGCGTGCTTCAGTCCAGCATCGCTGCCGGGCATGGCGTCGAAGGTGGCAATACGGGTGGTCTGCGCTGTAAGGAACTGGTTGTAGCGGGCCTGACACACGGCACGCTGCCAAAAAGCAAGCGGCTGCGTGCTGTCGGTCTGTAGGATGGCGGTGAGGTCGTCGATGGCCCCTTCGTAGTTCTGCACTTCGCTTTCACTCAGGGCACGCAGGAAAAGTAGCGTGAGGGTCAGCCGGGAATCGGCAGCGTGGGTTGCGGCGGCTGTTAGCGAATCGATGTTCTGCAAGTACTGCGTTGACTGGGCCTCGTTGAGCGAATGGTGGATGTTATTTATATAAATGGTACGTGCGTGAAGCCGTTCGTTCAGGGCATCGACGTTGCGGTCGAAGGCCACGTTGTTCAGTCTGACAGCATTGGTAGGCGGTTCGAGCGTGAGGGCGAACATGGGTTGGAAGACGATGTCGACCTTGTGGTGCTGCACGTGGCCGCGATAGTCGTTCTGGTACTCATGCGGCACCTCCTGCTCGTCGTCAACGACCAGCTGGTTGTATTTGTCGGGGTCGTCGTCGCTGCGTTTGCGCATCTGGCGGGCATTGAGGCGAGGCTGTTTGCCGTAGAGACGCTTCTCGAGCCGCGCCTTGTAGACGGTGAACTCGTCTTGCTCGGCCTGTTTCGTCATGCCTAAGCGGCGGTAGCAACTGGCCCGGAACTCCAGTCCTGTCCAGAAGTTGGGATACTCATCAATGACTTTTGAATAGTCCCGGATGGCTCCCCGCAAGTCGCCCGTCTTGTCGAGCAGCACGGCACGGTTAAAGAGTGCCATGAGATTGTTGGGCTCTATGCGGAGCACGAAGTCGAAGTCGGTGATGGCGCGGTTGTCGTCGCCCACCTCGGCCCGTAGCAGTCCACGGTTGTAATGGCCCAGGAAGTTGTTGGGCTCCAGGTCGAGAGCGGTGTCATAGTCGGCCATTGCCCCCCGCAGGTTGTTCTGGTTGAAACGGGCCAGTGCGCGGTTGATGTAATTACCGGCGAGCTTGGGCAGCAGGTGAATGGATTTGTCGAGCTGTGTTTCGGCCTCTTTCCATTCCTCGCGCGACAGGCTGATGATGCTGCGTGCTGCCCAGGTGTGACCGTCGTAAGGGTCAATCTCCAGACTTTTCTCCAGCGAGGCTATGGCGGCTGCTGTGTCGGCCTTCTGCATGTGGATGTCGGCCTGGATGGCATAGCCTTGGGCATAGCGGCTCCAGCGGGTGAGCATGGTGTCGAGTTCCTGCATGGCAGTGTCGAGTTCGTTGTTGCGCATGTGGCAGAGCACACGGTTGTGCCACAGCCCTCGGTTCTCGGGATCATAGCGCAGGGCGCTGTTGTAGTCGTTGATGGCTTCGGCGTATTTCTTCTGCTGAATGCGGGTCAGTCCGCGCAATTCGTAGATGCCCTCCACGTAGGGGTTGCGCTCAATGGCCTCGTTGCAGTCGGCTTCGGCACCGGCGAAGTCGTCGAGACTGTATTTTGCAATGGCGCGGAAGAACCAGGGCTCGTAGAGGAAGGGCTTGGCAGAAATGACCTGATTGAAGTACTGCATAGACAGTACGTAGTCTTCATAATAGAGTGCCGAGCGTCCTATTGCCAGCAGACGGTCGGTGTTGTACTGCGCAAAGGAAGTGATGAGTGATAAGTGAAAAGTGATAAGTGTTGTTAGCAGCCAGCGCACCTGAACAAACTTACCCAGGCACAAACAGGATCTGCAATATCTAACAACACTTATCACCTTGTTTTATGAATCACTTATACTTTCTCACTTCTCACTTGTTACCTCCTCACTGCCTTTGTCTTGTAGCCACAGCGGTAGCGGCCTTGGGTGAGCGCTTTGAGCTTGCTGCTGATGAGCTGGCGGCGCAGGGGCGACACACGGTCGATGAACATCTTGCCGTCCAGATGGTCGAACTCATGCTGCATCACACGGGCCAGATAGCCTTCCACCCATTCGTCGTGGGGCTGAAGCTCTTCGTCGAGCCAAGTGACGTGAATGCGTGTGGGCCGCGTCACTTTCTCGTGAATGGCAGGCAGCGACAGACAGCCTTCTTCCACGCTGTCGGTCTTTGAGTCGTCAAATTCCAGGATGTGGGGGTTGATGAACGCATGGCGGAAGCCTTTGTACTGGGGCATGTCGTCCTTGAGCACATCCAGGTCGATGACCACCACGCGGATGGCCTTGCCAATCTGTGGCGCAGCCAGTCCGATGCCCTCCGACTGGTCCAGCGTCTCATACATGTCGGCAATGAGCTGCTGCAGGTCGGGATAATCGGTGGGAATGTCTTCGGCCACCTTTCTCAACACAGGCTGGCCATAAATGTAAATAGGTAATATCATCTTTCTTTTATGCCCCCTGAATCTGGGGGATGGAGGTCTGAACAAGCGGGCTTCCAGACCGTTCTAAGTATGACTTGACAGGGTCTGCGCTTGTTCAGACCCCAGTAGACCCCTGACTGAGGGGGCGTGTGCGACTGCGCATGTAGTCCTGCAGAATGATGGTGGCACTGATCTCGTCGACAAGTGCTTTGTTCTGCCGGTCTTTCTTACGCAGTCCGCCGTCGATCATGGCACGGTGGGCCAACACCGACGTGAACCTCTCGTCGTAATACTCAATGGGAATGTCGGGCACGGCCTTGCGCCAACGTGCCACGAACTGCTGCACACGGGCCAGGTTCTCGCTGGGCGTGCCGTTGGGCTGGCGCGGTTCGCCAATGACAATCAGCTCTACCTGCTCTTGGGCAGTGTAGTTGCGCAGATAATCGAATAGCTCCGATGTAGAGACAGTCGCCAACCCGCTGGCAATGATTTGCAGCGGGTCGGTGACTGCCAGTCCCGTTCGCTTTCGGCCGTAGTCAATGGAAAGTATTCTGGCCAAGAGCGGATCGTTTATTTTATGTTGGAGAGCAGCCAGGCGTCGCCGTCCTTGTTGAACTCGGTGCCCCTCAGCTGGTCGCGGCTGGCTACGGCTGCAGCCTTGTCGTCGAAGGTAGAGGCAACAACACGATACATGTCACGGTCTACGTTCTTCACAATCTGGGCGGCATAGCCGGCATTCTTCAGACGCTGCTGCAGACCTTCGGCATTGGCGATGACCTTGAACGAGCCGACCACCACGCTAAACGTGCGCAAGCCGGAACCGTTGACCACCGACACGCGCTCCTGGCGTACGGTCACGTTCTCCACATTGCTGTTCACCTTTGTCTGGGTGACGGGACGTGTCTGAACGGGAGTCACGACGGGAGTCTCGGTCACAACCGGTGTGTTGTCCTGAGTGTTTAGGTTCTGAGATGCCTCAGCAGCTTTGGCCTTGTCATAGGCTTTCCTATAGGCACTCTCACTCGATTTGCAACCAGTAAAAGCCATTGCCAGGCCAAGACCTGCGCATAAAACCATGTACTTTTTCATACTTCTTTCTTTTTTCTCTTTGATATTTATGAATGATGTTTTGACACTAAACGGAATATTCCGTGCGAAATTACAAAAACTTGTGCAAAAACAATCAAAAATGGCGCATAAACTTTGTTAATTCACCAAAAAACACGCTATTTAACAAAAAATGACAGCTTTTCTTATTGTCTTTATCAGAAATGTTTGTACATTTGCTAACGAAATCAACAATTCGTTTCACTAACAAATAAAAACAATCGAATATGAAAAGCTTAGGTTACATTGGCGCATTCCTCGGCGGAGCCATCGCCGGCGCTGCTATCGGACTGCTTGTTGCTCCTGAAAAGGGCCGTGACACTCGCGTGAAAATTACTGATGCTGTGGAGGACTTCCTCAAGAAGCACAACATCAAGCTGAACCGTAAGGAAGTAGGCGATCTCGTTGACGACATTCAGGACGTTACTGAAGAATAAGTAGAAGCATGCTGTCGAGCGATAAGAACATAGAGAACATAGCACAACTCATTGAGGTGCTGAAACACTATCTCGGGCTTCAGAAAGAATATGTGAAGCTCGACGTGATAGACAAGGTGGTGCGCCTGCTTACGGCTATGGCCCTGGCCATCGTGTTCTTCCTCATTATCATTGCCGTGCTCCTGTTCTTGTCGCTCGGCATTGCTTTCTGGCTTTCCAACTACGTGGGCTTTACGTGGGCCTTCTTCATCCTTTCCGCCGTCCATGTAGTGTTTCTCTTCCTTTTCATCACTTTCCGAAAGACTTGGATTGAGCGCCCCATTGTCCGCTTCTTGGCCAGTCTGTTCATGAGTTAAATTCACTTACTGCTATGCCTACCGAGAAGAGTCTTCCCATTTACAACACGCTCGAAAACATACGGATGCGCAAAGACCAGCTTCGTGCAGAGATTGAACATGACAATGAGCAGATAGAAAACTTGTGGAACGAGCTGTTCCACAAGCCTGAGAAATCAACCAGGGGCGATCACGTGGCTTCCATCATTTCCACCAGCATCACCGCTATCGATACGTTCCTTCTGGTGCGCAAGCTCATGAAGAACTATGGCGGCCTGATACCCTTCTTTGGCAACAAGGACAAGAAGAAAAAGTCGCGCTAACGCCGTTTGAGCAGCACCACGTTCTCCACATGCGGTGTGTGAGGAAACATATCCACGGGCTGCACCTCCACCACTTTATATTCTATATCCAGATCCTGCAGGTCGCGGGCCTGAGTGGCAGGATTACAACTCACGTAGACTATTCGCTGCGGGGCAGCCCTCAGAATGGTCTTCACCACGTCGGGATGCATGCCGGCGCGTGGCGGGTCGGTGATAATCACGTCGGGACGGCCGTGCTCCTGAATGAAATCATCGGTCAGTATGTCCTTCATGTCGCCGGCATAGAACAGCGTGTTCGTGATACCGTTGAGCTCCGAGTTGATCTTCGCGTCCTCAATAGCCTCTGGCACATACTCAATGCCAATGACCTGACTGGACTGACGAGCCACGAAGTTCGCAATCGTACCCGTGCCCGTGTAAAGGTCGTAGACCAAAGGCTTTCTTCCGTCGGCCGTTGGCAGGCTGTCGGCGAACGCAAATTCGCGTGCCACGGAGTAAAGATGATAGGCCTGCTCCGTGTTCGTCTGATAGAACGACTTCGGCCCTACCTTGAACTTCAGGTCTTCCATCAACTCGTAGATGTGGTTTTTGCCCTTGAAGGTCAGTATTTCCTGGTCGCCAATCGTGTCGTTGCACTTTTGGTTGTCCAAGTACATCAGCGATGTAATCTGCGGGAACTTGTCGGCAATGTGCTGCATTAAGCCCTTGGCTTCCTGCTCACCACCCGTCTCGTCGTAATGGAACTGGAATATAACCATCCATTCGCCCGAAGCCGAGTTGCGTATAATCACATCGCGCAGCAATCCCACCTGTGCCCTGAGATCGAAGAACGACAGCCCGTTTGCAACGGCATAGTCGCGCACCTCATTCCTAATTTGGTTGTGCAGGTCGTCCATCAGCCAGCACTTCTCAATGGGCAGAATCTTGTCGAATGCCCCCGTGATGTGGAAGCCGATGGCAGGATAGTCTTTCAGCGAAGCGTGTGAACTCTCAACTCCCGACTCTAAACTTTCAAACTGCTCTTTCGTCAGATACCGCTTGTTGGCACAGCCGAAGTCCAGCTTGTTTCTGTACTCCTGAGTCTTCACACTGCCCAGGATGGGGCGGAACTCAGGCAGTTCCACCTTTCCGATGCGGTGCAGCTGGTCGAAGACCTGCTGCTGCTTGAACTTCAGCTGCTCCTCGTAAGGAAGGTTCTGCCACTTGCAGCCGCCGCACACGCCGAAGTGTTCGCAGAACGGCACGGCTCTCACCCTGCTCTTCTCCACGAAGCGCACCACCTCGCCCTCGGCAAACGAGTGCTTCTTCCTTTTGATCTGCACGTCGCACACATCGCCCGGCACACAGAACGGTACGAACACCACCAGCTCGTTCCAGTGGAACAAGCACTTTCCTTCGGCTGCCACAGCCTCTATTGTCACGCCCTCCAGCAAGGGCAACGCTTTCTTCTTTCTTGCCATATCAGGTGCAAAGGTACGCAATAAATGCACAAACACCAAATTGTTTATGCTTTTTTATCTGCCAGCCACTGTTCAGACCATGTTTCTCGGCGCGTCATTCCATCAGAAAACACCCGTGTCCTCAATCTATTTTTTTCTCTCAGAAAAATTTTGAAAATAATTACTCACACTACACTAATCTCTCAAAACGCCTTTATTTATTGGTGTTTTGAGAATGTAGTCTGACTACACAAGACTACATAAGACTACATAAGCCAATGTTTCCCATATTATACCTGTCTACCATCTGTATTTGCTTAGTATACAATCTGTATTCAATTTAAATACAAGTTGTATTCTTTGTAAATACAAGTTGTATACAGCATGAATACAATTAGTAGACAGCCTTTATTTAAAGGAACTTCAAGCATTTTTTTAAATAATCTGTAAAATTTTTTTTGTATAAGTGTAGTCTTGTGTAGTCTTATGTAGTCTGACTACATAGCTAAAACATCAGTATATAAAGGTGTTTCAGCGCATTTATGTAGTCTTTGCCATTTTTGATAAAAAAATTCTGTGATAAAAAATAACAGTTTTCAGATACAGTTTTATATATTCCCTAAAATCCGCAGATAATTTTTCAATGGTCTATTTTTGCCGTCCTTTGAGACATGTCTGTCTGTTTTTAGCCATACAAGCGTGTAATCCGACCGGACATAAGCCAGTTCCCCCTTACCCCGTAAGGTCGAGAGGCATAGACCGAGGCATCAATGAAGAA
>CAMZBS010000054.1 GCA_947304695.1 uncultured Prevotella sp.
AACGCCAGGCGTGGTGGTATTGTCGTTGCACCTCGGCGGCCATCAGACTGAGCATATTGAGGCGGAACACGAGTTGGGTCTCAAGCAGCAGCAGTACTTCCTGTTTGTCGATAGTGATGAGGTTGCAGGGTGTCTCGGCACGGAAAGACGACGTGTAGCGCTGGTTGACGCCGAAGATGCGTTCGGGCTGGATGATGTAAGGGGCGCTGACGGTCTCGCTGACGCGACAGGTGTAGTCGTCGCTGAGCGTATCAACGCGCAGGGTGCCGCTGGTGAGGAAGATGAGGTGGGTGCAGGGATCGCCCTCGCGAACCAAGCGTTTGCCGGAGACCAGTTTGGAGAAACCGAACTTGGTGTGTCCTGCCACCTGCATCAGGTCGGCAAGACTCATGCCCTGGAAGAGCGTAAACTGCAATAGCCGGTCGTAAATCTCCATCTTACCTCTTACCTCTTACATCTTACCTCTTACTTCTTACCTCTCACCTCTCACATCTTACTTCTGTACCTTATCCTTGAGGGTGGGGGAATACCACACGCCCATTTTGCCATTATCGTCGTAGATGAGATAGGCCATGAGTTCGGGATGCTTGTCCAGTAGCTGCCGGGCGCGCTCGAAGCCCATCACCATAAATGATGTGGCGTAGGCGTCGGCCAAGGCACACTGGTTGGCCAGAACGGTGGCCGAGAGGATATTGTGCTGAACGGGGCGGCCCGTCTTTGGGTCGATGGTGTGGGCATAGCGCTTGCCGCCTTTGTCGTAGAAGTTGCGATAGTTGCCGCTGGTGGCCATACATTTGTCGGTCACGTTGAGCACGGTTTGCAACTCGCCACCGTCGGCCAAGGGTTCCTCGGTGGGTTTGGTGACGCCAATCTTCCAGGGCACGCGACGTTCGCTGATGCCGCTGGTGGCAATCTCACCGCCAATCTCGACCATGTAGTTTTTGATGCCCTTGTTTTTCAGCAGGCGGGCAGCGGCATCTACGCCATAGCCTTTGGCAATGGCCGAGCAGTCGAGCATGACGCGCGGGTCGCGTTTGCTGATGCCTTCGCCACCGCGTTCGGTGAAGTAGGATACCTTGTCGTAGCCGACGAACTGGAGAATGCTGTCGACTTGAGCGTCGGTAGGCATCTCGTCGTGTTTGAAACCAAAGCCCCAGGCATTGACCAGCGGTGCGACGGTGATGTCGAAGGCACCATCGGTGTCAGCGGATATTTTCCTGGCCAGACGGAACACCTCGACAAACATGTCGCCAGCCTCGCCTGTGTCAATCCGGCTTTCGCCCTGGTTAATGCGGGAGATGACGGACTCCTGGTTGAACATGGAGAGGGCAGCGTCGACCTTCTGCAGCTCAGCCTCGATGTCGGCCTGCAGGTTCTTACTGCTCTGATAGCTCACGTTATAGACGGTGCCGAAAACGAAGCCCGAGTCTTTCTGATAGGGCGTAGACCGCTGCTGGCGCACAATGAACAGGGTGCCAGCCACGAGAAACAGCAGAAACGGAATCTGCCATACAAGGTTTTTCTTCTTTCGCTCTTCCATTTTAAATAATCGTTTTAAGCCCACTCACCACCTATCACAAGTCCACTCCGACATTGAACGTTGCGCCCAGTGCCGAACTGTCCTGCTCGCCGAAGCCTGGCACATACCAGGTGTTGCCCAGCATTCCGTCGTTGTGCTTGATGCGAATGCGGTAGCGGGCCGTCCACCCTAAGCGCAACGGACCTAAGACACGGGCACTGAGACCGAAGAGCACTTCAGCCCAGTGCTGCGAGCACTGCTGGCCCCGGACATCGAAAGAGGTGAGCCACTTCCATACGGGATCGTCAATCTGCGCGAGGGCCACATCGATCTTATAGCTGGTGAAGCCGTAGCGGACACCCACGAAGACGCGGTTGCCGGTGTGCTTCTTCTTCATGATGTTCACGTCGGCACCCAGACGGAAATAGGGTGCCTGGGTCTTGTAGCTCAGGCCGGTGACATCGTCGACCTCATGGTTGGCACGTCCGTAGCCCACCTCGACGGTGGGGAAGTACTGGTCGTGCAGGTTCAGCTGGACTGCCGCCTCATACTGGCCGTAGTCGCGCAGAAGCATCTGGCCCAACCCCACCAGGTCACCGGTCACGGTGAAGCCCCGCATCAGGGGCACCGTGTCGCGCTCGAACTTCAGGAACCCCTGAGCCTGTGCCTGCATGGCAGCCATAAGCAGCAGCAGGAGGCTAAATAGACGGTTTCGGATAGAAATGGAAATGCTCTGTCGAGGGGTCATAGTTCACGGTAGGGTTATGAATGACGATGCTGTCGATGCCGCGACGGGTGTAGCGCACGCCAGTCAGCTCATGGAAGAAGGCGGCACTGCAGTCAACGGACTCGAAGTGGGGGATGTTGCTTTTCTCCACCCACACGGTGTCGATCGTCCAGTGACCGGCAGTATCGGTGCGGAGGAACACCAGGGTGTCCTCGGGATGGTCGTAGCTGATGGGGAGATTGATGGTCGACAGGCCGACACCGCTGTTGAGCAGGAGGGTGTCGCCCTTGGCCGAACTGCTCAGCACATAGATGGTGTCGGCCAGCTTCATCTCGCTCCCGTCACCGTCGTACAGCTTATAAACGGTATAGACGGTGTTCTGGATAGGGCAGTCGATGCTGGAACAGGAGGAACTGATGAGTGACAGGTGAAAAGTGACGAGTGACAGTATAGCCACCTTAGTCATTCTAATCTTATTCATTACGATGCCCTGTGTCATTCAGATTTTCTTCTCAATCTGATATTCGTTGCGGTTCTGCGACGAGCGGCTGATGAGATCGCCCAAGAATCCGGCTACGAAAAGCTGGGTGCCGATGATCATCACGGTCAGGGAGATGTAGAAGAGCGGTGAATCGGTCACCAGGCGTTCGGGAATCTCGAAGATCAGGCAGTAGAGCTTGCCTGCAAGAATCACGAAGGTGGCCAGGAAACCGATAAAGAACATGAGCGAACCGAAGAAGCCGAACACGTGCATGGGCTTCTTGCCGAAGGAGCTGAGGAACCACAGGGTGATGAGATCGAGATAGCCGTTGACGAAGCGGTTCCAACCCATGAACTTCGACTCGCCGTACTTGCGGGCCTGGTGCTGGACAACCTTCTCGCCAATCTTGTTGAAACCGGCATTCTTGGCCAGATAGGGAATATAACGGTGCATCTCGCCGTAGACCTCGATGTTCTTCACCACGTCACGACGGTAAGCCTTCAGGCCACAGTTGAAGTCGTGCAGGTTCTTGATGCCGCTCACCTTGCGGGCGGTGGCATTGAAGAGCTTCGTGGGAAGGGTCTTCGACAGGGGGTCGTAACGCTTCTGCTTGTAGCCGCTCACGAGGTCGAAGCCGTCTTCCTTGATCATGCGGTAGAGTTCGGGAATCTCGTCGGGCGAGTCCTGTAGGTCGGCATCCATGGTAATGACCACGTCGCCCTGGGCATCGGCAAAGCCGCAGTAGAGGGCGGGACTCTTGCCATAGTTGCGACGGAACTTGATGCCGTGTACCTTGTCTGACTTCTGGCTCAGCTCTTCGATGATAGGCCAGGAGCGGTCGGTGGAACCGTCGCTGATAAAGATGACCTCATAGCTGAAACCATGTTCTTTCGTCACTCGTTCTATCCAGCTGTAAAGCTCACCGATAGACTCTTCCTCATTATAAAGAGGTATAACTACTGAAATATCCATATTCTTATTGATGAGCCCCTAAGTCAGGGGAGTCTTGTTTGGGATTACGCATCAGGGCAGCGATGGGCAGACCTAAAACCACGCCCAGCATGATGAGCATGGTGAGCACATTGAGCGCCATGTCGATGGGACGCATGGACTGCAACTGCTGGAGGCTCTCGGCCATGGCCTGACCCATGCCGTACTGTTTCAGCATGGCCTCGGCCTCGGGCGTAGACATCATCTGATGCAGCGACTGCAGCATATAGCCTCGGTCCATATAGGCAAAATAGCCGTACTGCATCAAGGCAAAGAGCAGGCCGCCATAGAAGAACACAAGGATGACGAAGGCCCACCCGCGAAGGAACGAGATGACACCATCACGGGCCTCATCACGGAACGCACGCAACCTGCGGGCAATGAAAAAGGGGGAGATCAAGGCCAGCAACAAGGCCAGCATGGACAGCATGGGATTGGCCAGACCTGCCACATAGCAGGCAAAGCTGCCTGCCCACAACAAGGCCACCCAAGCACCGTCTACACGGGCAAAAGCCTTTAACTGAACGTATTCTACTGGTGTCATCCGAAACTAACGCGCTGAATTTCGGTGCAAAATTACGAAAAAGTTAGGAGTTAGAAGTTAGGAGAAGAGAGTTTTTGCCGTCGCATCACATAAAAAAAGTTAAATCAGGAAAATAAACCCCTAACTCCTACCCCCAAACTCCTAACTTTTTCGTACCTTTGCAGCCGCTTAACGCAAAACACGGGCCAGTCCTGTACGGCCAGCTCCCTCGGAATCCTCCAGGACGGGAACGTAGCAAAGGTACTTGGTTGTAGCGGCGCGATACAGACCGCTTGCCCACCCGCCTCTTTAGCTCAGTTGGCCAGAGCACGTGATTTGTAATCTCGGGGTCGTTGGTTCGAATCCGACAAGAGGCTCAAAAGAAACGCAACGTAGCATAACTGCCGTTGCGTTTCTTTTTTTATTGCCGTCAGCAAAAAAAGGTCTCCTGCGAACGAACCGCAGGAGACCTTCTTAGAAATTGCAGAGGTGTTTACTTAACCACCTTCTTGCCGTTGACGACATAGAGACCTTTCCTGTTGGTCTGCTGAACCTTCTGACCCTTCAGGTTGAAGACATTGCCAGCCTTGACGGCAGACTCAACCGAAACGATGCCCACAGCAGTATTCAGGAAGTCGGCCTCAGCACCTTTCAGCGAAGCAAGTGCCTTAGCTAACGACTCGGCAGATACAGCAGCATCGAGGGCATCGACAGCGGCTTCAATGGCAGCCAGGAATTCGGCTAAAGCCTGCTCGGTAGCTTCGGGATGGGCAGCTGCCAGAGCCTGGGCAGCAGCAATCTCGTCCTCAAGTGCCTTAGCGGCAGACTGCTCCTCAGGACCGAAAATCACAGCATCGATGAAGTAGATGTGGCAGCCGTTGGTATTGCGGACAATCACATCGACCGTACCCTCATCACCGCTGACCTTCCAGCTCTGTTCAGCATAAGTTGTTGGAACGGCCACGGCATTGCCGTCTTCGTCCATCAGCTCAGCACCGTTGACAAGCAGCTTCACGCCACGGGCATCGGTCATCTTGTGGGACTCAACGCCCATCTTGATGACACTACCTGCCTTCACGTTCTTGATGGTGAAGCAGTCAAGGTTCTTGTTGCCTAACCACAGGTAGGCAGGACCCTGGTAGGGGCCGAAGCCATTACCGTTGGCCGGAGTGCAGTCGGGATAGTTCACGGCAATGGCCAGTGTACGTGCCTTAGAAACCGTGAACAGCAGGCCCTTCGTCTCAGCAATCTCGTTGCCGTTGGCCATCAGCGTCTCACCAGCGGGATCGCAAGAACCAACCTGCCAGAAGCAGTTGCCCAGAGAGAGGGTCTTGGTCACAGCAGAGCTGTCGGCCTTCTCCTGGTCGGACCACAGACCTTCGCTGGTGCCCTTGGCAGCCTCAGCCTTCAGGTCGGTCACAGTCTGGTCGCTCCACTTGGTGAAGTTCCAGGTGTGCGGACGGTTGTCGACATAGTCGGTCAGACCGGCCACAGCACTGTTCAGTGCTGCAATGGCAGCGGTAATCGTCTCGACAGTAGCAGCCTCGTTGTCAGCCTCAGCCTCACCGGCAGTGATGGCATCGGCCAGTGCCTGCTTGCTCTCGGCCGTCTTACCAGCCGTCGGGGCAGCCTTGGCAGCAGCCAGAGCTGAAGCGAGGTCGGCTTTGGCCACATCGAGGGCACTCATCGAGATGAAATCGATCTCAACGAGCACAGCCTTGGTGGCCGTGGCGATAGCCCAGTAAGTCTGTACCGTGCCTTCGAAGCCTGAAATGTTGTAGCAGAAATAGTTCTGACCATCAATGTACTTCACACAGGCGGGAACAGTAGCGTTGCCTGTCCAGTTGGCAAAATCACCATTGGCTGCACGCCAGCCGTCGTAAGCATCATAGTTGGCCAGGAGTTCCTGGTTCGAGGGATTGTAGCCATAGACCGTGGCTTCGGTCAGGGCACTGATGCCCAGCTCGGCGCAGATGGCCTGTACCTGCTCATCGGTCAGCGACACGACCTTCTCCGTGTAGCCGGGATCGGTAGACTTGTAGACCACTTCGGTCTTGATGCTCAGGTCGCTGATAGCAATCTCAACGGCAGGAGCCTCGACAAACTTCACGTTGATGGTGTAGCGAACGGCCTTCTCACCATTCACCAGCTGCCACTTCACAGTGTAGGTCGTACCTACCACGTCGGCACCGTTCATGTCGCAGATAGAGAACTGTCCGTCGGGAATTGCCTGGAAGAACTTCACGTTGATCTTCGTGTTGGCACCCCAGCTTTCTGCAACGCCTTCGCCAGTGAACCAGCCGTCGTAGGGAGCATAGTCGCTGATGAGCGTTCCATCGGGATTCTCAATGCGAATCATGCTGTACTCAATGGCATCGACACCGAGGAAGGTCTTGGCAGCCTCCATATCAATCGTAGCGAAGCTCGTACCATAGCCCATACCCACATAACGCTCGTGGTTGACCACGACGTCGAGCAGGTTGTCGTTGGGAGTTTCCTTCTTCACGTACTTCACGTTCTTGAACGAGAGCCAGGAGATGTTGTTGCCTTCAGCGACGATGAACTTGATCGTCAGCACGCCGTCTTCGCCAACCACACCCGTAGCGGTGAACTCGTCGAGGAACATCTGAGAGGTTCCCACCTGAGTGCCGGCGGCCACATCGACAGCCTCACCGTCGTTCACCTGCATGGTAATGCCAGTGACAGGAGCGGTGTAGCCGTTCTTGGCACGAACGCGAACCCAAGCGGTCACGTCGTACTCGCCAGGCTCCAGTCCGGGAACAGTAGCGGTCAGTGTGCGCACGCCCAGCGACTCGCCATCGCCAGTCCAGTACTCAACGAACGGAACAAGGAAGTTGGAACCATCGTTAGCACCCTCTACCGACCATGTGTTCAGGTAGTAAGGATTGCCGTCGGGATAGTTAGGCTCCGTGTCCCAAGCAGAGAGCAGGAAGTCGTCGATGATGATGTTCTGATTGTGCCATCCCAAGTTGGCCTCGGGATTCTCAATAGCCTTAGCCTCGGCATCGGTCAGCGTGCCAGCCTCGTAGGCAGCCAGCTTCTCGGTGTAGACACCGTTGTAGGCATCGAAAGCCTCCTGTGTGTAGACATTGGTGCCATCCATCTGACGCTTCATGGCATCGAGGGCAGCCTTGGCAGTAGCGTAGGCGGCCACGCTGTTCTTGGCAGCAGTGGTGGCTTCGCTAAGGGCTACGGTAGCAGCACTCAAAGCATCGGCATTGGTCTTGTCGACGTTCGAGTTGGCAGCAATGGCGTTGTTCAAAGCGGTCTCAACACCGCTGTTCATCTTGCCTTCGACAGCATTGGCATCGGCCAGAGCCTTGTCGTAGGCAGCAATGAGCTCGTCGTTGTTGATGCCCTTCACGAAGGTGAGGCGGAAGTTATCAACCTTATACCAGTATCCGTCAACGCCCTCGGCTCCAATCGTGGCCTTGTTGTTGATCACCTGGAACTCGACCTCGGTCTCAACACCAGTACCCTTGTCGACAGCATCGACCTGTACGTTCTGGTCGTTGGCATTGACCTGTACCTTATGACCACCGTCGGTGGCAATCACTGCCTGCAGTTTGTAAGTACCGTTGGGCAGATCCTCAACAGTCTGGCTGATGGCATTGCCTGCGCTCCAGATGTTGAAGAGGAAGTCGCCATGACAGTTGGTCATGGTGTAGGTGGCGTTGTCGTTACGCTTAGCACCATGGTCAGTGCTGGTCTGATAAGTCCAACCCTGGGTGTCACCCGTCTCGAAGCTGGGGTTGAAGATAGCGAAGGTCATGTCGGCACCGGGAGTAGCCTTGGCCGTGTTGTAGGCCAGGTTCAGAGCATGGTAGGCAGCCAAAGCGGTCTCGGCTGTGGTCTCATCACTGTTCTGAACAGCCTTGGCCTCAGTGGCATCAATACTCTCGGCCTCAGCCTTCTCAATGATGTTGGCCAGCTTGTCGTAATCAGCCTTGGCAGCATAGAACGGCGGGATGGCAGCCTCGGCAGCAGCCTGAGTGGCGGCAGCAATGAGGTTGGCACGCTCCACACCCTTTACGTTGGTGTAAGCCTCATAGCCAGAAACGATGGCAGCAATGTCCTGCCAGTAAGCGTTCTGACCATTAACATTGGGCTCAGCATCGGGAGCAACATACGTCAGGCTCTTGATCTGAATGGTATGCCAGTTGGAGCCCGGGGCAATCTTGCGAAGACCCATGCGCAACGTACCGTCGGTCACGACCACATTGTTCAGCGTGACAATATTGTTCGTACCTACACCTTCCTGATAGATGACAGGAATGGTCTTGTCGACATCACCGGCAAAGACAACCACGCGGCCCACTTCGCCGTCGAGGGCATCGGTAGCGAAGCCACGATTGCGGGTGTAAGAGGCATTGGCATAGAGCTCCACGTTGTAAGTACCATTCTCAAGACCAGTGACGTCCTGATAGAGCACATTGCCGTCGATACGGGCTGTGGTGCTGCCATTGTACTGTTCCTTCTGCGGAACGTCCTTGGTGTAGTTGCCCACGTTGCCCTGATCGCTCTTCCAACCATTCACGTCGACCTTGGCCGTGCAGTCGGTGGGCTCGAAAGTCCACTCCACAATGTCGGCCTGGGTGATGGGAACAAGCTGGTATTTTTCGTTGTAAGGAATCAACAGACCCGAAATGCTGGTGAGCTTAGTACCTGCAGCAGGCAGCACGAAACTGGCACCATAGCTGGAATAGATCTCCAGCTGGTTGGTACCGTCGGTGATATAGCCACCATCCTGGAAGTCGTTGACCGAAGCGACGGTCACGTTCTCAATCTTAATCCAACGGGCAGCAGCCTCAGGCGTGCAGGCTTCGGGAATGGTCATTACAGAAGGAACAACCGTACCCTCAGAGAAGGTCAGATTGTCGATGTTGGTTGCACCAGTGGTTTCAAATTCAGGCAGGTTTCTGAACGTCTTATACTTACCAATAATGGTTCCGTTCCAAACCTCGCCCTTCTCAGAACCTGTGAGGCCAGTCTGATAGAAGTCAATACCACCGGTAGCATCCTCGATAAAGATGTTGGCACCATAAACGTGGGTCACGATGGCATCGGTCAGCGTAAGTACAGCTTCTGTACCCTCACCAAGAGCCTTGAACGCAGCAATGTTGGCAGCGACATTACCCATGGTGTAGATTGCATCAACCTCCACACTGGGCTGACCATCCTTCACAGCAAAGGCACGGATGGTGGTATTGGCACTTACCGTGATAGGCTCCGAATAGATGGTGCTCAGCGATGAAAGTTCGCTGTCATCAGTCACATAGTAGATCGTGGCACCTTCCTCAGCGGTGAGCGTCACGGTCTGCGGGCCAAAGATAGTACCACCCGTGTGTGAGAACACAGGAGCAGCGACTCCAGCACTTTCCGTTTCCCAGTCAATGGCAATATCATTCACATACAGGGCACCGCTATTTGAACGGAAACCAATGTATGGATAATCACCAGTGATGTCAATGCTGATGTCGCCATCACTCTTCTTGAACGAGGCAATCTTCGTGCCTTGGTTAACGGCACTGTAAAGTGAAGAAGCTGCAGAATAGGGCTTGTCACTTCCGTAAACATCAAGCACGCGAGCGGCGGCAGTGTTCTCGTTCCACCATACGGAGATACGAGTTACTCTACCACCAGAAGCGGTGGTCACAATACCACTGTTGTTACCAGACGAACGCATCTGAACACTCTCGTTACCACCAGCAGTATTACCGGCATAAACGGCTGTAGACAGATCGCTCTTGCCACTCCATGAAGTATAGGCAGTGCCTTCAACACCCACAAAGGGATAGTCGATGTGGTCGGTGACGCCTACTGGCTGTGCCGGATAGATCACTGCAGGAGGTGTATCCTCACAGGTCACCTCAGTGGTGCTGCCCTCAATGGCCATTTCCTGACCAGCAGTATTGATGGTCAGACGGCTATTGGTCAGCTTGATGGTGCCGCCTGTGAAGTTGGCAGCAGCCTTCACATTCAGTTTGATGATGGCTTTGGCATCGGGATTGATGGCATTGCCATTGGTCAGCGAAAGCATGATCAGACGGACATTGCCACTGCCCAGCACATTCCACTTCAGACTTTCAACGCCCACGCCCTCAACCAGGACAGGGTCGCCGTCAAGCGAAAGACCGGCACTGAACTGAAGGTCGGTCTGCACACCGTAGACAGGCATGATGCCATGAGCAATGTCGATGGTCACAGTCTTCGTCTCGCCAGCCTTCATGCTAAAGTCGGCAATGGTGAGCGACTTCTCGTCGAGCATCACATTGGCAGTGAAGTTGTCTACCGGACGTTCGTCACCGGCAGTGCTCACCGTCAGACGGGTGTTCGACAGGGTGATGGTTCCGCGCTGGAAGTCATCGGCGGCCTTCACATTCAGTTTGATAATGCCTTTGGCAGAAGCACTGATGGCAGCATTGCCATTAGACAGCGAAAGGAGAATCATGCGCTTGTTGCCATTGACAACATTCGTGCTGAGATCCCCTACCCCAATGCCTTCCACAACGGTAGGCTCGCCCACCAGCGTGAGACCCTCGCTGAGCTGCAAGTCGGTCTGCACGCCATAGACAGGCTGCGCGCCTTCTACAAGATCTATCGTGATGGCCTTCGTCTCGCCAGCCTTGATGTCGAAGTCGGCTATCGAGAGCGACTGCGCAGCAGCACTGCCGATACCGGCCAACAGCATGACAACGAGCATGGAGAACCATTTGGAAATAGTCTTCTTGTTCATGTTGTTTATGTTTTATTCGTTAGTTTCTTTGTTTTCTGTCTTTCCGAAAGTTCTGGAGTCCAGGAGCTGTTCAGGCTCCTGAACTCCGGAACTTAAAGAAAAGCTCGCATTACTTCACCATGACCTTGCGCACCTGGCCGTTGGCCTGACGCACAACGTTCATGCCCTTGCGCACCTTGTCGCTCTTCACACCACCCAGGGTGTAGACATCGGTGCCCTCAGCAGCCATGTTCAGGCTACGGATGCCCGTGGTCTCGGCCAGCTTCAGGCTGTAGGCACGTGCAGCGGCATCGGCAAACTCAATCTTGCTGATGCTGACGTTCTGCTCGCCCGTGATGTTGAGACGGAAGAGTGCGCCGTCGTTGGCCTCGATGGCATTGTTGTCGATCGAGAAGGCAATGATGCGGTAGGTGTTCTCAGCCACACGGTTGTAGGCAACATGCAGACCGGCTGCACGCTGAGCCAGCTGAACGCCGTTGAACACGGCACCCTGAGCCAGCGTCACATCCATCTGGAAGCCCACGAACTGCTGGTTGTTCACCAACGTCACCTCGGCACCGTCCTGAGTCAGGTAGTTGCCTGCAAGGTCGATACGTGCGCTAGCACTCTCAAACTCGATAGCAGGCTCCTCGTTCAGGGCAATGTTCACGATAGCCACAGCGTCGCTGACAGTGATGTCGTTCGACTTGTTCACGTCGGCAGCCTTGAATGCCTTCTCAGAAGGTGTCTCCACCTCAAGAGCGAAATTCACAGCAGCCACAGCGTCACCCGTAGTGACCTGACCGTCAAGGTTAGCGTCACCAGCGATGATTTCCTCATCCATCTTGGTATAGGTCACATTGCTTGCAATGAACCAACCAGCACCGATGAACGAAGGTATCGTCACAGTGAGATTCAGCTTACCGTCGGCCACATAGACAAACGTCTCACTTACATACTTACCCTGTCCGAAAGCGGCCTTAGCCTGATCCATGCTGTTAGGATTGCCGTCGTCAATACGGTCAAGACCCCAGCTCTTCACCTGAACCTTAGTTCCATTCACGTCAAGGAAAGTCGTAGACAGGTTGTAACCCTGATTCGTGAATCTTGCAACATCGCCATTAGAACCGTCACGATAGAATGCCTGGATGGTCACCTTATAGAGACCCGTTTCCAGATTCTCCACGTTCTGAGTGAACGAGCCAGTGCTCTGGAACACTTCGGTTCCGTTGTCATTAGTCGTAGCCGTAGAACCATTGCGTACAGAGTTGAAAGTCCACTGGCTACCTGTTTCGAAGGTCAGCACGGTGGGTTCGCCCACTGCCAGAAGGCCAGCATCCTCGCGAATTCCTGCAGCCTCGAAAGCAGCTTTCTTGGCGGCAGCATCACGAACAGCTATAATTGAGTCGCGCTGTGCCAAAGTAACAACTTGCCATACAGCCTGTGCCAGATCACTGATATTGTCACCAACAATGGCATTGCCAGCAATGGCCCACTTGTCGGCATCATCCTTCAAGTAGATGTACACGCGGTTATCAGCCACATTGCGTGCAGTGTTGTGAATGTAGAAACCACCTTCAGTCTTCTCAAACGAGTAGTTGCGGACACGGTCGCCCGTGCAGTCGGCATACATCCAGTAGTCATCACCATAGTAGCAGTTGTTGTCAAGCATCTGCATGGCATAGGTGTTGTCGTTGTTCACCTTCAGGTTGAACGGCAGACCATAATCGTCGCCCACAGCACGCGTACCCCAATCCTTACCACGGCTGAGGAACTTCTGAGAGTAACTATTGAAAACATAGTAGATGCCGTCTGCAAACGGTGAGTTGGCCTGGACATATTCGCTCATAGACTGTCTCAGAGCCTCGAGAGCGGCTTTAATCTCAGCTAAGTCGGAAGACAGACTCTTAAGCTGTGCGTCAGCAATAGCTGCATCAAATTCGCTCACGCCCTCAGGACGGTTATCATTCTTCAGGCTCTGGGCCTTTTCAATCTCAGCCAACAGCTCTTCTACAGCACCCTCAGTCAATGACTTGAATGTCATATCCAGGTTGCTAACATAGAGAGCCGGGGTTACTTCCCAAGGCAGATT
>CAMZBS010000055.1 GCA_947304695.1 uncultured Prevotella sp.
CAGCTCCTGTGCAATCTTGCGGGCTATCTTCTTGATCTGACGGATGGTAGAGAAGTAGATGTGCTGGGCAGGGAACAGCATCGTGGCATCGCCCGAATGAACACCGGCGTACTCCACATGCTCTGAAATGGCATATTCCACCACCTCGCCCTTGTCGGCCACAGCATCGAACTCAATCTCTTTCGTTTCCTGCATGAACTGCGAGACCACCACGGGGAACTCCTTCGACACCTCTGTGGCCATGTTCAGGAAGCGGTGCAGTTCCTCGTCGTCGTAGCACACATTCATAGCTGCACCCGAGAGCACATAGCTGGGACGTACCAGTACGGGATAGCCCACCTCGCTGACAAACTCCTTGATGTCGTCGAATGAGGTTAGTGCCCTCCAGGCAGGCTGGTCAATGCCCAGCTTGTCGAGCATAGCCGAGAACTTGTCGCGGTTCTCAGCACGGTCAATGTTCACAGGCGAGGTGCCCAGTACGGGCACCCCCTGACGGTGCAGCTTCATAGCCAGGTTGTTGGGTATCTGGCCGCCCACCGAGACGATGACACCACGGGGTGACTCCAGGTCGATGACGTCGAGCACACGCTCCAGCGACAGTTCGTCGAAATACAGACGGTCGCACATGTCGTAGTCGGTACTGACGGTCTCCGGGTTGTAGTTGATCATGATGCTCTTATAGCCCAGCTTTCGTGCCGTGTTGATGGCGTTTACCGAGCACCAGTCAAACTCAACCGAAGAGCCGATGCGGTAGGCACCTGAACCGAGCACCACCACCGATTTCTCATTATTATAATAGTTGATGTCGTGCTTCGTCGAGTATTTCTCACCTTCGGGATTGCCGAAGGCAGGTGTGTGGGTATAGGTGAAGTAGAGATAGTTGGTCAGTTCGGGATGTTCCGATGCAACGGTGGGAATGCGCTTCACCGAGGGCATAATGCCGCGCTCCTTGCGGTAGCGACGTACCTCCAGATTTTCTTTCTCCATGTTGCCATTGCCGGGCTTCAGTACAAAGCGGGCAATCTGGAAATCGCTGAATCCGCAGCGCTTCACTTCCAGCAGGAACTCATCGGGAATTTCTTCCAGCTTATTGTATTTTTGCAGCTGATGCTTCAGGTCTACGATGTGCTTCAGCCGTTCCAGGAACCACACGTCAATCTTCGTCAGTTCCTCAATACGTTCCACCGTGTAGCCCTCCTCCAGTGCCTGTGCGATGGCAAAGATACGCAGGTCGGTAGGATTGGCCAGCTCCTTGTCCAGGTCTTCAAAGCGCGTGTGGTCATTGCCCACAAAGCCGTGCATGCCCTGACCAATCATGCGCAGACCCTTTTGGATCATCTCCTCAAACGAACGGCCGATAGACATGATTTCGCCCACCGATTTCATGCTGGAGCCAATTAGACGTGAAACTCCGGCAAACTTCGTCAAGTCCCAACGCGGAATCTTGCAGATCATGTAGTCCAGGCTTGGAGCCACGTATGCCGAAGAAGTAGTGCCCATCTCGCCAATCTGGTCGAGCGTGTAGCCCAAGGCAATCTTTGCGGCTACGAAGGCGAGGGGATAGCCAGTAGCTTTTGAGGCCAGTGCTGATGAGCGGCTCAGTCGGGCGTTGATCTCGATGATGCGGTAGTCGTTGGTCACGGCATTGAAAGCAAACTGGATGTTGCACTCACCCACAATGCCCAGATGGCGCACACAGCGTATGGTGATGTCCTGCAGCATCTTGACTTGTTCCTCCTTCAGCGAGCAGGTGGGAGCCACCACAATACTTTCGCCCGTGTGGATGCCCAGGGGGTCGAAGTTCTCCATCGAGGCCACTGTGAAGCAGTGGTCGTTGGCATCGCGAATGGTCTCGAATTCAATCTCCTTCCAGCCCTTCAGGCTTTCTTCTACAAGGATTTGCGGTGCAAACGTGAAAGCACTTTCAGCCAACTCGCGGAAAGCCTCTTCGTCAGGACAGATGCCCGATCCTAGTCCGCCCAGGGCGTAAGCCGAGCGAATCATGATGGGGAATCCTATCTCGTGTGCAGCCTTCAGAGCGTCCTCCATGTTCTCCACGGCATGGCTCACGGGCGTCTTCAGCTCAATCTCGTCGAGTTTCTTCACGAAGAGGTCGCGGTCTTCGGTGTTCATGATGGCCTCTACACTTGTGCCGAGCACCGTCACACCATATTTCTCCAGTGTTCCGTTCTGATAGAGTTCTGTTCCGCAGTTCAGTGCCGTCTGTCCGCCGAAGGCCAGCAGGATGCCGTCGGGGCGTTCCTTCTTGATGATCTCTGTCACGAAATGTGGGGTCACAGGTTGGAAATAAACCTTGTCTGCAATACCCTCCGAGGTCTGAATGGTTGCAATGTTCGGGTTCACCAGCACACTGCTGATGCCCTCTTCGCGCAAGGCTTTCAGAGCCTGTGAACCAGAATAGTCAAACTCGCCGGCCTGTCCTATCTTCAGGGCACCCGAACCCAGTACGAGCACTTTGCTCAGTTTTTCTTTTGCCATGGTGTTTTGTTGTCTATAAAAAGTTGGTTTTTGCTTTCAGTTTGCAAAGGTACTATTTTTTCTGCTAACAATTGCCTGTTGACGCCAAAAAAATAGAAGCAAGATAGTGCAAAGGTTCGAAATAAAATTGAAATCACCAAATTCTAGGGGTCGTAAGGGGTCAGATTTAGGGGTCGTTTTTGGTGGTTTTGTACAAAACGACCACTACTTTGAAAATCAGACGATTACTCAAAATAGTGGTCTAAATAGCTGATTTATAATGAGTTTAAAATATCCTTTTCAGCATTCAAAAGGGTTCCAAATCATTCCCACTCGATGGTTGCGGGCGGTTTTGAGGAGATGTCGTAGCAGACACGGTTCACGCCGCGCACCTTGTTGATAATCTCGTTGCTGACCTTGGCCATGAAGTCATAGGGCAGGTGGGCCCAGTCGGCAGTCATGGCATCGGTGCTGGTGACGGCACGCAGGGCAACGGGATGCTCGTAGGTGCGCTCATCGCCCATCACGCCTACGCTGCGCACGGTGCTCAGCAGGATGGCTCCCGCCTGCCACACTTTGTTGTAGAGCGTTTCACCGTCGGTGTCAATGTATTCACGAAGGCCGCGGATGTAGATGTCGTCGGCATCTTGCAGGATGCGTACCTTTTCGGGAGTAATGTCGCCGAGGATGCGAACGGCCAGTCCGGGGCCGGGGAAGGGATGACGGGTAATGAGGTGTTCGGGCATGCCCAGCTGGCGGCCCACGCGGCGCACCTCGTCCTTGAACAGCCACTTCAGCGGTTCGCAAAGCTGTAGGTGCATCTCCTTGGGCAGTCCACCCACGTTGTGGTGGCTCTTGATGACCTTGCCCGTGATGTTCAGCGACTCAATGCGGTCAGGATAGATGGTGCCCTGAGCCAGCCACTTGGCATCGGTGATTTTTTTAGCCTCGGCATTGAACACCTCGACGAAGTCGCGGCCAATGATCTTGCGCTTCTGTTCGGGGTCGGTGACACCAGCCAGGTCTGAGAAGAAACGCTCGGAGGCATCGACACCGATGACGTTCAGCCCCAGACCCTGATAGTCGTTCATGACCTGCTGGAACTCGTTCTTGCGCAGCATGCCGTGGTCGACAAAGATACAGGTGAGACGCTGTCCGATGGCGCGGTTTAGCAGTACGGCTGCTACGCTGGAGTCGACACCGCCGGAGAGTCCGAGGATGACGCGGTCGTCGCCCAGCTGCTCTTTCAGTTCGGCTACGGTTGTGTCGACAAACGAGGCGGCGCTCCATTCCTGGCGGGAACCGCAGATGTCGACCACGAAATTCTTCAGCAGCGTCTTTCCCTGCGAGGTGTGGTACACCTCCGGATGGAACTGAACGGCCCAGACAGGTTGCTGCGTAGAAGCGAAGGCTGCGTTGGTGACATCTTTGGTAGAGCCGATGACCTTGAACTCTTCGGGAATGGCGGTGATGGTGTCGCCATGCGACATCCACACCTGCGAACCCGTCTCGAAGCCCTTGAACAGCGGGTTGGTGGTGTCGACTGTTTCGAGGTTAGCGCGTCCGTACTCGCGCGAGTCTGCCTTCTCAACCCGTCCTCCCAGGGTGTGGGAGATGAACTGTGCGCCGTAGCAGATGCCCAGCACGGGCAGTCGGCCCACGAACTGGCTGAGGTCTACCTTGAAAGCTTCCGGGTCGTGGACTGAATAGGGCGAGCCGCTCAGGATGACGCCGATAACACTGGGGTCGTCCTTCGGGAACTTGTTGTAGGGCAAGATCTCGCAGAAGGTATCCAGTTCGCGTACTCGTCGTCCGATGAGCTGCGTGGTCTGTGAACCGAAGTCGAGAATGATGATTTTTTGCATAATGGAATCAGTATAGTTGTTTGATGAATTGTTCTGCTTCATGCAGGGTGTCTTGCTTGCCCACGTCGAGCAGTTTGAGTGTGGCCTGCTGTTGTCCGATAACGTTTCTTTCGGCGGCAGCCCAGAGATAGAAGTCGATGATGCTGAAGCGGTCGACCCAAGGTGAGTGACCGTCGCCCATCTTCCAGAGAAGTGACGGTGAAATGACGTGTATGCCGCTGAATGCCAATGGCTTGAAGCTTGTTAGTTCCAGTCCGGGAAAAGGTTTCTTTTCTTCACCAGTGGTGTCGTTCTTCCAGCCCATGAGGTGCATGTCGTTGGCAAAGAACAGGTGGCGGTTGGTGGTCCGCTCGCTGACAAGCAGCACGCTGTTGTCGCCCAAATGGGGTGTCGAGGTGTTTGGCTGCAGCGCAGCATCGTACAGCTGGTTCAGGTCGGCATTGCTGAGAATGTCAACATTGTGGATCAGCACGGGCCATTCTGGGTCAAAGAGGTGCCGGGCGTTCTTCAGACCGCCGCCTGTGTCGAGCAGCTGCTGTCGTTCGTTGGATATGCGGATGTCGATGCCAAACAGGGGATAATTCTCACGTACGTATTGCTCCACCTGGTCGGCAAAGTGGTGGACGTTGATGACGACACGTTCGAATCCGGCATTCTTCAGCTTGGTGAGCACATGCCACAGCAGGGGCTTTCCTGCCACCGGCACCAGTGCTTTCGGCATCGTGTCGGTGAGCGGTTTCAGACGTGTCCCCAACCCTGCGGCGAAAATCATTGCTTGCTTCATTTTCGCATTGATTCAGATTTCGCCGCGAAATTAGCAAAAAAAAGTGAGACCGCAAAATAATCGGATAATAAAAGGATAAGTTTTTAAGTATATCGTTTTTTTTCTCGGAATAATGTTGTATCTTTGCACGCATTAAAAACAATCAGTGCAATGAAAAAAACTCTACTTTTGTGCGCGGCTTTGCTGATGGCTACCGTGCAGATAGTGGCAGGCCAGCAGCTGGACCTGCGTGACATTACCAAGGGTGCCTTCCGGGGCGAAGCGATGTCGGCTTTGGTGCCCCTGAGCGATGGTGAGTCCTATGCCCAGATAGCGCAGGACGGTCGCCAGGTGGTGCGCTGCTCGTTCAAGACGGGCAAGCAGACGGGAGTCATCTTCGATGCCGCAAAGGCCCGTGGGGCCCAGGTGAGCCGCGTCGACGGTTATGTGATGAGCCCTGATGGCAAGAACATGCTCATCCAGACGCAGACGAAAGCCATCTACCGCCGTTCGTTCACTGCCACCTATTATATTTATAACCTGGCCAACAACAAGCTGGAACCGCTTTCCGACGGCGGCCCGCAGCAGACACCCGTTTGGAGTCCCGACGGCACTCAGGTGGCCTTTGTGCGCAACAACAACATTTTCCTCGTGAAACTGCTCTACGGCAATGCCGAGAGCCAGGTGACCAAGGACGGGAAGTTCAATGAAGTAATCAACGGCCTACCCGACTGGGTCAACGAAGAAGAATTCTCCTTTAACTCGTCGATGGTCTTCACGGCCGACTCACGACAGATTGTCTGGGTGCGTTACGACGAAAGTCACGTGAAGGAATACACGATGCAGTATTTCAACCGCAGCTCTGCCGCAGGCGATACCTATCCTTCACTCTACAGCTACAAATACCCCAAGGCAGGCGAAGACAACGCAACGGTGAGCCTGCTGAGCTATGACATCAAGAGCCATCAGACCCGTAAGATGGACTTGCCGCTCGATGCCGATGGCTACATTCCGCGCATCAAGGCCACAAGCGACCCTTCAAAGGTGGCTGTCTTCACGCTCAACCGCCATCAGGATCTGTTGCGCGTGTTCATGGCCAATCCGTTGTCTACTGTATGTCAGCAGGTTATCGAGGACAAGGTTGATAAGTACATCAATGAGAACGTGTTTGCCAATCTGGTCATCACCGACAATCACATAGTGCTGACCAGCGAGCGCAACGGCTATAACCATATTTATCTCTACAGCCTGAACGGACAGTTGCAGCGCACGGTGGGCGACTTTGAAAAGCCAGGACAGCGTCTTGGCGGGGCTGCCCACACCATCGTTACCGAGGTCTACGGCTACGACGAGCTGACGGGCGACCTCTACTTTGCAGCCCTCAACGCAGGCCCTACCGACCAAAAGGTCTATGTGTCAAGAAAGAACGGCAATGTGGACTGCCTGACAGAGAAAGACGGGTGGAACACGGCGGTGTTCTCGAAGGACTTCAAGAACTTCATCCTTACGTGGAGCGACTTGAAGCATCCCAATACCTATGCTCTCTGCAACAACCAGGGCAAGATGCTCACCACGCTCATCGACAACAAGACGCTGGCCGACAAGTATGCCTCTTACGATATGGGCGAAAAAGAAATCTTCATCTTGACCACGCCCGAGACAAAACTCGTTGGCTGGATGGTGAAGCCCAAGAATTTCGACCCGAACAAGAAATATCCGGTCGTGATGTACCAGTACGGAGGACCTGGCAATCAGCAGGTGAAGAACGCCTGGGGCATTGGTATGAACGGACAGGGGGCCATTCTTGAGCAGTATCTGGCTCAGCAGGGCTACATCGTCGTTTGTGTGGACAACCGGGGTACCGGTGGTCGCGGTGCGGAGTTTGAGAAGTGTACCTACCTGCGACTGGGCGAACTGGAAGCGAAAGACCAAGTGGAAACGGCTCTCTGGCTGGGACAGCAGAGCTATGTAGACAAGAATCGCATTGGCATCTGGGGCTGGAGCTATGGCGGCTGGAACACGCTCATGTCGATGAGTGAGGGTAGGGCAGTCTTTGCTGTAGGCGTGGCCATTGCTCCGCCTACAAGCTGGCGCTTCTATGACACTGTCTATACAGAAAGATTCATGCGCACACCCAAGGAGAATGCCCAGGGCTATGACCAGGTGAACCCCATTGCACGTGCGGGGAAGCTGCAAGGCGCGCTGCTGCTGTGTCATGGACTGTGCGACGACAACGTACACTATCAGAATACAGCCGAGTATGTTGAGGCACTGGTGCAGGCTGACAAGGATTTCCGCCAGCTGGTCTACACCAACCGCAATCACAGCATCTATGGAGGCAATACCCGCAATCACCTGTTCCGTCAGTGCGTGAACTTCTTTAATGAGCACCTAAAATAACCCCCACGATATGAAACGAATCACACTACTACTGACCGCCCTGTTTCTGCTTTCTCTTTCCACTGAGGCACGAAGCAGGAAGCAACGTCCTGAAGCCAAGCCGCTCTCGACCGTTGAAATCATTACCAAGGTGAACGACTACTGGCAGCAGCACCACTCACCGCTGGTGCGCTCCTTCTGGGATGAGGCTGCCTATCACACCGGCAACATGGAAGCCTACCGCTTGCTGGAGGTAGCTCGCTGGCGCGACTATAGCGAGACGTGGGCACGCCACAACAAATGGATGGGTGCTCAGGAGAAGGATCCGTCGAAATGGAAGTACAAGAACTACGGTGAGGGTCACGACTACGTGCTCTTTGGCGACTGGCAAATCTGTTTCCAAACCTACCTCGATCTCTACGAACTGGACAACGGCGCAAGAAATTATCAGTTCTCCGCGCTCAGCTCTCAGTTCAAAATCAAGCGTGCCATCGAAGTCATGGATACCGAGTGCCGATCGCAGGAAACTGATTTCTGGTGGTGGGCCGATGCTCTCTATATGGTCATGCCTGTCTTTGCCAAGCTCTATAAGACTACGGGCGAGGTGAAGTATCTGGACAAGCTCTATGCCAACTTCAAATGGGCCGACGAACTGATGTACGACAAAGATGAACAACTCTATTACCGTGATGCCAAATACATCTGGCCCAAGGTGAAGACTGCCTGTAACGACGGAAAGAGTTTCTGGGCACGTGGCGACGGATGGGTGCTGGCCGGACTGGCCAAGGTGCTGAACGATATGCCGAGCGACTATCAGCATCGTCCCTTCTTCGTGCAGCGGTTCCGTGAACTTGCTGAGGGTGTGGCACGTGTGCAGCGTCCTGGCGGCTATTGGAGCCGTTCCATGCTTTGCGAGGAGGATGCTCCAGGCCCTGAGACATCTGGCACCGCCTTCTTTACCTATGGTATGCTTTGGGGAGTGAACCACGGACTGCTTGACCGTGCTGCCTATGAACCTGTGATTGCAAAGGCTTGGAACTATCTGGTGACAAAAGCTTTGCAGCCTGACGGAAGCGTGGGCTTCGTGCAGCCCATCGGTGAGAAGCCCGATCCCACCAAGACTGTTGATGCCCGTTCGCAGGCCAACTTCGGTGTGGGAGCCTTCCTGTTGGCTGCCTGTGAGCACCTTCGCTTTGAGGATGGTTCCGTCAACGGAGGCAACACCTCCATTCGTCTGACGGTAATCAATGAAAGTGACGAGTTCCGCCAGCAGGTGGTCGAGGTGGCTGCCAACCAGCTCTACGAGCGGCTGGGCATCCAAGGTGGACGTCAGTTCATCGTGCTCGATGAAGGCGGTCTTGAGGTGCCTTATCAGTTGAGCTATGATGGCGAGGTGCTGCTCGATGTAGGCGTTCGTCCCCATGGCAAGTTTACGTTCACCATCAGAAAAGGAACTCCCAAAGTCTATGCAACGGTTTGTTACGGACGTGTCTATCCTGAACGGAAGGACGATTATGCCTGGGAAAACGACCGTGGTGCCTACCGTGTCTATGGACCTGCACTCCAGCGGACGGGTGAGCGGAGCTATGGTACAGATGTGTGGTCGAAGAATACTCCAGAACTGGTGGTGGAACAGCGCTACTGGATTGAAGATGTTGTAATGATGCCTGCTGTTGAGAAACTGCGCAGGGAAAACCGCCAGCGCGGCGATTCGCTCTATCGGCTGAATTCCTATCATAATGACCACGGGCGCGGTATGGATCTCTATCAGGTAGGCCCCACCTTAGGTTGTGGCACACCAGCCCTGATGGCCGACGGCCAGCTGGTCTATCCTTATTGTTTCAAGGACTATCAGATTCTTGACAACGGCCCCATGCGTACCACCGTGCAGCTCAACTACCATCCTGCTGTCGTCAAGGGCGACACCGCCGTTACAGAACATCGCCTCGTTCAGCTCGATAAAGGGTCGAACTTCAATCGTGTCAGAGTTTGGTACGACGGACTTTCACAGCCTGTTTCGCTGGCTACGGGAGCAGTCATTCACTCCGAGGACAAGCAGAACATCTTGTTGGGTAGTGACTGTGTGCTCTATGCCGATCCTACCGACAACCCTCGTGTCTGCAACTGCCAGCTGTTTGTGGGTGCCCTCTTCCCCGATGGGGTCAGCGAGACCCGGAAAATGCTTTTCGACAAGCCCAGCGGCGGCAATGAAGGCCACATCCTTGGCATCCGAAATGACTACAAGGGCGAACCCTATACCTATTATTTTGGTTCAGCCTGGTCAAAACACGACGTGCGCACTCTTTCCGAATGGCAGTTGCGTGCCGACTGGACGATGCGCGGCCTGCGTCAGCCTCTGATGGTTGTATGGGAATAGTTCTTAAAAATCATTAAGGTAAAGCAAAAAAAGAGTTGTTTGTTATTTAAACTGACAACTCTTTTGTAACTTTGCATACTTTTAAAGCCAAAACAACTTATATAAATAATTACACAAACTATGTCAAACATCAAAGAAAAGCTCTTTACCGAGTTTACTGCGCCCACCACACAAGAGTGGCTGGACAAGATTGAAGTGGACCTGAAAGGTGCCGACTTCCAGAAACGTCTGGTATGGAGAACAAATGAAGGTTTTAATGTGCAGCCCTTCTATCGTCGCGAGGACTTGAAGGAGTTGAAAGCTGTTGATTCGCTGCCCGGTGAGTTTCCGTTCGTGCGAGGCAACAAGAAGGACAACAATCTGTGGTTCGTCCGTCAGGACATCAAGGTGGAGGATGCTAAGGCGGCCAACGCCAAGGCGCTCGACGTGCTGAACAAAGGTGTCGACTCGCTCGGATTTCAGATTCACGGCAATGAAGTCAGCAAGGAACTCATCGAGACGTTGCTTGATGGCATCCTGCCGCAGTATGTCGAATTGAACTTCAAGACCTGTCAGCGTCACTGTGTGGAGCTGGCTGAGATGCTGGTGGCCTACTTCAAGGAGAAGAACTACCCGCTGGACGAACTGAAGGGAAGCATCAACTTCGATCCCATTGAGAAAATCCTGAAAAAGGGCAAAGACACCTCGTCGCTGTGTACCGAATTCCTGCCTCAGCTCATAGCTGCCCTGAAGGAACTGCCCGGCTACAAGTGCATTAACGTGAACAGCGTGTCGCTTAACAATGCCGGTGCCTACATCTATCAAGAACTGGGCTACGCTCTGGCATGGGGTGCTGAGTACCTGAACCTGGCCACCGAGGCTGGCATCGATGCTACCGAGGCCGCCAAGCGTATCAAGTTCAACATGGGTGTCTCGGAGAACTATTTCATGGAAATAGCAAAATTCCGTGCAGCCCGTCTGCTGTGGGCACAGATTGTGAAGCAGTTTGAACCCAAGTGCGACTGTGCCTGCCAGATGCATGTATGCGCCATCACTTCGCAGTACAACCAGACCCTGTTCGACTCTTACGTCAACCTGCTCCGTTCGCAGACTGAGACCATGTCGGCAGCCATTGCCAACGTCGACTCCATCATTGTCACGCCGTTCGATAAACCGTATGAGCAGCCTACGGAGTTTGCAGAGCGCATCGCTCGTAACCAGCAGCTGTTGCTGAAGGAAGAAGCTCACTTCGACAAACTCGTCGATGTCTCTGGCGGTTCTTATACGATTGAGCATCTCACCGATGCCATTGCCAAGGAAGGCTGGAAACTGTTCCTTGCTGTTGAGGAAGCTGGTGGTTTCTTGGCAGAAGCCCTGAAAGGCAACATCACCACTGCCGTGAACACCTCGAACGAGAAGCGTCACGCCGCTGCCGCCACCCGTCGCGAGTTCATCCTCGGCACCAACCAGTTCCCCAACTTCACTGAGACCAGCGAGGGCAAGCAGCCCTGCAGCTCTGCATGTTGCTGTGCTTCAGCAGCAAACGAAACAGCTGAACTTCCCGCCCTCAACACCGAGCGTCTTGCCTCTGAGTTTGAGACCTTGCGCCTTTCCACTGAGAAAGCCCAGAAGCAGCCCATCGCCTTCATGCTCACCATCGGCAACCTCGCCATGCGTCAGGCACGCGCCCAGTTCTCTTGCAACTTCCTGGCTGCCGCAGGCTATAAGGTGAAGGACAACCTTGGCTTCAAGACCGTTGAAGAAGGCGTTGATGCAGCCCTCGAAGCCAAAGCCGACATCGTGGTTATCTGCTCTTCGGATGATGAGTACGCCGAATATGCCATTCCCGCCTTCCAGTATCTCGCTGGCCGCGCCATGTTTGTGGTAGCAGGTGCTCCCGCTTGCTCGGAAGACCTGAAGGCCGCTGGCATCGAGAACTTCATTCACGTTAAGTCTAACCAGCTCGAAACGCTCAAGGCGTATAATCAGAAATTAGGAATTTAGACCTACCCCCAGCCCCTCCCTATATGGAGGGGAGTGGTAACAGGGATAAACTCACAATAAAAAATATAATGTAGAATCCTCCCCACTAAACATTCTACTCTCCCCCTTAGGGGGAGCGGGGAGGGGGTCTTAATTATGAGAAAAGATTTTAGCAATATTGATATCTACGCTGGCATCCAGCAGAAGGATGGTCAGCAGTGGCAGCAGGAGAATGGCATCAGCGCTAACTGGCGTACACCTGAGCAGATTGACATTCAGCCCGTCTATACCAAAGAAGACCTTGAAGGCATGGAGCACCTCGATTTTACCGCAGGTATTCCGCCTTACCTTCGTGGCCCGTATTCCATGATGTATCCCTTCCGCCCGTGGACGATCCGCCAGTATGCAGGATTCTCAACGGCTGAGGAGTCGAATGCCTTCTATCGCCGCAATCTGGCTTCAGGTCAGAAGGGACTCTCCGTGGCCTTCGACCTGCCTACACACCGTGGCTACGACCCCGACAACGCCCGCGTGGTGGGTGATGTGGGTAAGGCTGGTGTGTCTATCTGCAATGAGGAGAACATGAAGGTGCTCTTCGGTGGCATTCCTTTGAACAAGATGTCCGTTTCCATGACCATGAATGGTGCCGTGCTGCCCATTCTGGCCTTCTATATTGTGGCCGGTCTGGAGCAGGGTGCCCAGCTTGAAGAGATGGCAGGAACCATCCAGAACGATATTCTGAAGGAGTTCATGGTGCGCAACACCTATATCTATCCGCCTGCATTCTCGATGAAGATCATCGCCGACATCTTCGAATATACTTCTCAGAAGATGCCTAAGTTCAACAGCATCTCTATCTCTGGCTACCACATGCAGGAGGCTGGTGCAACAGCTGATA
>CAMZBS010000056.1 GCA_947304695.1 uncultured Prevotella sp.
ACACGCTGGCCGCCAATGCCTTCATGCTGGCCATGCCGGGCACGCCCTGCGTGTTCCTGAAGCACTGGCAGGCTTATCCCACGGAGCTGAAATCGATGATTGAGGCCCGCAAGACCGCAGGCATCACCAATACCAGCGGTTTTACCAATGTGCGCGAAGCCCAGGCTTTCTTTGCCAACATGGTCGACAACAAGCTTCTGGTTGTCGTGGGCAACACCAGTCAGTATGTGCCCGACGCTGCCATGTGGGTAAAGGTGCTTTCTGGCCCTCACTATGCCTACTATTTCCCTGTGACAATGAACATCCCGTGGGTTGACCTTGCTTCCAGCACCTACGAAGGAGAGCAGAAGGCCACGCTCACGGCTGTGACCGCACAGAGCGGTGCCCAGCTGGCCTATTCGCTCAACGGCGGCCCCACCTACACGGTGCCTTCGGGAGCCCAGCTCACCATTCCCGTGGGAACGACCACGCTCTCCGTAGGACTGGTGGTGGGCGGGAGCGTCGACCAGTCAACGGTCGTGACCCGCACCTATGTCGTCAAGGAAAAGAAGGTAGAGCCGCAGTTTGAGATTCCGTCGTTCTGCACGGTGGCTGAAGGCGAGATGTGTGCCTTCTTCGAAGCCCCGCTCACGTGGACTTCCACCATTCAGTGCTGGGCTTGGGATACCGGCAACTATACAGGCGGCAAGTGGCCTGGTGTGGATTGCCAGAGACTGGGAACGGCCTCAAACGGCTATTCCGTCTGGAAATGGACGTGGGACAACACTTATACGGGCACCAATCCCGCTCAGCCCACGGGCATCATCTTCAGCAACAGCGGTTCGCCACAGACTGCCGATTTCAGTTTTGTGAATGGAGGCTATTACACAAAGGACGGCCTGCAGGGCAAGGTGTCGACAGGCATCAGTCCCGTCTGGGCACAGACACAAAATAAAGATGCCGTTTACACGCTCGACGGTCGCCGTATGACCGGCCAGCAGCGCAAAGGCATCTATATTCTCAACAACAGGAAATACTGGGGCCGTACCCGTTGAGCGTTATCTCACAAGCACCTTCCTTCCGTTGCGGATGTAGATTCCCCGTTCGGGACGCTTCACCCGCAGCCCCTGTAGATTGTAGAAAAGCCCGTCGTTGGCCGCTGTGGTCAAGCGGGTAATGCCCGTCGGAGCCTGCTTGGGACGGTAGACCTGCAGTGTGCGGTAGATGTAGCACTCCTTGCGCCCCTTCATTTCCAGTGTCAGGCCATCCTTGCTGTCGTTGCAGATCATGATGGAAAGCAGCGAGTCTTCGGCTCTGTAGTCCACAGCCGGTTCGCCACCCTTGAGGAACGACAGCAGGCAGATGTCGCCGTCGGCAGCCTGTAAGTTGATGTCGAAGTCGTAGGTGGCCATCATTCCGTAGTCGGGACAGAAGAAATAGTTGTTCGAGTTGTCGCAACGGAAGGTCATGCCGTCGTAGAGATTGGTCAGTTCCTTGCCCGAAGCGGAGGCGCGGTGCCAGTAGTTGGTGGTTGTCGTAAATCCGTTGATGGTGAATTTCGAGGTAAAGTTAGTCCATCCGCACAGCGGAGCCACGTCGCCCGTGAAGTCCAGGGCATGTTGTCGCGTGTAGGCACCGTAGGCCCGGAGGATAGTTTCGCTGGCTGTTCCGTCCTGGTCGGTGGCCTTCACGACGATGTAGTCGGGTGCCGAGCCAGTCACGGTGAGTTGTTGTTTGGCCGCGTCGAAGGTGAAGTCGCTGTACGGACGGCCTTCGGTATCGGTCACGCTGAGTGTTGCAACGGGCTGTCCCGAGGGCGTGGTCAGACTGTAGGTGGGGAAGAAATCGTCGCCGTCATGGGCGAAAGCACAGAGTTGGGTGGTCAGTTCCGTGGCCTGCAGACGCAGCGGAACCAGTCGCACTGTGCTGTTCAGGCCCGACAGCATAAGCTCCCAGTTGTTGTAGGTGACACCGCTTTGACTGGTGCTTCCGCCTACAATGTCAAGAATGTTCACGTCTTTGAAGATGCGCCACTGCACCCCGTCGATGTCCATCTGGCGGATGCGGTTGGCCGGAAGGTTTGTCACTTCAATGCGCAGAGTGTTCTGCTGGCGCACTTTCCCGCTGATGTCAATCATAAACGGTGCGGCCCAAACGGTGCCGATGCTGTCGCCGTTGAGGAACACCCGGGCACTCTCCCGCACGTCGCCAAGGTCTAACAGGAAGCCGCCGTTGCCCATCTGCAGGGTCTTGGCGTCTACGCTGAACGTGGTTTCATACACGCCGGTGCCCATGTAAGCACTCTGTCCGTCGAGCGTTTCCCATGTCCTGGGCTTGTTGCCAAGCTGGAAGAGGGTGGGGGTGCTGCTCTCCGGGAATGTCAGCTGCCATTCGCTGCCGATGTCGATGCCTTTCATGGCCGTCACGGGAATTGCTTCTTCCAGTGAAATGGGGCTGTCGTAGGTCTGAAGGATGACCGACTGGCCCGACTGAAGCGACAGATATACCTTGCCGTCTTCTGTGTGGGCAGCGGTAATCTGACCCGTCATGGGGTCGAAAAGGGCAGCTCCCTGGAACGGAACGGCCAGTGTGACGAGTCCTTGTGCGTCGTTGGCAGAAAGGTTGGTGATGAAGTAGTGATGGCCCGAAGCGTTCTTCCTGCGAATGGTGCGCAGACCCAGTTCGGTGCGCATGGCTTCGCCTTCCAGCCCGAATGAGGCAATGGCAGCGGCACTGTTGTCGTAGACGATGGGCGCTCCTTGTGCAGCCAGCTGGTCTAAGTGGGCCTTTACGTCGGCAGGCAGATGGGTGCTTACGGGAACGAGCAGTCCGCTGTAGCGCGTACCTCCGGCTGTCTGTAGCTTGCCGTCGGTCCAGGTGGTGGCCAGCAACTGTTGGTCGCTGATGAAGTCGCAGTCCAGTCCGGCTGCTTCAATGTACTTCACGGCGCTGACCAGCGACGGAATCTTCTGCGACAGGGTGTTGATGTCGAACAGCTGCAGCCGTGCTGCATTGGCACCAGTGTTTTGGTGCATGGCATGCTGGAACGGGGCATAGACCAGCAGGTCGTTGTCTGGTGTGCCCATTTGCAGGAAACTCTGGCAGCGTGTGGCATACTGCATCATGGCCGGGGCATCGCGCCAGATGCTGTTGGTGGGACTCATGTCGATGGATGCATAGAACTTCCACCCCGGCCAGGCGGCTTCGCGGGGCGAATAGGTGGTGCCGTGGAAGAAGATGTGGTTCACGCCCGCAATGAACATCAGGTCAAGATCGGGCTTCATTTGTGATAGTGACACGCGGAAGTGCTCAGCCAGCCAGGTGAATGTCTCACTGCTGGTCAGCGGCTTGCCCGTGACGTGGGCGGCACTTGAGGCATATTTCAGCGTGGCCAGGTCGCTCAGGTTGGGGCTGGTGAACCCGCCGTCGGTGCGAAGACCGCGTATCTTGAAGTCGGTGATGCCGAAACCCTCGATTTCGGGAATGTCGACGGCAGCGTAGAAGTCGAGCAGGTTGCCCGGCGAACCGTGCCCCTGGTTGCGCACGGTGGCTCCGTGGCTGTGGGCCCAGGCGACCCAAGGACGTGTGAAATTGTTCAGCAGCATGTCGGAAAGTGTTTGGCGGTAGTCGGCCAGCACCTGATTGCCCTCGTCGCTGCGGTAGCCCAGCAGCTGGTCCATGTGGTCTTCGAGCTTGTAGCCACGGTATTTCAGGAACTCGTCGAACATCTTGGGTGTCCAGTCGGCCCCGTAGACTTCGTAGGAGTCGTTGAAGAACGTGTGGGGCCAGCGGGCACCAAACTTCTCAAACTGGGTGTCGAAATAGTTCAGGTAGTTCCTGACGGCATCGGCATCGAAGTGATCCAGCACGTAGCCTTCGCCTCCTGGTGCGGCACGCTTTACTTGTTGCAGCGTGTGGCCGTTGTAGATGGCCAGCAGCCGCCACTGTCCTGCGGGGGCCGTCCAGCTCAGCGTGTTGCCGCTGACGTGTTCTGTCACGTCAATGGCTTCGTGGCTGTCGCCGTCCTGCCGGTAGGCCATCACCTTGTTCAGCGGTGCATTGCCCTCTGGGGTGGCCACATTGTAGGTCAAGGGTTTAGTGCCGTCGGCTGTCATGACCTCCGTCTTGGTCACCAGCTTGCCTGCTGCTTCAGCCATTTTCACACGGGGGCCACCGAAAGGCCAGCCTGTTCCGCCGTTCATGTCGATGTCCACACCGTGGCTGTCGCCTGTGGTCTGGCAGGCGTTCAGTGCCTGCAGCCATCTCTCTGACAGGTAGGCCAGTTCGTTTTTCTCGTTGCCTTTCACGCCGTAGATGGGTGTAATCTCCAGTGTTCCAATGCCGGTGCGGGAATATTCGGCAATGTTCCATTGCAGGTTGGCCTCGTCAACGGCCGAACCGAGCCACCACCAGCGTGAACCAGGCTTCGCTTCTTTCGTAACTGCTGGCCACTGGGGTAGCGTTTGGGCGGCAGTGCCGATGGTCAGAACCATCAGGAATGCCGTAAGTAGTGTTTTTTTCATTTTCTGTTGTTTTAGTATGTTGGCAGCAAAGGTACATATTTAATTTGAAAGATGCAAACGTTTGCATTAAAACTGTGCCTGTTATGTGGAAAAAACGTGATACTGATAGTGAAAAAAGTTGTAATTTTGAACCAAAATAAAACAATGAACGCGATATGAAATTACTATTTAACCTTGAGTATCAGACCGCCTTTGGCGAACAGCTCGTGCTGAACCTGATGGGTGAGAAAGGCAGCGTGGAGCATTATGAAATGACAACGCTCGATGGTCGCAACTGGTTTGTGGAACTGTCGAGAAATGCTAAGGTAGGAACTTACATCGACTATTACTACAGTGTGAACAGTCAGGGCGAAGAGAAACGCCACGAATGGCTTGTTGAGATACACCGCTTGGAGTTTGTTGCCGCGCGGGGTGCAAGCTATACGGTGTACGACCGTTGGATTGACGCACCTGAAGATGCCTATCTGTACAGTTCGGCTTTCACGGAGTGTCTGGTTGCCCGTGAGCGGCAATTGAGTGCCAAGACAGAGTTTTCACGCACCGTGAGGCTCAAAGTACGTGCTCCGCAGCTCAAGAACCATGAGCAGCTGGGCATTGTGGGTGCTGCTGAATACCTGGGAGCATGGGACTACAAGCGTGCTCTGCCCATGACCGAGCATGACTGCCATGAGTGGGTTGTCAGTCTTGATGCCGACCGCTTGCCGGGAACCTTTGAGTTCAAGTTTGTCATCCTTGGCAATGTTGACTGTCTGTGGGAACAGGCAGCAAACCGCTTCGTCTCCCTTCCTGAAATGACCCAAGGGGAAGTGGTGGTCTATGAACTGTCTCAAACCTACTTCCCTGTATTTCCGTGGAAGGCAGCCGGTACGGTCATTCCCGTGTTCTCGCTTCGCAGTGAAGGCAGTTTCGGTGTGGGCGACTTCGGCGATTTGAAGTTGATGATTGACTGGTGTGCCAAGACGCGTCAGCGTGTTTTGCAGATTCTGCCCATCAACGATACCAACATGACTCACACCTGGCAGGACTCTTATCCCTATAATTCCATCAGCATCTATGCCCTTCACCCCCAGTATACCGACCTTCGTCAGCTGCCTGAACTGAAGGACGAGGCATTGCGGCAGAAGTTCGAGGCTGTACGTCAGGAGCTGAACGCCTTGACGCAGATTGACTATGAGCGCATGTTCACTGCCAAGATGGACTATATAAAAGAGGTCTTCCATCAAGAATGGACGGCCACCAAGCGCAAGGCAGACTACAAGCATTTCTTTGAGTCGAACAAGGAGTGGCTGGAACCCTATGCACGCTTCTGTTTCTATCGCGACCTCTATGGCACGGCAACCTTCTCGGAGTGGCCCAAAGAGCTGGCAACACCCGATCAGAAGACGCTTGACTTCTGGTGCTTCGTGCAGTATCATCTTGACAAGCAGATGCATTCAGCCCACGAGCATGCACGCAAGCAGCATGTTGTGCTGAAGGGCGACATTCCCATTGGCATCTCGCGCGACGGTGTTGAGGCTTGGGTTGAGCCCAAATACTTCAACCTGAATGGCCAGGCAGGTGCGCCGCCTGATGCTTTCTCCGAGGATGGTCAGAACTGGGGATTCCCCACTTACAACTGGGATGCCATGCTGGCCGACGGTTGTTCGTGGTGGGTGCGCCGCTTCCGCAAGATGGCCGAGTATTTCGATGCCTACCGAATAGACCATGTGCTGGGCTTCTTCCGCATATGGGAGATTCCCGTTCCGCACAAGAGCGGCCTCTATGGTCAGTTCCAGCCGTCGCTGCCCATGAGCCGCGAAGAAGTGGAGCGGTGGGGCGTACCCTTCCGCGAGGAGTTCTTCCTGGAAGACCACAAGCAGCACGACATGTGGCATCCGCGCATCAATGCCACCCGCATGGAGGCTTTCAAGCAACTTCCATCGGATGAGCAGAACCGTTTCTGGGAGCTCTATAATGACTATTTCTACCGTCGTAACAACCAGTTCTGGTATGAGGAGGCCATGAAGAAGCTGCCGCTTCTGACGCAGGCCACCCGCATGCTGGTCTGTGCCGAAGACCTCGGCATGGTGCCCGATTGCGTGCCTTGGGTCATGAACGAACTGCGCATCCTGTCGCTTGAGATTCAGTCCATGCCGAAGGAGCAGGGCATCCGTTTTGGAAAGCTGTCCCATAATCCCTATCGTTCCGTCTGCACCATTTCCACCCACGACATGTCCACGTTGCGCCAGTGGTGGGATGAGGATGAAGAACGCACGCAGGACTACTACTGCCACACACTGCGTCGTGGCGGTACGGCTCCCCATCCGCTGCCAGGCTGGCTGGCAAAGGACATTGTCTCACGCCACCTTACGTCGCCGTCGATGCTTTGCCTGCTGTCGCTTCAGGACTGGCTGTCAATTGACGAACGCCTGCGCCTTCCCGACCAGAACGCCGAGCGCATCAACATCCCCGCCAACCCGCGCCACTACTGGCGCTACCGCATGCACCTTTCCATTGAACAGCTGATGCAGGCCGACGATTTCAACAATAATATTATTGAACTGATAGTGAATAGTGGACGCAAATAACGCTGCTTCCGGACGTATGAACGTCTGGGGACTGTTACGTAACCTGCTGCCGTTTGTGCTGCCTTACAGGTGGCTCATCGCGGTGACACTGGCATTGACGTTGCTGGGCTCGCTCATGGCTCAGGTGAACGCCGTGGTTCTTGACCGTGCCGTCGATGCCATCAATGCGCTCATTCAGACACCGGGCGGCTTCTCCTGGAGCAGTGCGGTGCGCATCCTGACCGTGATCAGCGTCATTCTGCTGGGTAAGGAAGTAGTGGGTGCAGTGGTTACGTTCTTCCAGCGTTATTACGGTGAGCGCATGCGTATTCTCGTCAGCCGCGACCTTTCGCTGCAGGTGGTCGAGCGTTTGCTGTCGTTCCGCATGGCGTTCTTTTCAGAGGAGGGCAACGAAACGGGCAAGCTGCAGTCGCGCATTGACCGTGGCATCATGAGCCTGAGCAATACGGTGAACAATTTCTTCATCGAGATACTGCCCCTTTTCACCAGTGCCGTGCTGGCCCTTGGACTGATGTTCTGGGCCAATGTCTACGTGGGTTTGGTGGCCTTGTGCATCATTCCGGTCTATTTCTGGGTTACCTACGTTCAGGCCTGCCGCATGAAAGGCGGTCGACGCAGTATCTTTGGCGGTCATCAAGCCGTGAGTCAGGGCATCCTGAACATCATTGAGAGCATCACGGTCATCAAGTCGTTCAACCGTGAGCAGATAGAGGCCGACCGGCAGGCAACGCTGCAGCGTTCCATGACCGACCTGCAGTTGGGCACCCGCAAGCAAAGCTACTTCTTCAACGGTCTGAAGAGCTTCCTGGAGCAGATAGGCACGGTGCTCATCATCATCCTGACGGCCTATCTGGTGCTGATTGACTATCCTGGCATGTCGATAGGAAAAATCATGTATCACGTCATGCTGTTTGCCAATGTGAGTGCCCCCATACGCCAGTTGCACCGCATCTATGACGATGTGAACGACGCGCTGATCTACGCCGAGGGCTTCTTTGGCATCCTGCAGGCCGACCATGAGGTTGAAACAGCCGGAAAGTACAAGCCCCAAGAGGTGAAGGGCGACTTCGAGCTTCACGACGTTGACTTTACCTATCCCAACGGCACCAAGGCTCTGCACCAGGTCACGATGCACATAGAGCCGGGCAAGATTACCGCTCTGGTGGGACTGAGCGGAGCCGGTAAGAGCACCGTGGTCAACCTGCTCGACAAGTTCTTCAACCCCGACAGCGGAAGCATTCGGCTCGACGGCGTTTCCCTGGGCGACTGGGACACCCGTTGGCTTCGCGACCATGTGGGTCTGGTCTTGCAGAAGAACCACATCTTCGACGGCACCATCGAGGAGAACATCAAGTACGGAAATCCGCAGGCCACCCATGACGATGTGGTGCGTGCAGCGCGCCAAGCCTACATCTACGACCAGGTCATGCAGCTGCCAGCAGGCTTTGACACCCACGCTCTGCAGCTCAGTGGCGGCCAGCAGCAGCGAGTGGCCATTGCGCGCATGTTCCTGAAGAATCCCCCCATTATCTTCCTTGACGAGCCCACGGCCAGCCTCGATGCCATTGCCACCGAGCAGATCAAGGCCAGCATCGACGCCATCAAGCAGGGGCGCACGGTCATTATCATTTCCCACAACATCGGTCAGATTATCGATGCCGACCAGATCTACGTGCTGGAGCAGGGCCGTGTGGTGCAGGGCGGCACACCCAGCGAGGTCTATCGCAAGGGAGGGCTATACAAGGAAATCTTCGATGCCAGTGCGCGCAGCATGAACGTCGACAAGATTGCCAGTACGATAACCAATATTTCATAATGAAGATGAAACGCATATATTCCTTAGCAAGCCTGTTGCTCATGTCGCTGATGACAATGGCAGGCACTGTGAAGTCGCCCAACGGGCAGGTAGAAGTAACGTTCTCTGTAGACCAGCAGGGCCGTCCCACATACGAGATGACCTACAAGGGCCGCCCCGTTGTGGCACCGTCCCACCTGGGTCTGGAGCTGGCTCGCGACAAGCATGCCTCGAAGAAACTTGACGAGACCGACCTGCTGGCAGGCTTTCAGGTCAAGGCCGAGCAGCCCTCGTCGTTTGATGAGACGTGGGAGCCCGTCTGGGGCGAGACCAAGACCATCCGCAACCACTACAACGAGCTGGCCGCCGTGCTGTGGCAGCCCAGGGAGCAGCGCGAGATGATTGTGCGCTTCCGTGTCTACGACGACGGCATCGGCTTCCGCTACGAGTTTCCCCAGCAGCAGAACCTGAACTACTTTCTGATCAAGGAAGAGAAGACCGAGTTTGCCATGACCGGCGACCACACCGCTTGGTGGCTTCCCGGCGACTACGACACGCAGGAGCAGGTGACGCAGGAGTCGCGCCTGTCGCAGATCCGTTCGCTTTTCCACGATGCCGTGAACTGGACTAATTCCTCGGTGGCCGTCTTTTCCGAGACGGGTGTGCAGACGGCCTTGCAGATGAAGTCGGCCGACGGTCTTTACATCAACATCCATGAGGCTGCCTGCCTGGACTATGCCACCATGCACCTTGACCTTGACCCCGACAGGCTCACGTTTGTGAGCCATCTCACTCCCGACGCCACGGGGCTGAAAGGCTGCATGCAGACGCCCTGCACGACGCCCTGGCGCACGGTGATGGTCTCTGACGATGCCCGCGACATGCTCTCCAGCAACCTCATCCTGAACCTGAACGAGCCTTGCAAGCTGGACGACACCAGCTGGATTCACCCCACGAAATACTGTGGCGTGTGGTGGGAGATGATCGTGGGCAGGAGCAGCTGGAACTATACCGACGAGTTCCCCTCGGTGAAGCTCGACCAGATTGACTGGCTGAAGGTGAAGCCCAACGGCCGCCATGCTGCCAACAACGAGACGGTGCGCCGCTACATTGACTTCGCAGCCGACAATGGCCTCGACCAGGTGCTGGTCGAAGGATGGAACGTGGGTTGGGAAGACTGGGCCAACATGTGGAAGCGCGACGTGTTCGACTTTGTCACCCCTTACCCCGACTTCGACATCAAGGCCCTCAACGACTATGCCCATTCGCGTGGCGTCAAGCTCATGATGCACCACGAGACCAGCAGCAGCACGCAGAACTACGAGCGCCATCTGGAGGACGCACTGACGCTGATGAACCGCTACGGCTATGATGCCGTGAAGACCGGCTACGTGGGCGACATCATTCCCCGTGGCGACCACCACTACTCGCAGTCCATGAACAACCACTACCTCTACGTCATCCAGCAGGCAGCCAAGCATCATGTCATGGTGAACAGCCACGAGGCCACACGTCCTACGGGCCTCTGCCGCACCTATCCCAACCTGGTGGGAGGCGAGAGTGCCCGTGGCACCGAGTATGAAGCCTTTGGCGGCAGCAATCCCGACCACACCTGCATCCTGCCCTTCACCCGCCTGCAGGGCGGCCCGATGGACTACACGCCCGGCATCTTCGTCACCCGGCTGAGCGAGTGGAGCGACAACACGTCGTGGGCACGCATCACTCTCTGTGGTTCGCTGGCCCTCTATCTCACAATGTACAGCCCGCTCCAGATGGCTGCCGACCTGCCTGAGAACTATGCCAAATACATGGATGCCTTCCAGTTTATCAAGGATGTGGCCTGCGACTGGGACGATTCCCGCTACCTGGAGGCCGAGCCGGGCGACTATATCACCGTGGCCCGCAAGGCCAAGGGCACCGACAACTGGTTCGTGGGCGGCAAGTGCGACGAGCAGGGCCACAAGGCCGAGGTTCGCCTGGACTTCCTTGACAAGGGCCGCAAGTACGACTGCACCATCTATCAGGATGCCAAGGATGCCCACTACGAGAAGAACCCGCAGGCTTATGTCATCACAAAAAAAGCGGTCAAGCAGGGCGATGTGCTCCGCTTGACCGAGGCTCCGGGCGGTGGGTTTGCCATCTCGCTGATGGCCCGCTGACGCGCCCTATTTCGCGTCTCTCTCTCTGATTTCCACGCGGCGTATCTTGCCGCTGATGGTCTTAGGCAGCTCGTCTACAAACTCGATGATTCGGGGATATTTGTAGGGAGCTGTCTCTTTCTTTACGTGCTGTTGCAGTTCCTTCACAAGGTCGTCGCCAGCCTTGTCCTTCCACTCCTTGCCCAGCACCACGGTGGCCTTGACCACCATGCCGCGTATGTCGTCGGGCACACCGGTGATGGCACATTCCACCACGGCAGGATGGGTCATGAGCGCGCTCTCCACCTCGAACGGGCCGATGCGGTAGCCTGACGACTTGATCACGTCGTCAATGCGGCCTTCGAACCAGTAGTAGCCGTCCTCGTCGCGCCAGGCCATGTCGCCCGTGTGGTAATAGCCGTCGTGCCACGCCTCGCGTGTCTTCTCCTTGTCGCGGTAGTATTCCTTGAACAGGCCGATGGGCTTGCGGTCGCCCACGCGGATGACGATTTCGCCCTTCTCACCGTCCTCGCACGACGTGCCGTCGGCACGCAGCAGGTCGATGTCGTACTGTGCGTTGGGGATGCCCATGCTTCCGGGTTTCGGAGTCATCCATGGGAAGGTGCCCAGCGTCATGGTGGTCTCGGTCTGGCCGAAGCCCTCCATGATGTTCAGGCCAATCAGCTCCTTGAGCTTGTCGAACACGGCGGGGTTCAGTGCCTCACCGGCGGTGCAGCAGTATTCCAGCGACGAGAGGTCGTATTTCGACAGGTCTTCGCGAATCATGAAGCGATAGATGGTCGGGGGTGCGCAGAAGCTGGTCACGTGGTATTTCTCCATCTGGCGCAGCAGCGTGTCGGCATTGAACTTCTCATGGTCGAACACGAAGACCGTTGCCCCGGCGAACCACTGGCCGTAGAACTTGCCCCACAGCGCCTTGCCCCAGCCCGTGTCGGCCACCGTGAGGTGGAGCGAACCCGGGTGCAGGTTGTGCCAGAACACGCCCGTCGTCAGGTGTCCCATGGCGTAGAGGTAGTCGTGGGCCACCATCTTCGGCTCGCCGCTGGTGCCGCTGGTGAAGTACATCAACATGGTGTCGTCGTTGTCGTTGACGAAGGCGGGACGCTCAAACTGCGGTGCTTCCTTCCATTCCTTCCTCCAGTTGTGGAACCCTTCTTCGTCGCGCAGGGTGATATATTGCTTCACCGTAGGACTCTCGGGCATGGCCAGCTTAATCTGCCCGATGATATAGTCGTCGTCGGCACAGATAATGGCCTTTACTGACGCCCTGGTATTACGGTAGACGTAGTCGTGCTTCGTCAGCATGTGGGTGGCGGGAATGACGATGGCGCCAATCTTGCAGAGTGCCAGCATGATGACCCACCACTCGTAGTGGCGCTTCAGGATGAGCATCACGGGGT